>WVSO01000099.1 GCA_015689745.1 Rhodobacterales bacterium HKCCSP123 | reverse complement strand
GGCCGCGGGGCCGGCGCGTTAGCGCGGGCGGGCCTCGGGGCTTGCGACGCGGGGCGATGGCCGGATATGCAGGCAGGGCGGGGCGCCAAGCCGCCCGTCACGAGCAGGGGAACGGAGCAGCCATGATCAGCACCACGATGCGCACCACGGTCCTTGTCGGGCTCGTCCTGTCCCTTGCCGCCGGCTGCGGCTGGCGCGACCGCGGCCCG
The DNA here is from genome assembly GCA_015689745.1 of Rhodobacterales bacterium HKCCSP123. GTDB lineage: Bacteria > Pseudomonadota > Alphaproteobacteria > Rhodobacterales > Rhodobacteraceae > Roseicyclus. Next base: position 12,160 of record WVSO01000099.1, on the reverse strand, counting down.
AGGAGCGTGGACCTCCCCTTCACGGCGCGGCTGAGCACCGGCGAGACCTGGCGAGACTTCACCGTCCTCGTGCGCGCGCCGGGCGCGACGCTTGTCCAGGTCCGCGAAAGCGCCCGCTTCGTGGCGACGCAGCATTGCCTCGACCGCACCGGCTCTTCCGAGATCGACTGGTCGCTGGACCCCGCAACCGGCGACTGGGCGGTGAACCGCACCGACCGCGGAGAACCGGTCGTCGCGGGCAGCTGCGCGGATCGGTAGACCCCGCATCCGGGGCACTCGCCGGCCCTTGCGGGCGCGGAAGGGCGCCCCCTGTTGCTGCACGGCTGCCACATGATCCGTGCAGCGCGCGACCCGGAGCGTTGCGAAAAACGCCCCGATTCCGTATTCTTCCCGTCAGGGAAGGCGGGTCCATTCAACGAGACCGGCTGCAGGCAAGGGCAGAGGACCGCGGTTCATGGTGCGTTTGTATTGGTATGGTCTGGCGATCATCTATTTCGCCTGCTGCATCACGGGCATGTTGCTCGGGTACACTTGGGGTATCGGTGGCTCCATCCTGGGCATCGTCGTCGGCGCAATGGCGGCGTCAGGGGTGGCCATGGCGCTGAATACACCGGAACGGATGGAGGCGGCCTTTTACGGCATCCTCTCCGTCATCTTCATCACCGGACTTGTCTGGCTGATCGTCACCTTCTGGGGCGTCCGTCTCTGACGGCGTTGCAGACCGGCGGGATCGGCGGTCCTCCGCCTCCGCTCGTGCGGATCGGGACGCTGTTATTGCATAACCACGGCTGAGAGGCCCATCTCCGGCTTCGGGACCACGCGCGAGAAGGCGACATGACGATGAAGACCTATGCCAAGGTGATGGCGATTTCCCTGCTGGTGACGGCGACCGGTCTCCTGACCACGGTCGGGGCCGTGCGCGCCGACGGATTCGACGTGCTGCGCAACGACGACAGGCTGCACAGCGGCCTTCTGGCGATCACCATCGGGCGCCATATCGAAACGACCTGTCCGACGATCGAGCGACGCAGCCTCGCGGCCAATGCCTTTCTCCTCGGGCTGGCCACCCATGCCATGTCGCTGGGCTACAGCCGGGACGAGGTGACCGAGTATGTCGAGAACGATGCCGAGCAGGAGCGCTATATCAGCCTCGCCCGGGCCTATTTCGCGCAGCGCGGCGTGACCGACGAGGAAGACGTCGAAGGGGCCTGCCGCGTGGGGCGCGACGAAATCGCCGCGGGCTCGCCCATTGGCAGACTGCTTCGCGGGGGCTAAAAGCGGGCCAACCATGAACGCGCCGGGCGGCGCAGGGAACCAGACCAGTCGCCCGCGCCGGACAGAGGACCGCACCCCATGAGCGACCTGCGCAAGATCATCATCGACGGCCGGGAGATCGAGGTCGATCCCGCGATGACGCTGATCCAGGCCTGTGAACAGGCCGGGATCGAGATCCCCCGCTTCTGCTACCACGAGCGCCTGAGCATCGCCGGCAATTGCCGGATGTGCCTTGTCGAGGTCGTGGGCGGCCCGCCGAAGCCCGCCGCCTCCTGCGCGATGCAGGTGCGTGACCTGCGCCCCGGCCCCGAGGGGCAGCCGCCGGTGGTCAAGACCAACTCGCCCATGGTCAAGAAGGCCCGCGAGGGGGTGATGGAGTTCCTCCTGATCAACCACCCGCTCGATTGCCCGATCTGCGACCAGGGCGGGGAATGCGACCTGCAGGACCAGGCGATGGCCTATGGCGTCGATTTCAGCCGCTACCGCGAGCCCAAGCGCGCGGCGACCGAGCTGGACCTCGGGCCGCTTGTCGGCACGGCGATGACGCGCTGCATCTCCTGCACGCGCTGCGTGCGCTTCACGACCGAGGTCGCGGGCATCACCCAGATGGGCCAGACCGGCCGCGGCGAGGATTCGGAGATCACCTCCTATCTCGGCCAGACGCTCGAAAGCGAGTTGCAGGGCAATATCGTCGATCTTTGCCCGGTCGGCGCGCTGACCTCGAAGCCTTACAGCTTCACCGCCCGTCCGTGGGAGCTGACCAAGACCGAGTCCATCGACGTGATGGATGCGCTCGGGTCGAACATCCGCATCGACACCAAGGGGCGCGAGGTCATGCGCATCCTGCCGCGCAACCATGACGGCGTGAACGAGGAATGGCTGTCGGACAAGTCGCGCTACGTGTGGGACGGTCTGCGCCGCCAGCGGCTCGACAAGCCCTACATCCGCGAGAACGGTCGCCTGCGCCCGGCGAGCTGGGGCGAGGCGTTGTCGCTCGCCGCCGCGAAGATCAAGGGCGCGTCGAAACTGGCGGGCCTTGTCGGTGACCTTGTTCCGACCGAAGCGGCCTTTGCGCTGAAGCAGCTGGTCGAGGGGCAGGGCGGCTCGGTCGAGTGCCGAGTCGATGGCGCGAAGCTGCCGGCGGGCAACCGCGCGGCCTATGTCGGCACGGCGGCGATCGAGGATATCGACGCCTCGCGCGCGATCCTGCTGATCGGCACCAACCCGCGCGCGGAAGCGCCGGTGCTGAACGCGCGTATCCGCAAGGCATGGCTGAACGGCGCCACCGTGGGCCTGATCGGCGAGGCGGTGGACCTGACCTACGACTACGAGCACATCGGCACCGACCGCAAGGCGCTCGAACAGGTGATGTCGCGCGCTGGCGACCAGTCGGATGCAGCGCCCGTCGTCATCCTCGGCCAGGGCGCGTTGACGGAGGCCGACGGGTCTGCCGTGCTGGCCTTCGTCCAGAAGATGTGCGCGGCGTCCGGGTCGAAGTTGCTGGTCTTGCACACGGCCGCGGGCCGCGTGGGCGCGATGGACGTGGGCGCGGTGACCGAGGGCGGCATGGCCGCGGCGGTCGAGGGGGCGGATGTCATCTGGAACCTCGGCGCGGACGAGGTCGAGATCGAGCCGTCGGCTGATGGCCGGCCCTTCGTCATTTACCAGGGCAGCCACGGCGATCGCGGCGCGCATCGCGCCGACCTGATCCTGCCGGGTGCTGCCTATACCGAGGAGCAGGGCCTATTCGTGAATACCGAGGGTCGTCCGCAACTGGCGCTGCGCGCGGGTTTCCCGCCCGGCGAGGCGCGCGAGAACTGGGCGATCCTGCGGGCGCTGTCCGCAGAGGTCGGGGCCACGCAGCCCTGGAACACGCTCGCCGAGCTGCGCCGCGCGATGGTGGCGGAGGTGCCGCACCTCGCCATGATCGACGAGGTGCCCGAGAACGAGGGCGAAGCGCTGCCGCCTGGCCCCCTGGGCGAGGCGAGCTTCGTGCAGGCGGTACGCGATCACTACCTGACGAACCCGATCGCGCGGGCCTCGAGCCTGATGGCCGAGCTGAGCGCAATGGCCAAGGCGCGGGCCGAGACGCGGATCGCGGCGGAGTAAGGGGGATGCCGCGCGGGCGCGCCGGCATGCTGGGTCTCGTCGCGGCCATGGCCGCGGCGGGCTGCGCCCCCTCGGGCGGCGATCCGACGGGCGTACCGCCCGCCGGTGTCACCTTCGACGGGGTGGAGACGCGCCTGCTTGATGACGATCTCGTCAACTTCCGCGTCGAAATGACCGGCGCCCGCACCCGCGACGACGTGGCCGCTTACGCCCGCTGCGCAGCTGCGCAATACGCACTTATCCGCGGCTTCGGCTTTGCGCGACATGTCCGCACAAATGTGCAGGAACAGGGTGGCGTTTGGGTCGGAGATGCGGTTTACACCATCTCGCCGGCGCTCCCGCGGGGGTTGCAGACGCTCGACGCCGAAGTAGTGGCGGCCGCGTGCGCCGAACAGGGGATACCGACGGTTTAGGGAACGACCCATGGACGGCTTCTTTTCGACCACGCTGGGCCTGATGACGATCATGGCGGCGCAAAGCCTGCTTGTGATCGGCTTTGTCATGGTGTCGCTCCTGTTCCTGGTCTACGGCGACCGCAAGATCTGGGCCGCCGTGATGATGCGGCGGGGCCCGAACGTGGTGGGCATCTTCGGCCTGCTGCAGACCGTGGCCGACGCGCTGAAATACGTTGTGAAAGAGGTCGTTATCCCCGCAGGGGCCGACCGGCCGGTGTTCCTGCTGGCCCCGATGACCAGTTTCGTGCTGGCGATCATCGCCTGGGCGGTGATCCCGTTCAACGAGACCTGGGTTCTCGCCGACATCAACGTGGCCATCCTCTATGTCTTCGCCATGTCCTCGCTCGAGGTCTACGGCGTGATCATGGGCGGCTGGGCGTCGAACTCGAAATACCCGTTCCTCGGCTCGCTCCGCTCGGCCGCGCAGATGATCTCCTACGAGGTCTCGATCGGCCTGATCATCATCGGGGTGATCATCTCGACCGGCTCGCTCAACTTCGGCGATATCGTGAACGCGCAGGACACGGCCTGGGGCCTGTTCGGCTGGTACTGGCTGCCGCACCTGCCGATGGTGTTCCTGTTCTTCATCTCGGCGCTGGCCGAGACGAACCGCCCGCCCTTCGACCTGCCGGAGGCGGAATCGGAACTGGTGGCGGGCTACCAGGTGGAATATTCCTCGACGCCCTTCCTGCTGTTCATGGCCGGCGAATACATCGCCATCTTCCTGATGTGCGCGCTGATGACGCTGCTGTTCTTCGGCGGCTGGCTCTCGCCCATCCCCTTCATCCCGGACAGCCCGCTGTGGATGGTCGCCAAGATGGCTTTCTTCTTCTTCCTCTTCGCGATGGTGAAGGCGATCGTGCCGCGTTACCGCTACGACCAGCTGATGCGGCTGGGCTGGAAGGTCTTCCTTCCTTTCTCGCTGGGCTGGGTGGTGCTGGTGGCCTTTGCCGCGAAATTCGAACTTTTCGGCGGCGCCTATGCCCGCTGGGCGATCGGAGGCTGAGATGACCCAGATCGACTGGAACCGCGCGACGAAATACTTCCTGCTCGGGGATATCTGGGCGGGCATGCGGCTGGGGCTGAAGTATTTCTTCTCGCCCAAGGTCACGGTGAACTACCCGCATGAAAAGGGGCCGCTCAGCCCCCGCTTCCGCGGCGAACACGCGCTGCGCCGCTATCCCAACGGCGAGGAACGCTGCATCGCCTGCAAGCTTTGCGAGGCGATCTGCCCGGCACAGGCCATCACCATCGACGCCGAGCCGCGCGAGGACGGCTCGCGCCGCACGACGCGCTACGACATCGACATGACCAAGTGCATCTACTGCGGCTTCTGCCAGGAGGCCTGCCCGGTCGATGCCATCGTCGAGGGGCCGAACTTCGAGTTCGCGACGGAGACGCGGGAAGAGCTGTATTACGACAAGGCGAAGCTTCTCGAGAACGGTGAGCGCTGGGAAGCGGCCATCGCGCGCAACCTCGAACTGGATGCGCCCTACCGATGAGCGATGCCCCCCAGAACCCCTTCGAGGCGCTGATGCGCCAGACGCAGGAGATGGCTCAGGACTGGGTCAAGACCGTCAATCCGGCCATGGCCAGTTTCAACCCTGCGCAGATGGACAAGATGTGGCCGACCGTGCCCGCCGAGATGCTGGAGGCCTTTCTCGGCCGCCAGTTCAACCCCGAGGGGCTGGAGGCCAAGACGCGGCTTCTGCTGACGCTCCTGGGGCTGACGATCCAGGGGGCCGTGGCCGAGGCGCAGATCCGTTTGACGGTGCGCCACGCGGTCGAAGCGGGTGCCACCAAGCAGGAGATCGCCGAGACCATCGGCCTTGCGGCGATGTTCGGCGGGGTTCCGGCGATGAACAAGGCGATGGAACTGGCGAGCGACGCCCTCGGCGAGGGCGGGGAGAGCTGAGATGAGCATGGGCGTTTTCACCTTCTACCTCTTCGCGGTCTCCGTCGTGACCGGCGGGCTTCTGACCGTGACGGCGAAGAACCCGGTCCATTCGGTGCTGTGGCTGATCCTCGCCTTCCTGTCGGCGGCGGGGCTGTTCGTGCTGGTGGGCGCGGAATTCGTGGCGATGCTGCTGATCATCGTCTACGTGGGCGCAGTCGCGGTGCTGTTCCTCTTCGTGGTGATGATGCTCGACATCGACTTCGCCGCGCTCAAGGCCGAGATGGCGCGCTACATGCCCCTGGCGGGGCTGATCGGCGTCGTGCTCTTGATGCAGCTGGTGCTGGCCTTCGGGCCCTGGACCTTCTCGGAGGGTGTGGACGCGCGGCTGGGCAACCCCATTCCGCCCCTCGCCGAAGCGCACAACACGCAGGCGCTGGGGATGATCCTTTACGACCGCTACCTGCTCCTGTTCCAGCTTTCGGGTCTGATCCTGCTGGTGGCGATGATCGGGGCGATCGTTCTGACGCTGCGCCACCGCGCCGACATCAAGCGGCAGGACATCATCGCGCAGATGATGCGCGACCCGAAGACGGCGATGGAACTGAAAGACGTGAAGCCGGGTCAAGGTCTCTGACCGCCCGGGCATGAACCAGACCGCGGCCAACCGCGGCACGAGATGAACGACCATGCGGGGCGGTTTGGGCCTCGCGGAGGGACGACATGACGATTGGTCTTGAACACTACCTGACGGTGGCCGCGGCGCTGTTCGTCATCGGCATCTTCGGCATCTTCCTGAACAGGAAGAATGTCATCATCATCCTGATGTCGGTCGAACTGATGCTCTTGTCGGTCAACATCAACCTCGTCGCCTTCTCGGCCTTCCTGGGCGATCTGACGGGGCAGGTCTTCACCCTGTTCATCCTGACCGTTGCCGCCGCCGAGGCGGCGATCGGCCTTGCGATCCTCGTCTGCTTCTTCCGCAACCGCGGCACCATCGCGGTGGAAGACATCAACGTGATGAAGGGCTGAGCGGCACATGGAAACGATCCTCCTTTTCTCGCCGCTGGTCGGCGCGCTCATAGCGGGTTTCACCTGGCGGCTGATCGGCCAGACCGGCGCGCAGGCCGCGGCGACGGCGCTTCTGTTCCTGTCCTGCCTGCTGAGCTGGACGGTCTTCCTTGGCTTCGACGGCGAGACCTATACCGTCCCGCTCTTCACCTGGATCGAAAGCGGCAGCCTGTTCACCGACTGGGCGATCCGCATCGACCGGCTGACGGCGATCATGCTGATCGTGATCACCACGGTCTCGGCGCTCGTCCACCTCTACAGCTTCGGCTACATGGCGCATGACGAGAACTTCAAGGAAGGCGAAAGCTACCGGCCGCGGTTCTTCGCATACCTGTCGTTCTTCACCTTCGCCATGCTGATGCTGGTGACCGCCGACAACCTGTTGCAGCTCTTCTTCGGCTGGGAAGGGGTCGGCGTGGCCTCCTACCTGCTGATCGGCTTCTACTACCGCAAACCCTCGGCGGGGGCGGCGGCGATGAAGGCCTTCATCGTCAACCGCGTCGGCGACTTCGGCTTCCTGCTCGGCATCTTCGCGCTCTTCTGGATGACGGACTCGATCCAGTTCGACGTGATCCTGCCGATGGGCGCCGAACTGGCGCAGATGACCATCACCTTCCTCGGGATGGAGCTGAACGCGGCCGAGACCATCGCCTTCCTGCTTTTCATCGGCGCGATGGGCAAATCGGCACAGCTTCTGCTGCACACCTGGCTGCCCGACGCGATGGAAGGTCCGACGCCGGTCTCGGCGCTGATCCACGCCGCGACCATGGTGACGGCGGGTGTCTTCCTTGTCTGCCGCATGTCGCCGATCATCGAATACGCGCCCATGGCGGGCAATTTCATCATCATCATCGGGGCCGTCACCGCCTTCTTCGCGGCGACCGTGGGCCTGGTGCAGAACGACATCAAGCGGGTGATCGCCTATTCGACCTGTTCGCAGCTCGGCTACATGTTCGTGGCGGCGGGCGTCGGCGTCTACTCGGTGGCGATGTTCCACCTGTTCACCCACGCCTTCTTCAAGGCGATGCTGTTCCTCGGCGCGGGCTCGGTCATCCACGCGATGCACCATGAGCAGGACATGCGGAACTACGGCGCGCTTCGCAAGAAGATCCCGTTGACCTTCTGGGCGATGATGATCGGCACGCTGGCCATCACCGGCGTCGGCATCCCGACCACCTATATCGGCTTCGCCGGCTTCTTCTCGAAGGACGCGGTTGTCGAATCCGCCTTCGCCTTCGGCGGCGAGCTGGGCAGCTTCGCCTTCTGGGCGCTGATCGTGGCGGCGATGTTCACCAGCTTCTATTCCTGGCGGCTGATGTTCCTCACCTTCTTCGGCGAGGCGCGGGGCAGCAAGCACACGCATGACCATGCCCATGAAAGCCCCATGACCATGCTGGTGCCGCTCGGCGTCCTGGCCGTTGGCGCGGTCTTCGCGGGTGTCGTCTGGTACAACAGCTTCTTCGGCAAGACCGACCAGGTCGCCACCTTCTTCGGGGTCGAATACGTCGACACCTACGCCACCGGCGATCACGGCGGCGAAGAGGCGGCCCATGGCGGCGAGGCCGACACACATGGCGAGGCCGACACCCACGGTGCGGCGGACACCCATGGCGAGACCGCGGACAGCCACGCAGCCGAGATCGACAGCCACGGCTCGGATCACCACTACGTCTTTACCAGCCCGCCGGGCGAGGGCGCGATCCACGCCGCCCCCGAGAACGACATCCTCAACGAGGCGCATTACGTCCCGCTGTGGGTCAAGGTCAGCCCCTTCGTCGCGATGATCATCGGCTTCCTGACGGCCTTCTGGTTCTACATCCTGAACCCGTCGATCCCCGGTCGCCTCGCGGCGGCTCAGCGGCCGCTCTACCTGTTCCTCCTGAACAAGTGGTATTTCGACGAAGCCTACGACTTCCTCTTCGTGAAGCCCGCGCGCTGGCTGGGCCGCACGCTCTGGAAGGGCGGGGATGGGTCGATCATCGACGGCGGGATCAACGGGCTCGCGCTGGGGATCATTCCCTTCTTCACCCGCCTCGCGGGGCGGGCGCAGTCCGGCTACATCTTCACCTATGCCTTCGCCATGGTGCTGGGGATCGTCATCCTCGTCACCTGGGTCACGCTGCGCGCGGGAGGCTGAGAGAGACCCATGGACAACCTGCTTTCCATCGTCACCTTCCTGCCGCTGGTCGCGGCCCTCATCCTGGCCGTGTTCCTGCGGGGCGAGGATGCGGCGGCGCAACTGAACGCCAAGCGCCTGGCGCTTGCGGCGACCTCGTTCACCTTCCTGATCTCGCTGGCGATCCTGGTGGAGTTCGACCCGAACGACACCGGTTTCCAGCTGGTCGAGGAGAGCGAGTGGCTCTTCGGGCTGACCTACAAGGTGGGCGTTGACGGCATCTCGGTGCTCTTCGTGCTGCTGACCACGTTCCTCATGCCGATCACCATCGCGTCCTGCTGGGGCGTCACGCATCGCGTGAAGGAATACATGATCGCCATGCTGGTGCTCGAGGCGCTGATGATCGGTGTCTTCGTGGCGCTCGACATGGTGCTGTTCTACCTCTTCTTCGAGGCAGGCCTGATCCCGATGTTCCTGATCATCGGCATCTGGGGCGGCAAGGACCGCATCTATGCGGCCTTCAAGTTCTTCCTCTACACCTTCCTCGGCTCGGTGCTGATGCTGGTCGCGATGATCGCGATGTATGTCGATGCGGGCACCACCGATATTCCGGCGCTCCTGAACCACCAGTTCGACGCCGGTCCGATGTCCATCATGGGCTGGCAGATCGCAGGCGGGATGCAGACGCTTCTGTGGCTCGCCTTCTTCGCAAGCTTCGCGGTCAAGATGCCGATGTGGCCGGTGCACACCTGGCTGCCCGACGCGCACGTCCAGGCGCCCACCGCGGGCTCGGTCGTGCTGGCGGCGATCCTCCTGAAGATGGGCGGCTACGGCTTCCTGCGCTTCAGCCTGCCGATGTTCCCCGTGGGCTCGGACATCATGGCGCCGCTGGTGCTGTGGCTGTCGGTCATCGCCATCGTCTACACCTCGCTCGTCGCGATGGTGCAGGAGGACATGAAGAAGCTGATCGCCTATTCCTCGGTCGCGCATATGGGGTTCGTCACCATGGGCATCTTCGCCGCGAACCAGCAGGGCGTGGATGGCGCGATCTTCCAGATGATCAGCCATGGCTTCGTCTCGGGCGCGCTGTTCCTCTGTGTCGGCGTGATCTACGACCGGATGCACACCCGCGACATCGACGCCTATGGCGGGCTTGTCGTGCGGATGCCGGCCTATGCGGCGATCTTCATGCTCTTCACCATGGCAAACGTGGGCCTGCCGGGCACCAGCGGGTTCGTCGGTGAGTTCCTGACCCTGATCGGCGTCTTCCAGGTCAACACCTGGGTCGGCGTCTTCGCCGCGACCGGCGTGATCCTGTCGGCCTGCTACGCGCTCTGGCTTTACCGCCGGGTCGTCTTCGGCGACCTGATCAAGGAGAGCCTGAAGTCGATCACCGACATGGACCGGCGCGAGCGCGCGATCTTCGCGCCGCTCGTCGTCATGACCCTTCTTCTGGGCGTCTACCCAAGCCTTGTGACCGACATGATCGGCCCCTCGGTCGAGGCGCTCGTGACCCAATACGACACGGCGTTGGCCACTTACGTGCCCGACACCCATGTCGCAGCGACCCACTGAGGTGACCCGATGATCGGTTCCGACCTTGCCATCCTGATCCCCGAGATCGTCCTTGCGCTGTTCGCCATGGGCGCGCTTCTGGGGGCGGTCTACACCTCGAAGGACGGGCTTGCGCCCGCGCTGACCTGGGGCACGGCGATCCTGTTCGTCGTGATGGCCTTCTACATCGGCGTGACCGCCACGGGCACGCGGGTGGCCTTCGGCGGCATGTTCGTCGATGACGCCTTCGCGCGCTTCGCCAAGGTGACGATCCTGCTGTCGGCGGCGGCGGTTCTTCTGATCGGCCTCGACCGGATGGCGCGCACCGGCATCCTGCGGTTCGAATACCCGATCCTCGTCACGCTGGCGGTGATCGGCATGATGATAATGGTCTCGGCGGGCGACCTGATGGCGCTCTACATGGGGCTCGAGCTGCAGTCGCTCTCGCTGTACGTCGTGGCCTCGCTCCGGCGCGACAGCGTGCGCTCGACGGAAGCCGGCCTGAAATACTTCATCCTGGGCGCGCTCTCCTCGGGTCTGCTCCTCTACGGCGCGTCGCTCGTCTATGGCTACGCGGGCACGACGATGTTCGCGGGCATCATCCAGACGGCGACCGCGGGCGAGATGCCGGTGGGCCTTCTGATCGGCCTTGTCTTCGTGATGTCGGGTCTTGCCTTCAAGGTGTCGGCCGCGCCTTTCCACATGTGGACGCCGGATGTCTACGAAGGGGCGCCCACGCCCATCACGGCGCTCTTCGCGACGGCGCCCAAGGTCGCCGCCATGGCGCTCTTCGCGCGCGTCGTCCATGACGCCTTCGGTGGCGCGGTGGGCGACTGGCAGCAGATCGTGGCCTTCCTTGCCGTCGTGTCGATGTTCCTCGGCGCGATCGCGGCGATCGGGCAGACCGACATCAAGCGGCTGATGGCGTACTCGTCGATCTCGCATATGGGCTTTGCCCTGATGGGCCTTGCCTCGGGCACCCAGCAGGGGGTCGAGGCGATGCTGATCTACATGGCGATCTACGTCACCATGAACATCGGCACCTTCGCCTTCATCCTGACGATGGAGAAGGACGGCCGCGCGGTCACGGACATCAGCGCGCTGTCCTCCTTCGCGAGCCGCGAGGGCACCAAGGCGCTGGCGCTCCTGGTGATGATGTTCTCGCTGGCGGGCGTGCCGCCGCTTGTCGGGTTCTTCGGGAAATATGCCGTCCTCTGGGCCGCGGTCGAAGCGGGCATGGCCTGGCTCGCCATCGCGGGCGTGATCGCCTCGGTCATCGGTGCCTTCTATTACCTGCGTATCGTCTACCTGATGTATTTCGGCGAGGACCGCGAGGGGCTCGATGGCCGGATGGGTGTCATCCAGTACGCGGGCCTCATGGTGATGGCCGCACTGATCGCGCTGGCCTGGCTGCCGGGGATCAACCTGCTGGGTCTCGAGGGCATGGCGGCGGCCGCTGCCGAAACGCTGGTCCGCTAAGGTGACGGGCTGGCCCGCGGACGTGGGCCGCCAGGTCCTTCCCAGCACCGACAGCACCATGGCCGAGGCCGCCCGGCAGGCGGCCTCCCTCCCGGGACCCACCTGGATCTGTGCGCTGGACCAGACCGCCGCGCGGGGCCGACGCGGGCGGGCCTGGGCCAACCCCCCCGGCAATTTCGCCGCCTCGCTCGTGCTGCGCCCCGAGGG
>WVSO01000098.1 GCA_015689745.1 Rhodobacterales bacterium HKCCSP123 | reverse complement strand
GGGCCATGGCGTCGGTGGTCGGTGCCGTCTCTGCGATGGTCGGTTGCGCCAGCATCGGCGGCGCGCTGCGTCGGGGGGCGCTGTCGGCCTGCGCGGTGGCTGTGCCGGGCGTCGGGGTGGTGGGCTGTGGCAGGCTCGGCGCGGTCCGATCGAGCGCGGGCGCGCGCCATGCGGGGGGCGGTGCTGCGGCGCTGCGGGTCGGGGCCTGGTCGGTCTGGGGAAGGGTCGGCTGATCGGGGCGTGACAGGCTCTGCACCGCGGTTTCGGGTCTGATTTCCGGCGTCTCGGTGACCATGTCGGGGGCTTGCAGCGCCTGTGGGGCCTGTGGCGTCTCGGGCGCGGTGGACCAGCGGTCCGCCAGCGCGGCGAGGCTTTCGGGGGCGGCTTGCAGGGTCGCTTGCGAGACGCCACCCGCCCCTTGCCCCTGCGGGCCGCCGAAGCCGTCGCCCAGCCCCGTGACGACGCCCGCGTGGACCGCGGCGGAGAGGCCGAGGAAGCCGAGGATCTCGACCGCGCGCCTCATGGTTGCACCGTGACGAGGCGGATGTCGGTGATGCCCGCCGCCGCCAGTTGCGGCAGGAGGCGGGCGAGATCGGCTGCGAGCAGGCCCGCATCGGCGAGGATCGGCAGCGTTTCGGGGCGGCTTGCGGCCAGCGCGTCGAGGGCCGTGGGGCCGGTGGTGCCGCCGAAGGCGAGCGTGCCGTCGGCGGCGATGTAGAGCGTGCCGGGTTGGGGGTCTGTCGGATCGGCCTGCGCCGTGGGCGGCGTGATCTCCAAGGGTGGCGGCGGGGTGAGGCTTGCCGTCATCAGGAAGAAGATCAGCAGCAGGAAGACCACGTTGATCATCGGCACGATGGCGCGGTCCTGTGCCGCGCGGCGGGGGCGTGGGCTGGCGAAGTTCATGGCTCCACCAAGGCGAGATTGGTGAAGCCCGCCCCCTGCAGCAGCGCCATGGTATCGAGCAGGCGCTGGAGGGCCGCGCCCTCGTCCGGCTGGATCAGGATGAGGTCCGTTTCAGACCCTACAAGGCCGGTCAGAGCCTGAATCAGGCCCTGTTCATCCCGCGCCACGCCGTTCAGGCGCAGCCCGTCCTCGCCCAGCTGAACCAGCCGCGGCGGCCCCGCCCATGTGCCCGCGCCGCCGCCAGCCAGCGACAGGTCGAGCGCGCCTTCCTGACCGAAGCGGGCGGCAAGCATGAAGAAGACGAGCAGCAGGAAGACCACGTCGATCATCGGCGTGAGGCTGGGCCGCCTGCGGGGCCGGGCGTCTGCGAAACGGAAACTCACCCTGCGCCCCCGCGGGTGAAGATGCGGGTGGCGTCATCCTCCATCTCGGCTTGCAGGCGGTCGGCGATGGCATCGAACCACGTCAGCGCCATGGAGGCGGGGATGGCGACGGCCATGCCCATGGCGGTGGTCAGGAGCGCCTCCCATATGCCGCCGGCCAGCGTGGCGGGGTCGGCCTGTGCGCCGGCCTCCTGCAGGGCCTGGAAGGCGGCGATCATGCCGAGAACGGTGCCGAGAAGGCCCAGAAGCGGCGCTATGGTCACGATCAGGTCGAGCGGGCGCAGGCCGCCGCGCAGCTCGGCCAGAAGGGCGCGGGCGATGCGGGTCGTGTCTTCGCGGGCAGCATCCGCCGTGAGGGTCGCATCTCGGCGGGCGGTCATGGCGGCATGGGCGAGGCGCGCGCGGACGGACCGGCGCGGGGCGAGGCGCGCAAGCGCGCTTTCCGCGTCGCCGCGTTGCCAATCGGCAATCGCCTCACCCGTGACGCGGCCGCCGGACCAGGCGCCGAGGGCGGAGAGGCGGAAGAGCTTCCACAGGATCAGGGCAAGTGTGACAACGGACAGTGCGCCGATGGCCCAGACCACGGGGCCGCCGCGCGTGAGCAGGTCGGGCAGGTCGGTCATGGCAGCACCTCGAGCGGCTGGAAGATGACGCCATCGGGCGTAAGCGTCAAATGGGCGGTGATGCCGAAGACATCGCGCAGGTTGGCGTCGGTCAGCACCGCCTCGGGCGGGCCGTCGGCGTGGATGCGGCCTTTGTGCATCAGGATCAGCCGCGTGCAGTGTCGCGCCGCAAGGCCGAGGTCGTGAAGCGAGACGATCAGCGCCTTGCCCTGCTGCGCGAGGGACGCGAAGGCGGTCATCGTGGCGATCTGGTGGCCCGGGTCGAGGCCCGCGATGGGCTCATCGGCAAGGATCAGGGGGGTGTCCTGCGCCAAGGCGCGGGCGATCAGGACGCGGGCCTGTTCGCCGCCCGACAGCTCGGTCGCGGGGCGGTGTTCGAAGCCTGCAAGGCCCATGGTGGCGATGGCCTGCGCGATGGTCTGGCGGTCCTGCTCTCCGGGGCGCTGGCCCGCGGCAAGGTGCGGCGTGCGGCCCAGCGTGACGAGGGTTTCGACGCTGACGGGCCAGGCGATTTCGCGCGCTTGCGGCAGCCATGCGGCGTGCCGCGCGCGGGCCTGTGGCGGCATCTCGGTCAGGGAGGAGCGGCCTGTGTGCGGCAGAAGGCCGAGCGCGCCGCGCATCAGCGTGGTCTTGCCCGCACCGTTGGGGCCGATCAGGCCGACGAACTCGCCCGCGGTGATGGTGAGGGTGGCGTGATCCACGACAGGGCAATCGCCGCGGCGGACGGTGAGGGCGTCGAGGGTGAGGGTCATGCGCCCGCCCTCCGCGTCTTGTAGATCAGGTGGAGGAAGAGCGGCGCGCCGACGATGGCCATGAGCACGCCGAGTTTCAGGTCGCGTTCCGGCAGCACGAGGCGCACGGCGATGTCGGCGAGCAGCACCATGGCCGCGCCGCCCAGCGCCGAGGCAGGCAGGAGGACAGAGGGCCGCGCGCCGACGAGCGGGCGCAGCAGATGCGGCACGACGAGGCCGACGAAGCCGATGGCGCCCGCGACCGCCGTTGCCGCGCCGACGCAGGCGGCGACGCCGAGGACAAGCTGCAGGCGCAGCCTGTCGAGGCGGATGCCGAGCGCGCCCGCGGCGTCTTCGCCGAGGGTCAGCGCATCGAGGCCGCGGCCGAGTGGCAGGAGAAGCGCCCAGCCAAGCGCCATGAAGGGCAGCGCGATCCAGACGTGGGAGAAGGACCGGTCGGCGAGCGAGCCCATCATCCAGAACACGGTTTCCGCCGTGGCGAAGGGGTTGGGCGAGAGGTTCAGCGCCAGCGAGGTCAGCGCGCCCGCCAGCGCCGAGATGGCGATGCCCGCAAGGATCAGCGTGAGCGACCCGCCGCGTGGGCCTGCAAGGAGCAGGATCAGGAGGACGGCGACGGTCGCCCCGGTGAGGGCGGCCAGCGGCAGGGCAAGCGCAAAGGCCGCCGCCGTGCCGGTTTGCAGGGCGATGACCGCGCCGAGTGCGGCAGAGCCTGACACGCCGATCAGACCCGGTTCGGCCAGCGGATTGCGCAGGTAGCCCTGCAGCGCCGCCCCCGAGAGGCCGAGGCTGGCGCCGACCATGATGGCGAGCAACACGCGCGGCAGGCGGATCTCGCGCATCACGAGGGTGATGGCCTCGCCCTGCCCGGTGAGAAGCGCGCGCAGGCTGTCGCCGATGCCGAAGCCCGCCGGGCCGGTCAGCAGCGACAGAAGCGCGAGGGCGAGGGTGAGCACGGCAAGCGCGGGGAAGAGGGCGCGGGTCATTCTGCGGCCTCCAGCCGTTCGCGCATCTCGACCAGCGCGCGCAGGGCGGCCACGACGCGCGGCGTCCCGCAGGCCCAGTCGGGGCCGCTTTCATGGCCCGCGCCCGCGGCGATCAGCGCCTGAAGCGCGGGGTGGTCGAGCATCGCCTCGGCCTGGGACGCGCCGGGATAGGGGCGGTCGCGGATGATCAGGTCGGGGGCGGCCATGACGAGCAGTTCGAGGGCGATCTGGCCGGTCGCGCTGGGCGCGATTTCGGTGGCGATGTTGCGAAAGCCCGCGCGGGTCAGCAGCTCATGCGCCATGGAGCCTTCGCCAAGGCTGTAGCCGTTGGGGAAGTAGATAATGGCGCGGGGGCCGTCGGTGTCGGGGGCGGCGAGGGCGGCCAGATCCGTCTCGAACTGGCGGATCAGGGTCTCTGCCTCGGCCTCGCGGCCCATGAGCGCGCCGAAGCGGCGGAGGCGGTCGGGGATGTCGGAGAGCTGCCGGACGCCCTCGACCTGCACCACCTCGACGCCGAGGCGGCGGAGCATGGAGAGGGCGGCGGGGTCCGACCATGGGTCGGCAAGGACGAGGTCGGGCCGGAGGAGAAAGATCTCCTCGGCGCTGCCGTGGTTGAGGGGGTAGCGCGCGGCCTCCTCGGCCATGGGGGAGGAGACGGGATTGGCGCTGACGTAGCTGACCGAGACCAGCTGGCCGGGGGCGGCGAGCATCAGGGCGAACTGGTCGGTGCAGAGGTTCATGGAGACGACGCGGGAGGGCGCGCCGTCCGGCGCGACGCGGGCGGGCGGGCCTTCCGGCGCGACGCGGGCGGGTGCCTCTGCGGAAAGGGTCTGCGCGCCCGAAGGCCCCGCCGCGAGGGCGAGGCCGAGGAAAAGGGCGTGCAGGGCGGTCATCAGTAGCGGGCCCGCAGGCCCAGGTAGACGGCCCGGTCGGAGGTGCCGAAGCCCCGGCGGCTCTGGTACTCTTCGTTGAAGAGGTTGTGGACGCGGACATAGGCCTCGACGCCGTCGGACAGTTCGTAGCCGAGCGAGGCGTTCACGAGGGTGTAGTCGGGCAGCGGGGTGGCGACCGGAAAGTCGCTGTCGAGCACACCGATCACGCGCTGCGCGGTCAGGTTGCCGGACCAGCCATTCGCCCATTCCGCGTCAATGCCGAGAGCGATGTCATGCTCGGGAACCAGAAGGAGCCGATCACCGGAGGCGTTGCGGGCATCGGTGTAGGTGTAGGCCCCGGTCAGCGTGATCGCACCGGACAGCGGCAGCCGGCCTGACAGTTCGATGCCCTGGCGCCGCGAGGTGCCGGGCAGGTTCTGCAGGGTCGAGAAAGTGCCGGGCTGGCATTCGAAGTTCGGGGCGCCGATGTTCGGGCAGGCGTCGAAGGCGACGAGGTTCTCGATATCGAGCCGGAACAGCGTCGCGCTCAGGCTGGCGCCGTTCGTGAATTCCCGGTCGATGCCAAGCTCGAAGCTGATGCTTTCCTCGGGCTGCAGGTTCGGATTGCCGAAGAACGGATAGTCGTCATCGTCGTAGTCGCCGAACAATTCATCGACCGCCGGTGGGCGATACCCGGTGCCCACTGCACCGCGGATCACTGTTCCGCCATCTGGCCGCCACGCGAAAGCGAGACGACCCGTGGTTTGACCGCCGAACCCGGAGTGATCATCGTAGCGAAGGGTGCTTGTCAGGTCGAAGTCGTCATTGGGCGACCATACTCCCTCGACGAAAACACCAAAGGTGTCGACGGTCTGCGCGCCACTGGGAAGGTTGTCGTAGGTGGCTTCTTCCCGCATTGCATTTGCGCCGAAGGTCAACTGCATTGCCGGGCCCAGATCAGCCGTACCGCTGTAGTCGAAGGCCAGCCGACGCCCTTCGAAGACGGAGAGCATCGGATCGCGCGTGTCTGAAAAGGATCTGCGCTCGATCCGGTAGGCGCTGACCGATGCTTCGTGAGCCACGCCGCCTGCGTCGTAGGAGAGATAGGCGCGAAGACCGACCGTCTCGCGCTCGGAGCGCTCGTCGGGAGTTCCATCGAAGATGAAGCCGCTGAACCCCTCGTCGAATTCGTGGCTTCCGTTTTCGATAAAGCCGTTGAAGCCGATGGTCAGCGCGTCGGTCACCTCGTAGGCCGCGCCGAAGCTGAGGCGGGTGCGGTCGAAGCCGTCGGCCTCGGTGTTGCCGGCGTTCTCCTCGCCCGCGGAAAACCCATCGCTGCGGGTGTGGTCGAGGCCGAGGCTGAGGGTGAGCGGCCCGGTGCGCTGGGTCAGGCCGTAGCTGAGCGCATAGGTGTTGTAGCTGCCGACCTCGAGCGCGGCGGTCTGGCTCGTGCCCTCGGGCGCGTCATCGCCCGCGAGGGTCGAGATGTTGATGACACCGCCCACGGCGGTGCCGCCGTAGAGCGCCGATTGCGAGCCGCGCAGAACCTCGATCCGGCGGATCGAGCCGGTCGTCAGGCCGCCGAAATCCTCGTAGGCGATGACCGTGCCCGAAGGATCGGTGACAAGGATGCCGTCGACATAGACGCTGACATAGCGGCCCTGCGCGCCGCGGATGCGGATGTCGGCAGTGCCGCCCTGCGGGCCGTTCTGGGTGAGGGTCACGCCGGGAAGGCGGGCGAGGTATTCGGTCAGTTGCAGGTCGCCCGCCTCCTCCAGTTCTTCGTCGGTGACGATGCTGACCGAGTTGCCGATGCGGCCAAGCTCGGTCTCGGTCGCGTTACCGAAGAAGACGATCTCGTCGAGCGAGAAGAGTGCGGTCTGCGCCGGCGCCATGGCCGGGGTCAGCAGCGCCAAGGGCAGCGCGGCCGTGAAGATGTGTTTCATATGTCCCCCTCGCGGGCGCATCCGGCCCGCATGGTCTGTTGCGATGTTCTTGAGGGGGGTCGACGGACCCCTCCCGCGAACGGTGATGGGTGTCACCACGACGGAAGGGTCCGTTGCCCGGGGTGCCCTCCGCACCGCAGACAGGGTGAACACTTCGGCAGGTCTCCTGACTCGCGGGTCGTCGCGGGAACCGGGCCTTCCCGGGGCATGTGGCCCCAGTGGCATGTGCCGGTTTCGCTCGCCGCTTACAGTTGCGGGGGCAGTCGCGGAGTTGCACCGCGTTCCCTTTTCACCGGGCGGTTGAACCGCCCGGACCGAAGCACAACCGTGTTAGCCCCGCCCACCGGGAGTCGGCAAGGCCGGAGGCGACCTGTCGCGGTCCGTTTCCGAAAATGCCGCAGGTGCCGCGGGGTCGGGTTTGGCGTTGCAATCCCCCGCCCGCGGGGCCTTTTCTGGGGGAAAGGACCGTCGAGCCCGAGGAGAGACCGCCGATGCCCATCACCGACTGGGATGCCGCCTATGCCAATTCCGCCGCCGTGCCCGAGGTGGGGCGGCTGTCGGAGGAGTGGCTGGTGAAATCCGGCGCGTTTCAGGCCACCCATGCCCGCGAGACGCTGGCCTATGGCGACGATCCGCGGCAGTTCGTCGATCTCTACCGGCCCGAGGGGGCGGCGAAGGGGCTGATGGTCTTCGTGCATGGCGGCTACTGGCACCTGCGGAACGGGCGCGATTTCTCGTATCTCGGCGCGGGCGCGCTGGCGCGCGGGTTTGCCGTTGCGATCGTCACTTACCGTCTCGCGCCGCAGGTGCGGATCAGCCAGATCACCGGGGATGTGCGCGACGCGCTGCGCGTGGCCGCGGCGGCGGTCGGGGGGCCGGTCCATCTTGCCGGGCATTCGGCGGGCGGGCACCTGGTGTCGCGGATGGGCTGCGAGGGCGTGCTGGAGCCGGAGCTGGCCGCGCGGGTCGCGCGGATCCTGTCGATTTCCGGCCTGCACGACCTGCGGCCGCTGTTGCGGGTGAAGATGAACGAGGCGCTGCGCCTCGACGCGGAAGAAGCCGCGGCGGAAAGCCCCGCGCTCCTGCTGCCGAGGGAGGGGCTCGAGATCGTCTGCGCGGTGGGGGCGGATGAATTGCCGGAGCTGGTGCGGCAGACCGATCTGCTGTCGAATGTCTGGACGGGGCTGGGGGCCGAGACGCGGGGCGTTCACATGCCCGGCCTGCACCATTTCGACGTGATCGACAGCCTTGCCGAACCCGAGGGGGCGCTGACGCGGATGCTGCTGGATCAGAGCCTGTCGTAAAGCCCGCCGATGGCGGTCTTGAGGCTGGCGCGATCCTCGGGGCCGAGCTGCTGGAGGATCCTGCTTTCAACCTCGCGCGCGGCGAACTTGAGGCGCGTGACCTCTTCGTCGCCCTTGTCGCTGAGGCGCACGACGAGGCGCCGCCGGTCGGCGGTGTCGCGCACGACCGAGATCATGTCGAGATCCTCGAGCCGCCGCTGGGCGCGGCTGACGCGGGCGGCGTCCATCGCGGTCAGGATGCAGAGGTCATGGCTCGAGCAGGGCTGGTGCGCCGGCAAGGCCATCATGATGCGCCACTCGGGAACCTGGAGACCGGTGTCTTCCATGATCCGCTGGAACGCACGTCCGGCGATCACCGACATCTGGAAAGGCAGAAAGTCGGACAGATCGAACGGAAGAGTGTGGGCTTGGTCTCGCACGGGCCCTCCGATTGTGGCCGCGTTGGGTCATTCGCCTTCTAGTTTAGGGCCTTGTCGCGGCAAGCTGCAAGCGATTTGTCAATCGTGGTGGACAGTGGCAGTGCTGACATGTCGCGCCTCAAGATGTATCACCTTGTTTTCAATCGCCTTAAAGGCGAGCGGGAAATTTTTCCCCCAGACCGGTGCCGCGGTCGGGGGGTGACGGCGTATCCCCGAAGTTTCCGATGGTGAACCCGCGACGGCCGCCGCGGGCCGAATGCGACGCATCAGGCGCATTTTCCGTCTTGCCGAGGTGCCGTGCCCCCCGTATGTGCGGCGGTGGGACACCCCTCCCCAACGAGGGGCGTATATCTGAGAGGGTATCAGATCATGGCACTTGACCAACCGGCGACGCGGCCGGCAAATCCGCGTTTCTCCTCTGGCCCCTGCGCCAAACCCCCTGTCTATTCGCTGGACAAGCTTGCCGACGCCGCCCTTGGCCGCTCGCACCGTGCCGCTGTCGGAAAGGCCAAGCTGAAGGCCGCGATCGAAGAGACGCGCGCGATCCTCGGCGTTCCCGCCGATTACCGCATCGGGATCGTTCCGGCCTCGGACACGGGTGCCGTCGAAATGGCGATGTGGTCGATGCTGGGCGCGCGGCCCTGCACGATGATCGCCTGGGAAAGCTTCGGCGCGGGCTGGGTGACCGACGCGGTCAAGCAGTTGAAACTCGACGCCACGGTGATGACGGCCGAGTACGGCAAGATCGTCGACCTGGCGACCGTGGATTTCGACACGGACGTGGTCTTCACCTGGAACGGCACCACCAGCGGTGTGCGCGTGCCGAACGGCGATGCGATCCCGGCGGATCGTGCCGGCCTGACCATTTGCGACGCGACCAGCGCGGCTTTCGCGCAGGACCTGCCCTGGGACAAGCTGGATGTGACGACCTTCAGCTGGCAGAAGGTGATGGGCGGCGAGGCCGCGCATGGCATTCTGATCCTGAGCCCCCGCGCGGTGGAGCGGCTGGAAAGCTACACGCCCGCCTGGCCGATGCCCAAGATCTTCCGCATGACAAAAGGCGGCAAGCTGATCGAAGGCATCTTCGTCGGCGAGACGATCAACACGCCCTCGATGCTGGCTGTCGAGGATTACCTGGTGGCGCTCGACTGGGCGGCCTCGATCGGCGGGCTGCCGGCGCTGATGGCGCGGGCCGATGCCAATGCGCAGGCGATCTTCGATTTCTGCGCCGCGCGCGACTGGATCGACAACCTGGCCGAGGACCCGGCCACGCGGTCGAACACGAGCGTCTGCCTGAAGTTCACCGATCCGCGGATCGTGGACGGGGCAGCTTTCGCCAAGGCGGTCGCCAAGCGGCTGGAGGCCGAGGGCGTGGCGCTGGATATCGGCGCCTATCGCGACGCGCCCGCAGGCCTTCGGATCTGGTGCGGCGCGACGGTCGAGACGGCGGATATCGAGGCGATGCTGCCCTGGCTCGACTGGGCCTTCCACGCCGAGATCGCGGCACAGGCCGAAGCGGCCTGACGGTGTGCCGGGCTGAAGCCCGGCCTACCCCCAGGATTGCAGATTCAGGCCGGGCTTCAGCCCGGCGTCTCTCCCCCCATTTCCATCAAAGGACCACACCCATGGCCCCCAAGGTTCTCATCTCCGACAAGCTGTCGGACGCCGCCGTCCAGATCTTCCGCGATCGCGGCATCGACGTCACCTTCGACCCCTCCATCGGCAAGGACAAGGACAAGCTCCTGTCCGTCATCGGCGAGTATGACGGGCTTGCCATCCGTTCGGCCAGCAAGGTCACGGAAAAGATCATCGCCGCCGCGACCAACCTCAAGGTGATCGGGCGCGCGGGGATCGGCGTTGATAACGTCGATATCCCCGAGGCGTCGAAGAAGGGCATCATCGTGATGAACACGCCCTTCGGCAATTCGATCACCACGGCGGAACACGCCATCGCGATGATGTTCGCCGTCGCCCGCCAGATCCCCGAGGCGAATGCCTCGACCCATGCCGGGAAGTGGGAGAAATCCCGCTTCATGGGGGTGGAGCTGACCGGCAAGACGCTGGGCGTGATCGGCGCGGGCAACATCGGGTCCATCGTCTGCAACCGGGCGCTGGGGCTGAAGATGAAGGTGCTGGCCTATGACCCCTTCCTGTCCGAGGAACGCGCCACGCAGATCGGCGTGACCAAGGTCGAGCTGGACGAGCTGCTGGCCAAGGCCGATTTCATCACGCTTCACGTCCCCTACACCGAGAAGACGGCGAACATCCTGTCGGCCGGGAACCTCGCCAAGACCAAGAAGGGCGTGCGCATCATCAACTGCGCGCGCGGCGGGCTGGTCGACGAGGCCGCGCTGGCCGAGCTGATCAAGTCGGGCCATGTCGCGGGTGCGGCTTTCGACGTGTTCAAGGAGGAACCGGCGACGGAGAACCCGCTGTTCGGGCTGGACAATGTCGTCGTCACCCCGCATTTGGGCGCGGCGACCACCGAGGCGCAGGAGAATGTCGCGCTTCAGGTGGCCGAGCAGATGGCCGACTACCTGCTGACGGGTGCCGTGACCAATGCGCTGAACATGCCGTCCGTGACCGCCGAGGAAGCGCGGATCATGGGCCCGTGGCTGAAGCTGGCCGAGCATCTGGGTGCCTTCGTCGGCCAGTTGACCGAGGACGCGATCGAGGAGATCGAGGTCGTCTACAACGGCGTCGTCAAGGACATGAACCTGAGGGCGCTGAATTGTGCGGCGATTGCCGGCGTGATGAAGGCGACCAATCCCGACGTGAACATGGTGTCGGCCCCGATCATCGCGCGCGAGCGGGGGATCGAGCTGTCGACCACCACGCAGGACAAGACCGGTGTTTTCGACGGTTACATCCGGCTGGTGGTCAAGACCCCCTCCAAGACGCGGTCGATCGCGGGCACGGTCTTTTCCGACGGCAAGCCGCGGTTCATCCAGATCAAGGGCATCAACATCGACGCCGAGATCGGCGAGCACATGCTCTACACCACCAACAAGGACGTGCCGGGCATCATCGGGACGCTGGGTCAGACGCTGGGCACCAACGGGGTGAACATCGCCAACTTCACGCTCGGCCGCTCGGCCCGTGACGGCGAGGCGATCGCGCTGCTCTACCTCGACGAGCAGCCGCCGGCCGAGGTGCTGGAGAAGCTGAAGGCGACGGGTCTGTTCCAGCAGGTGCGCCCGCTGCAATTCGCGGCGGCCTGACCGGGCCGCGGGACGCGACCATTGGCCCGCCGCATGTGCTTGCGGCGGGCCATCGTTTTGAGCACTCTCGGTGCAACTGCAACGAATGAAGGGCCGCCCGATGTCCGATCCCTTCGTCCTCGACGGGTTCCTGCCCTACCGCGTCGCCGTCCTTGCCGGGCGGCTGAGCCGCGAGTTTTCCCGCGTCTACCAGGAGCGGTTCGGCCTGAGCCGCGCGGAGTGGCGCGTCATGGCGCATCTGAGCCAGGAGGCCGAGGTTTCCGTGCGCGAGATCCATGCACGCGTGGACATGGACAAGTCCAAGGTCAGCCGAGCCGCCACGCGGCTGGAGGAGGCGGGGATCGTCACCAAGCGCATCAGCGAGCGGGACCGGCGGCTGATCGTGCTGGCGCTGACCGAGAAGGGCAGCGCGATGATGGACGAGCTGGCCCGTGCCGCGCAGGCCTACCAGGGCGAGTTGCTGCAGCGCCTGGGGCCGGGTGCCGAGGGGTTCCTGGCGGGCATGGGCGCGCTGATGTCGGAAGAAGAGGCCCGGACGCACCGTCACCCTGGCGGGGCGGGGCAGCCTGCGAGCGAATAGAAACGGATAGTCAAGGGAGAGACCCACCATGGACGATATCGTCATCCTGTCGGGCGCGCGCACCGCGATCGGCACCTTCGGCGGCAGCCTCGCGGCGACGCCGCCCACCGCGCTCGGGGCCGTCGCGGCCAAGGCCGCGCTGGAGCGCGCTGGGGTCGAGGGCGGGCAGATCGGGCACGTGGTCTATGGCCACGTGATCAACACCGAGCCCAGGGACATGTACCTGAGCCGCGTCGCCGCGATGGAGGCGGGCATTCCCGACACCGTGCCCGCGATGAACGTGAACCGTCTGTGCGGGTCGGGCGCGCAGGCCATCGTCTCGGTCATCCAGTCGCTTGCGATGGGGGATGCGCAATTCGGCCTCGCGGGCGGGGCCGAGAGCATGTCGAACGGGCCGCATATCCTGCCGGCCGCGCGGTTCGGGCAGAAAATGGGGGATGTGCGCGCGCTCGACATGATGATCGGCGCGCTGCATTGCCCCTTCGGCACCGGGCACATGGGGGTGACGGCCGAGAACGTCGCCGCCGAGCACCAGATCAGCCGCGAGGCGCAGGACGCTTTCGCGCTGGAAAGCCAGACGCGGGCGCGGCGCGCGATCGAAGAGGGGCGCTTCAAGGAGCAGATCGTGCCGGTCGAGGTTCGGGTGAAGCGCGACATGGTGCCTTTCGACACCGACGAGCACCCCAAGGCCACGACGGCCGAGGCGCTGGCTGGGCTGCGCCCTGCCTTCCAGAAGGACGGGAGCGTCACGGCGGGCAATGCCTCCGGCATCAACGACGGGGCGGCGGCGCTGGTCCTGGCGCGGGCCGAGGCGGCCGAGGCGGCGGGGCTGACGCCGCCCCGTCGTTGATGCCGGAGG
>WVSO01000097.1 GCA_015689745.1 Rhodobacterales bacterium HKCCSP123 | reverse complement strand
CGGGCCTTCTGCCCGGCCCCGCGGCGGTCGGCGCCCCTGCCCGCACGGCGTCGCGGGCGGCGAGGCGGGATCCGCGTATTTGGAGAAAGGTGAAGGGGGGTGTTCGGCCCTATTCCGCCGGGGACGCGGCGGGGCTGGCGGGGCGCGCGCGGGTGGTGACGTAGAGGGCCAGCGCCGTGGCCATCAGCACCGCGCCAAGCAGGAAGGGGGCGCCGGGAAGCCAGAGGGGTGTTTCGGGCCGGGTGAACCAGAAGAAGGCCTGTGTCATCATGAGCGGCGAGAGGATCATCGAGAGGGCCGAGATCGACGACAGCACGCCCTGCAACTCGCCCTGCTGGTCCTCGCCCGCGGCCCGGCTCATGACGCCCTGCATCGCGGGGGCCACGATCGCGCCCACCGCAGAGATCGGGATGAGGACCCAGATCATCCAGCCTTCGCTGGCGAAACCGTAGAGGACAAGGCAGGCCGTGTTGAGGATCAGCCCCCAGAAGACCGCGCGGGTTTCTCCCAGCCGGGGCAGGACGGCGCGGATCAGGCCGCCCTGCACCACGGCCATGGCGACGCCGTAGGCGGCAAGCGACAGGCCCACGGTGCGCGCGTCCCAGCCGAAGGCGCCTTGCGTGTAATAGGCCCAGACCGCCGGGTAGGTGAAATTGGCGACCTGGTAGGCCAGCATCACCGCCAGAAGCGCCTTGACGCCGGGCAGCCTGCCCATCTGCGCCAGCGCGCCGGCGGGATTGGCGCGGCGCCAATGGAAGGCGCGGCGGCGCGCGGGGGGCAGGCTTTCGGGCAGGACGAACCAGCCGAAGGCGAAGTTCGCGGCGGCGAGGATGGCGGCGGCGACGAAGGGCGCGCGGGGGTCGAGCCCGCCCAGAAGGCCGCCGACGGCGGGCCCGAGGATGAAGCCGATCCCGAAGCCCGCCGAGATCAGGCCGAAGTTCTGCGCGCGTTTCGACGTGTCCGTGATGTCGGCCATGTAGGCCAGGGCCGTGGAATGGGTCGAGGCGGCGATGCCCGCCACCACGCGGCCCGCGAGCAGGAGCCAGATCGTGCCCGCGAGCGCCATGACGATGTAATCCACCGCCATGACCGCCATGGAGACCAGCAGGATCGGCCGCCGTCCGAAGCGGTCGGACAGGTTGCCGATGGTGGGCGAAAAGCCGAACTGCATCACCGCGTAGACCGCCGAGAGGATGCCGCCCCAGAGCGCCGCGTCCGACAGCGACGCGTCGCGGACCTCGCGGATGAGGTCGGGCATCACCGGCAGGATCAGCCCGATCCCCATCGCGTCGAGCGACACGGTGACCAGGATGAAGAGCACGGGCAGGCGGCGGGCGGCCATGGGCGGCTTTCGGAGATGTCAGACAAGTGTCAATCTAGATTGACACATCAGGCTTGTCCATCGCCGATTGCGCGGGCCGCCGCGGCGAAGGCGCGGGCCTCCTGAGGCGCGGTGCCGAGGGTCGTGGGGCCGGTCAGCGGCGGCAGGGCCGCCCCGGGGTGGGCCGATGCGACCAGGTCGGGCAGCGGGGTGCCGGTCTCGCGGGCCTGTGCGGCCAGCCGCTTGACCTCGGCCTGCGCCTCGGGGCGCGGCATCGCGCGGGCCAGCGCGAAGCTGAGCGTTTCGGCATGGATCAGGCCGAGCGGATCGGCGAGCCGGTCCGCCATCGCAGCACGCTCGGGGGTGATCGCGGAAGCGGTCTCGGCCATGAGGTCTGCGGATTTGCCCGCGGCCATGACGAGGCCGGGCAGGATCAGCCATTCGGTGAACCAGGCCGCGCCGACGCGCGGGGCATCGACCTCTCCGCCTTGAAGGGCAGCGGGCCGGGCGGCGCGATCCTGCTAGCTGACGTGGAACACGCGGCCTCAGGCGCGACAAGCTCGTCGCCGATGGAGGAGATGCGCAAGGCCATCGCCGCCGCCATGACGCGCGCCAAGCGCACCATCCCCCATTTCTACCTGTCCGAGACCATCGACGTGGACCCCGCCATCGCCTTTCTCGAGGAACGGAACGCGGGGCTGCCGCCGGATCGGCGCATCTTGCTTGGAGCCCTGTTCGTCCGTGCCGCGACACTGGCCGCCACGCGGGTCCAGGCCATGAATGGCCACTACGTCGAGGACCGGGGCTTCGTGCCATCCGAGGTCGTGAACCCCGGTGTCGCCATCGCGCTGCGCGGCGGCGGGCTGGTCGCGCCCGCCCTGATCGACGCCGTGTCCATGACACTGGAAGAGACGATGGCCGGCATGCGCGACCTTGTCAGCCGCGCCCGCGCCGGGCGGCTGCGCGCCTCCGAGATGACGCAAGGCACGATCACCGTCTCGAGCCTGGGCGAGACCGGGGCCGAGGCGATGACCGGTGTCATCTTCCCGCCGCAGGTCGCGCTCGTCGGCATCGGTGCGCCGCACCTCCGGCCCTGGGTCGTTGCGGGCGTCGTGGTGCCGCGCCATGTCGTGACGCTCACCCTGTCCGCCGATCACCGCGTCAGCGACGGCCGCCAGGTCGCCCGCTTCATCGCAGCCTTCGAAGACCTCGTCCAAACGCCGGAGAGCCTATGACCGAAACAGATCATCGCGCCGTCTTCCTCGAAGAACTCTGTCGCGTCGCGCCCGACATAGACCCGGCCACGGTCGGCGATGACGACCATATCCAGGAGGATCTCGAGCTCGACTCGATGGATGTCCTCAACCTTGTCGCGGCGCTTCATGCGCGGCTCGGCATCGATATTCCCGAAAGGGATTATCCCGAGATCTCGACCGCACGCCTGGCGGCGGCTTACCTGTCGAGTCAGGGGGCGGCGCGCTAGCCTAGCGCCACATCACCCCTTCGGTATCGGTCAGGTTGGAGCGGTGATAGTCGGTGACCAGTTCGTGCAGCCGCCCGTCGACGGACAGCCGCGCCCCGCCGTCGCGCTGCACCGGGCGAAGCGTCGCGGTGCGGTCGACACGGCTCGCCGTGCCGGTGAACCAGCTCATTGGAACGACGATCTCGATGCCCTTGTCGAACGAGCCTTCGCCGAACTCCTCGAAGGAGACATCGGTCAAGGTCGCGAAGGCGCCGACACGCCACCCGTTGTCGAACTCGCGATCGACCCGGACGGTGGCACCCCAGTCGCCGGCCAGGTAGCGGCCCACGTCGACCTGCCCGGTGAACTCGCCCCAGATCGGGAAATAGGCCGAGACGTGACCGGTGGTGACCGAGTAGTCCTGCACACCGAAGCCGCCGTCGAAGTCACGACGCCAGACATGGTTCACCTCGACGCCGAGGCCGAGGCGGCTGTTGACGGGCTGCCACAGCAACTCGCCCGAGACGCCCGCGAACATCCGTTCGAGATAGCCGAGGCTCACCCGCGAGTAGAAGTTTCCGCCAAGGTGGCCATAGTGCGAGAAGGTCAGCCGCTCGACCCGTGCCCGGCTCTCCTGGTTGTAGAGGGCGAGCTCGGACCGGACGGGGAAGGGGCCACCAGGCTCAACACCATCGACAATGCGGGACTCCGACAGGTTGCTGAGGACAGGCACCCGCACCACACCTTCCGCAACGAAACCCCGGCCGAATTCGTAGCGCGCCCGTGCCTCCGCCCCGATCGCCCCGCGGATCGGCGCTTCGGGATCGAAGAGGAAGGTCTCGACATAGGGCGCGATGCCGTAGGTCAGGCTGTTCCGCTCGCGTCCCCAGATGCGCATGGTCTGCGGGTCCATGCGCGGATCCGACGCCATGACGGAGGCCCCGCCAAGACTGGGCAGGGGGCCGCCGGACTGCGGCTGCAGCGCCTCGAGCTCCGACCTGCTGACACGGACGCGGCTGGCATCGGCGCCGTTCACCGTGAAGATGACCTCGAACACCTCGATCGAGGCCGGCATGGTCCGAGCGAGAATGCGCAACACCCGTCCAAGCGCCTGCGCTTCCTGTCCGTAGCGCAGGTTGCGCACACGGATCGTCGCGCGGTCGGGGTCGATGTAGAGCGTGACCAGTTCGAGCCCGCCATCCTCGGCGAACCTGCTTTCGACGGCGTCGCGCAGAACGGTTGGCGTGCTCGGGACGGTCAGCCAATCCATCGAATAGGGCGCGTCGTCCACCGGGCGCGGTGCCAGCGGTTCAGGTACCGCATACGAGGTCAGGTCGGGTGCGCCCCGGCTCGGGTTGTTGCTGAAGGACAGGCTGATGCCGATGGTCGTGCCGTAGAGGTAATGCGCGCCGAGCGTGCCGAACTGGCCGATGTCGTAGGTCAGGCCGAAGTTCCAGGGGCTCTCGATCCGCATGAGCCCCTGCGACACCTCTGCCGAATAGAGGTCCGAAGAATACTCGACCTGAAGCCGAAGCCGGTCGGTGGCCTGGTACTCGACACCGCCGAAGAAGGCCGCGTTGCCGCGGAAGAACTGGTCGAAGTTGACGGTACCGCCTTCGCCGACGTCCCTGACGGGCCGCTCGCCAAGACCGAAGGGATTGGAAAAGCCGCCCCGCTCGCCCAGTCGGCCGAACCCGAGGCCTGCGGTCACCGCCAGCCGGTCGTCCTGTCCGAAGTGACGTGTCGCGACGATGTATTCACCGCCGTAGATGCCCGTGCCGGCAATGTCGCGAATGCCGACGGCCACCGCCGGCCACCAGTTGCGCTCCTGCAGCAGCTGCCAATGGATGTCGAAGCTCCGGTCGAGGCGGACCTCCTCGACGCCGAAATCCTCGATCCCGGCATAGCGGAAGGTCAGCGTGATCCGCGGTGTCGCCTGGAAGGCCAGCGTTCCGCGGAACGTGCCGTCGAAATAGGCACCCGTCACGGCCAGTTCGGCATCCGGCATCGCCTCGGCGGTCGGCATGTCGATCAGGCCCGGCAGACCGTAGTAGTTCAACGTTGGCTGGTGCGGAGGTGATCCCGTCTCGCCGTAGGCCGGCAGCGCAAGAAGGGCAGCCGACAGCATCAACCATGTCGTGCCAGTCATTGTCGCCGATGGCCGATACGGCATGTTGGATCACCCCACCCGATTCTGTGTCACAAGTTACCCAAGCCGATCACCCTGCGCCACCGGGCGAGCCGAGGGAAAAGCCCCCGGTGTGGCGCTCCCGACCGTTCCTTCGCCACGTTTCCAGCCCAAGGCGCGCGCCCGGTCATGCCGTTGGCGCCTCAGACGGGGATCGCGCGGCGTGCCTGGTCACCAGAGAGACCATCTTTCGATGCCGATCGCGGTCAACGCGATCAGGAAATTCGTCACGGCATGCGCGACGATGGCATCGCCCACACGACCGGTCCGAAGCGTCAGGATGGCATAACCGATACCGGCCATGACGCCTGCCCACAGGTTCGAATGCAGAAGGCCGAAGGCGAATGACGACCCGAGCACGGAGACTGCAACCGCAGGCATGCGGCCCGAGATGGGTTCCAGAAGCCCGGACAGAAGCCGCATGAGCCCTGCGCGGAACGCCAGCTCCTCGAGCACCGGGACAACGATGCTCGAGCCAAGGGCCCGCATCAGGACCCAGGCCGTGACGGCGAGTGCCGGCGCCGCGCCAAGCGTGTCATTGAAAAGCCTGTCGGCGTCGGGATCCGGAGGGATCAGCATGAGCCAGAAGACGAAGACCAGGACGCCCATGGCGAAGGCACCCGGCCCGACGCCATCGGCGAACTCGGCCCGGATCATCCGGCGGCAGGCGAAGAGGATGCCGAATCCGATGAGCGCCGAAACGGGGTAGAGCCAGTTGAAGCCCGTGCCGAACAATCCGACGATCATGACGACACAGAGATAGGCGGCCAGCGGAAGCAGGTAGGGCGCCGCATCCGCGAGGAGGCGATCCGGGCCTGCCTGTCCCCAGGCGCCCCTGATCTGTTCGAGACGGCTCGTCCCGCGACGTGCCGCCTCGGCGCTTCGGAACGCGGGGAGCTGCAGCAGGAGCATGGCGAGAGCGATGATCGCCAGCAGGGACAGCGTCCCGAAATAGGAATGGAAGCCGTTGACGGCGACCTCTTCCGAATACGCCTCACCGATATGCAGCAGGATCGCGATGCGGACGGAGTTCATCAGGAACACCACGCCGACCGTCGTCACGGCAAGCAGGAGGGCACGGGCCTTCCTGAGCGACGACCACTCCAGCAGAACGAGTGCGCCCATGATCGTCGCGGAAGCCAGCATGCCCTGGTACCCGGCGCATGCCGTGCCGACCTGTACCGCGAAATCACCGACCTGCACGATCGGAAGACCCTCGTAGGTGAAGACGTCGGGTACGGCCCGCCCGAAGACCCCGTAGATCGCGAGCGACAGGACCAGGGTCGCCGTCTCGAGACTCCCGCCGATCGCCGAGAGAAGGGCCCCTTCATTCATCGACAGGATCAGCGCCGCGCCCATCACGGCCACCACGAAGAGTACACTCGTGGCCTTCAACCCGCGCAGGCATCGGGCCGGCGCAAGGATCAGGAAGCCGGACAGCTGCCACGCCAGGAACACGGCAGACACGAGCGCGTAGCGTCGCTGAAGCCCCGCTTCCAGGGGGCCGGCTTGACCGCCCTGCGGCAGACCCGAAAGCAGGAGCAGAAACACCACGAAGACCGCCGCATGCAGGGCGACGAGGACCTTGAGCCAGGTCTCGGGGATCGCGGGATCGCCCGCAAAGCGACGCTCGACGATGGTCACGAAGATCAGCGCCATTCCCGCCGAGAGGGAGACCTTCGTGCTGGTGTGCAGCGCCAGAAGCCAGGACACGTCATCCCCGGCCGTGCTGAGCAACAGGAAGCGCCCGGCGCTCAACTCGCGAAACACAGCGAGTTCCAGCAGGATCAGGCCAAGGAAGAGCCAGCCGCGCCCGCCCCCGATGGCACGTCTCGATATGTCGGAGACGAACGACATCAGCCGATCGAGATCACGTCGCCGATCAGAACGACCGCACCAAGCACGGATGCAAACAACAGAAGGACCGCCAGCAGCAGGCGGGGATAGGGGGCGTCCTGGAGCACGGCCCGTCGTCTTGCCCGTCTCGCATCGGAAGACGTCGCGAGAAGCTTGGCTTCACGTTCCAGGAACCTGCGCCTCGACTGATCCCGCCACGCCCAGCAGACGCCGCACCCGATGACAATTGCGCCGATCATGAAGACGCCGATGGCACGCAGTCCGAGCACCAGGTCGCCAAGCCAGGTGATGCCGGCCAGTACACCAACGAGGCACAGGGCGAGCAGCCCGCCCAGGAACCCTGCCGGCACGGGGCGCCTGAGGGACGGCACGAAGGTCAATTCGGACCGGAGCTCCGGGTATTGCCGACGCACCAGCGCGACCCAGGACAAGGCCGCGTAAAGCCCGATCACGCCGAAGAACCATGACGCCGAAAAGGCGGCCAGCCGATAGCTGGGCGGCACCGTTGGCTCTGGCGCCCAGACGACCGTGCCCGCGTCCGGGGGATCGACCTCGAGCGGCGCAAGCCCCGTGTCGTCGGGTGCGGGCACGTCCGCCAGCACCGTTGCGGCCATGCGACGAACCAGGGTTTCCCGGTAGTCCGTGAAGGCCTGCTGGAGGATGCGGAGCTCGATCTGCTCGCGCAGCTCATCCGGTGTCACGGGCACCGGATCGACATCGAGCAGCAGAAGGATCCGGACGGATGTGTCGGTTTCCTGCACGTCGATGTCGCGCCCCTCCGACGCCAGCACCAACAGGCGCTCGAGGGTCGCGGCCGGCAAGGCTTCGGAACTGGCCCAGACCGTCAGGAGGCTCGGGTCGAGCCCTTGCTGCTGCAACTCCGAAACCCGTTCGTTGAACAGCGCGACACCTGCATCGGGCGCCTGCGCTGCCTGCAGGATCCGCGCCAGGGCGTCCTGCCTCTCGCTTTCAGTGCCTCCGGTCAACTCGATTTCGATGAACCGGTAATAGGCCCGCTCGGAAAACAGCTGGGGGTTTTCGTCAACGAAGGCGGCGACGTCGGCGTCGGTGATGGCCGGGGGAGTGAAACGCGACTGCGCATAAAGCTGGAACAGCACCTGCCGCCGTGCATCGGAGAGGGAGTCGAGCACGGCCGGGGACAGCTGATCGGTTGCCTGTCCGTAGAAATAGTCGATCAGGTACTCGGCAACCAGCGTCTCGAGGATCCGCTGCCTGCGCTCTTCGTCGGCAAGGCCGGGAAACGCGTTTGGCCGTCCAACGAGGATCCGGCTCACGTCGTCTGCGGTGATGTCGGAAGACCCGATCACTGCGAGAACGCCTTCATCGGCGGCATCCTGCGCGAGTGTCGCCGCAGGTATGAAAAGCAGCCCGACAAAGACAACCAGGCTCCGCAGCAGGTTCTTCATCGCTGCTTTGACCTCAGCACACGCGTTTCAAGGGCATGCGCCGCGTGGCGCCGCCCGTGCAACATTCTCTATCGAGAATAGCTTCTTGAGTAAATTGCCTTTGTCAGCAGGGCGGGCGCGTGAGTGTTCGAGCGGCTAGTCAGTGGCCGTCGCCGTCCGTCCTGTAGCTGTAGCGATAGCCGCCGTAGTACTGGCCGTACCTGCTGGCGTATTGTCCATACCGGCTGCGCTGCTCATCGTATTGGTTCAGGATCGCACCGGACAGCCGCACGCCGGCCGTGGACAGCGCCTTCTGTGCAGACTGGATATCCGTGATGGTGGTATGGAGATGCCGCACCACCAGCATCGAAAGCCCGACATGCTGCCCGATGATGGCAGGGTCGGCCACGGCAAGCGCGGGCGGCGCATCGACGATCACCAGGTCGTAATCGTCATTGGTGGCATTCAGCAGGTCCACGAAGGCCTCAGCCTCGAGCAGCTCGGACGGATTCGGCGGGAACCGGCCTGTCGGCATGAAGTCGATCGACAATTCGGGGATGGTGGTGATGCAGGTTTCCGGCGATCCCGACAGGGCATCGGACAAACCGGGGTGGTCCTTGCCGAGCCCGAAGAACCGCCTCAGGAAGCCGCGGCGCATGTCGGCATCGATCAGGAGGACACGCGCGCCGGTCTGCCCGGCGACAAGGGCAAGGTTGAGAGAGATGAAGGATTTGCCATCGCTCGGCGCGCAGGACGTGATCATCAGCGATTTCGAAGACTTCGCAGCCATCGCGAATTTCAGACCGGTCCTCAATCCACGCAGGGATTCGACGGCGATGTTGCTGGGATCGTAGTTCGCAAGGCCGTATGCGGGCTGGTCCGATTTTACCCCGACCAGCACATCGGCCTTGTTCACGGTGGCAAAGAGCGGCAGCCCGAGCGCCTCGATGTCGCGCGCATCCTCGACCCCTCCCTTGAGCAGGTTCAGGCCCAGAACGGCGGCGATGGCGAGGGCCAGGGCCAGGCCGGCCCCGACATAGATCGGCCGACGCCTGTCGGGCCCGACCCAGAAGGCGGACTCTGCAGGTTCCAGGACCCGGATGTTGCCC
Organism: Rhodobacterales bacterium HKCCSP123; assembly: GCA_015689745.1. GTDB lineage: Bacteria > Pseudomonadota > Alphaproteobacteria > Rhodobacterales > Rhodobacteraceae > Roseicyclus. Next base: position 3,603 of record WVSO01000097.1, on the reverse strand, counting down.
ACGGCGCTGGCGCGCAGGATCCGCAATTGCTCGACCCGTTCGCGCAGTTGTAATTCGAGTGTCTGAGACCGTTCGACCCGCTGAACGAGCACCGCGAGTTCCTGTTCGACTTCGGGGACGCTCTCCAGATTGGCCCGGAGCTCGGCGAGGCGTTCCTGAAGACGGGTCTCCTCCAGCTCGAGGCGAACGACATCGGGGTGGTTCACCGTCAGGATCTGGAGCAGTTGTTCCTTCTGAAAGGCCAGTTCCTCGACGCGGGCCTCGACCTCGACGGCAGCCTCCAACAGCTCCTGTGTGCCCACGCTCAGTTCATCGAACTGCCGCGTTTGGCGGTAGGTGCTGAGGTCCCGGCTGGCCGCCCTGAGCTCGCCGGAAATCTCGACCAGCTGCCGCTCGATGAAATCGATGCTGCGATCGATCTCGATGGAGCGGCGCCGGAGGTTCTGCTCGATGTATTCCTCGATCACGGCATTCACGATCGCGGTCGCTTCCCGTCCATCTTCGCCGAGGAACGAGAAATCGACGATGCCGCTGCCGCCTCTCTCCCGGATGGAGAGCCCCGAGCTGATACGCCCGACGCTGTCTCGCATGGGCTCCTGGTAGATCGTGTATTCCCGACCGGCCGGTGCATCGATGGCCGAGACGAGGATTTCACCGCCCTCCGGCAGGGAAAGGGCCACCCCGACGCGACCCTCGAGCGTCAGGCCGGCTTGCAGGTCAACGGCAAAGGTCTGTGCCCCGGTGACGCGGACGGCGAACCGCTGCCCGGCATAGGGCGCCCCCAGGTCCGACAGGACCGCCGTGATGGACTCGTTCACACGGGCGTATTCACGCCCCACGAAAGCACCGACAACCGGCAGGCTGCGTCGCTGCATGATGCCGCCGATGACCGGGGCCGTGGCGGGCACGACGCGGGTCTGCGCATTGAGCTGCTCCACGACCGGGCCGAGCACGAGCCGCGACCTGATGATGTGGATTTCCGTGTCCAGTCCGCTGTTGGACGTGTTTGCCCCGGTCAGGAAGTTGCCGATCAGCTCGGACGGCAGCGGAATACGATCCGATCGACTCTCGATCTGCACGACCGCATTCGCCCTGAATTCGTTCGGCGGCAGCTGACCCCAGAAAGCGCCCGCGGAGGCCCCGATGAACACGGCGAAGAGAATGATGAACTTTCGCGCAAGAAGCTGCGCGAGAAGCCCCTTGAGGTCGAACTCGCCGTCATCCTCTCCGGATGCGGGTGGTACGGGCTTTTGCCTTGGCTCAACCATGCTCAAAAAGAACCGATGTTCCGGGACCAGTGCTTCGCGCTTTCCAGCACTTGCTCGGCCATGTGGATGTGTAGCATGCGTCCACGTCGGTAGGGATCGGCAATCTCCTTGTCATCCTCGAATTGACCCAGGAGAAAGGTCTTTCCCAGGAATTGCGGCCAGCGACGCGCGATGTCCTGGCGATGATGGGTCTCCATGACGATCAGGAGATCGGCACCCATCCCGATCTCCGATGTGAACTGTCGTGCAACATGATCTGTCGGAGCGATCCCGAAGAGATCCGCCGCGGCCTTGCTGTCGGGGTCCATGCCCCGACCGGCGAGGGCATGAAGACCGGCCGAGGACACGGCCACGTCGGGCAGCAGGCTCGCAAAGGCACCGGCCGCAACCGGCGACCGGCAGATGTTGCCCGTGCAGATCGTAAGGATGGAAGTGATCACTCAGCCAGTTCTTCTGAAATCCCGCGTGCCCGAACGATTCCTGTCACCGGTGACAGAAGGCGAGCTACACTGTCGTTCCAACGTGCAATCGGATCGGTCGTCACGAAGACGACATCCAGCGGCGCCATCGAGAACTGGGCCGTCATCACGAGATAGCTGGCATCGGACAGGTCGAACTGGAAGACATTGAAGCCATCGGTCTGGCCGGGCGGGCGGCGGAACACGAAGATACCGCTCGCGTTGGCGCGCTGGTTGATGCCCCCCATCTCCGCCAGGACCTCGGTCAGGCTCTTGCCGGCGGCACCAAGGGCGATCTCGCCGTTTCCGATGGCCCCGAACACGAAGACCTTGTTGTCGTTCATGGCCGGTACGAAGACCACGTCGCCCGGCAACATGATCGGGTTATGACCCGAGGAGCCGTACTCCATGTAGGCGCGCAGGTTCACCGAGTACGTCCGGCCATGGCGCCTGACCTCGACGCGCCTGAGATCGGAGAGCTCCGTTGCGCCCGACTGGTTGATGAGATCGAGCAGGCGGAGCGGGACATTCGTGAGGATCGTCGAGCCGGGGCTTGCGACCTCGCCGACCAGCGTGACGCGATGTGCATTGAAGCGCTCGACATCCACCTCGACCTGCGGGTCGTTCAGGTAGACGCGCAACTCCTGCTCGAGGTCGGCCCGGATTTCGGTCACGGATCGCCCCCGGGCATTCATCATGCCGACGTAGGGATAGAAGAATTGGCCATCCTCGTTGACGACCGGACCTTCGGAGATCGACTGACCTTCGCCGCCCGACCGTCTTTCCGGCGTCGTCCAGGTCTGCACGCGAAGCTGGTCCCCGCTTCCGACCGGGTAGACATATACGGACGGGTCCCGCGGAGGATTGGAGGGAACTGCCGTGACGGATTCCCCGTTCGTGGTTCCGAGAACGTCGACGTTCTGGGGCGTCACCCGAAGAAGGTTGATGCCGCGATCGACGAGATTTGCCTGTCCGCTCTCGGTGGTCGGGAAATCCATGCCGGCGCAGGCTGCAAGGGTCGTGCTTCCGAGAAGCAGCATGGCATGGCGACGAGATACAGCACTGGTCATCCGCATGAATAGCCCCCTCGACAAGCAGGAATCAATCAACGCCATCAGGGCTAACACGGATCACGACCCGAGCGGTAGCCGCGTTCCGGACGAAAGATGCCTCATGTGGCGCCACTTCGGGCCCAGGCACCAGCGAAAGGGCGGCCGCGACCTGGCGGGAACCGAAGCCCGGCCGGATCCTGTTTCCGCACATCCTTAGCCTTGTATCATCGCCTTGTGTCGTCGCCTTGTGTCCGAAGCTCCGCACCTGCGCGTCCCGCATGTCGCCCGCGCCTCGTGCCGATCGTCGGAGGGACGGTCGCCGCTAGGGCTCGACGCCGTAGATCCTGAGAGTCGTACCCTCTGTCGCCAAGGTGCGCTGTCCCTCCGGGGTCAGCAACCAGTCGACCGAAAAACCCAGCGTGTAGGGGACCCACTCGTTCGAATGGGCCGCGAAGTTCAGCCAGATGAACTGGACCAGCGCGTAATACGCGAGGATGCACAGCACGATCGAGCTGTTCCTGCCATTGGGACGCCCGATTGCGTCGGGCAGGTTGGCGAACACGGCAAGCTGCAGCGGAATGATGTAGAGCGCCAGGCGGTCCAGCGCCGTCGTGAACCCCGTCGTGGCCAGCACGGCGAACATGATCAGGGCGAGCCATGACATCACGCTCCAGAGACGCGCCTCCTTCGACGACATGACGAAGCGCCGCCGGTACCTCAGGAACAGAGCCGCCGGCACGGCGTTCATCGCAAGCCGGATGAAGGCACCTTGGGACTCGGCCAGTTCCTGCTCGATGTAGACATCGACAAGACGGTCCGCGTGGT
>WVSO01000096.1 GCA_015689745.1 Rhodobacterales bacterium HKCCSP123 | reverse complement strand
GACTTACCCCGGCCCGGCGCGCAGCGCGTCGAGCCGCGCCCTGTGCCAGTCCACGCTCGCCTGCCGCAGCCGGCTCAGCTCGGCATCCCGCAGCCAGTCGGCCGCCAGGCTCGCCACCCGGTCCGACCAGCGAGAGAGACCCGGCAGGTCCACCTCGTTCCGGTCGAACACCGCGAAATAGGTTGCGTCGTATTTTGCCGGCTTCCGGTTCACGTTGCCCCGATCGCCGCGCAGCAGGTAGGCCTCGTGCCCCTGCACCGCGAAATGGGCAACCTCCGCCAGCGCGCGGCCCACCGTCGCCGCCGACCCGCGCCACCCGTTCCGCAGGAAGGAGGGCGGCATCGGCACCCCCGAGCCGTTGACCCAGCGCATCGCCAGCTGCGACCGGGCCCGTGCCGGGTCGCGCGCGGCGCCCTTCACGGTGGGGCGGTGGATGCCGAGTTTCAGATGCGGGAAGGGCCGGAAGAGGGTCTTCACCCCCCAGCCCCGGCGGAAATCCTCCGGCGCACCCAGCGTGAATTGCGGCAGCAGGGGTCGGTCCGACCATTCCACCACCCCGCTCGAGCCCATCATCCGCCAGGTGATCGCCACTCCCTCGGTCCGATCTGGGCAGGCGTCGAGCAGTGCGGCAAAACTCCCGTCACCCGTCTTCACATGCACGAACTCGTCGGCGTCGAGCACCATCAGCCACTCTGCGGCGCGGATCTCGGCATGGCGTTCGGCCAGGGTCAGGGCATGGGGTTGCGGCTTCTTGCCTTCGGGCACGGCGTTGCGGAGGTGGCGTGCGAGCCCCATCGCCTCGAGCCGGTCGAGCATCGCGTCGGACCCGTCGCGGCAGTCGTTGGTGAAGACGAAGACCTCGTCGGCCCCGATCAGGCGGTGATAGGCCAGCCATTCCAGCAGGCGCGGCCCCTCGTCCTTCACCATGCTCAGGAGGGTGACGCGGGCGCCAGCCATGCCGCTCAGACCACTGCCAGGGGCGGCAGCAGGCGCAACAGGCCGCCTGCCGCGTCGAGGGCGGCCTCTTCCTCTGCGGTCAGGGCGTGCAGCCGGTCGTAGAGCGCGCGGTATCCGGCTTCGGGGTCGGGCATCCCCGCGATCTCGGCCAGGCGGTCCTTGAGCGGCCCGGCAAAGCCATGCGCACCCGCGCGCCAGTCCATCTTTGACCGCCAGCGGTCATAGCCGGGGGCGAAGTAGTGCAGCAGGTGGGCCTCCTCGGCCGCCCCCCAGAGCGGCCCCTCGATCACCGCGCCCGCTTCGGTCACGGCCCAGTGCAGCTTCAGCCGGATATCCGACAGCCCCGCGCGGTGGATCGACTTGCCCTCGGGGTGGCCGACCAGGCCGAACCGCGGCCGGAAGAGCGCGGCATCCTCGCCGTAGATGCCGTTCACGAGGCCACGGTCGATCGGCATGCGGAATGCCTCGCCGCCACGTGGCAGGCCGACCTGCTCGGCACTGGTCACGCGCAGCGTGTCCGTGCCCTGCGGAAGGGTCGCCAGGCCCTCCGGCAGGCTGCGCCCGCGCATCCACATCAGCTCGTCGGCATCGAGGATCAGCACCCAGCCACCGGATATCTCGCGGTAGGCCATCGTCATCACCGCCCGCTGGCGCCGCGTGAAACGGGTGTCCGCGGACAGGCCGATCGACGCCCAAAACCCCGCGGTACAGGGCCGAAGCTCGACCCGCGGATCGCCCGACAGCGCGCCCCGCGCCGGATCGTCGGGATCGTCGAGAAAAAGGATGATCCGCTCCGCCCCCTGGGACAGGTGCCAGCGCACGAAACGTTCGAGAACCGGCAAGGGCTCGCGGGCGATCGTGGCGACCGTGAGCCGGGGCAGGGCGCCAGCGCCATCCATGGCTAGACCAGCCCGTCGAAACGTGCGGGGATCGTGACCGGAAGCCCCTTTTCCGTCGCCCGCGGGTCGGTGGATTTCCGCGGGCGCTTGGCGGGGCTGCCGTCCGCCTCGAAGGGAAACTGCGCCAGGGCGATCGCCCGTGCATCCCGGAACTCCAACGGCTGCTGGCTCAGCTGGGCGTTCGCAATCGCGTTCAGCCGATCGGTCTGATGTCCCACGAAGCTGGGATGCTGGTCCGCCCCGCCCCGCGCCGCCATCCGCTCTTCGGCGACCGCCTGGTCGGACAGGGCCATGTGAAAGAGCATGAAATGCGCGCTCATGCGCACCGGGCGATTGAGCAGGCGATGCGCGCCGCCGGCCCAGTTGGCCCAACGCGATATGACGAAGGGCTTGGTGTAGGTATCTGCGACATACCCGTGGCGTCGCTGGCCCAGGATCGGCCGGTCGCGCGCGATCGCTTCGGGTTCCGTGGCCGCCTGCACCACGTCCACCCCGAGCGCGAAGACATAGCCGTCTTCGCCAAGTTCCGCCATGGCCGCCGGCCAGTCGAGCCCGGCGTCCGGATCGATCACCACGTATTCGTCGCAATCACCCCGGATCACGTATTCGTAGCGTTTGCGAAGCTTGTTGGCCCGGCCCGACATCTCCTTGGCGATGAAGCGATCGTTCTGGATGCGCCGGCGGGGCGCGTCGAGGATCACGTCCGTCGTGATGCCGGTCAGGTCCACGGTCGGTTCCCAGTCGTCGCCGTCGATGACGACGAAGAGGTTCTCGCGCCCGACGATCGCCCCGTAATGGGCGATCCACTTCTCGAGAAAGAAGCCCTCGTGCCGGACATGGGTCAGGGCGCAGGCGAATTGCTTGGTCATGCCGACCTCCTCAGATCCCGGTCCAGTCCAGCGCAACGTCGCGCCCTTCGGCAGCGGACGCGACCGCCGCGGCAAGGGCCTCCGGTCCCGGATCGACCCAGCCCGCCGCAGACCCGATGAACCCGGCCGCTTCGAGGGCGGCACCGACGCACGCGAAGTCCAGCGTCGCGTAGACCTCGCGCTTGACGATGCGCTGGCCGGCCGGATGGAAGAAGCCCGTCAGCGCGTCGATGCGCAGCGGATCGATGCCGGCGAAGGCGTTGAACTGCAGGATATAATCCTCGATGTTCTGGGATGGGCCGCGGTTGAGGATAGCCACTTCGGCATCCGGCGAGAGCAGCATTGCCCCGAGATGCAGCGCCGAGCCATCCAGCGCGATGACCCTGCGCGCCGCCTTCCAGATCGCGACCTGGCGCTCGAGCGGTTCCTCCTGCGGGTGGATGATCGTGTAGCCCTCTGCCTCGAGCAGGGTCTCCAGCCGCTCTTCCAGCAGGATCGAGCCGCGCTTGGAGGGCAGCCGAGACCGCGAGACATAGATCGCCTCGGGCCCGTCGGGAGGTACGTCGCGGCCCAGGTTCTCGCGCATCCAGGCGCGGTACTCGGGCCGGCCGGACATCATCTCTCCCATCCCGAAGCCGGGCGGGGGGGCCAGCACCTCGTCGATCACGACCGGCTTCTGCGGCACCCGCAGCTCGAGCGCGGCCAGGCCGCAGAGTTCGAAGAACGGCACCATCTCGCGGAACATGCGGCGCTCGTGGGTCAGCGCGCGCTTGGGGTAGAACACGATGCCATCCACGTCGCCCGTTGCCCCCAGCGCCCAAAACCGTGTCGTGGTCTCAACGAGAAAATGGCCGAAATGACCGTAGAACAGGCCGCCGAAGAGCCAGCGCCCCTCGAGCCGCTCGACCCGGCCCTCGGCGATCGGCGGCACCGGCGGAACCGTGATCGGTCCCCCGGGATAGCGCCAGCAATGCCCATCGGGCAGGAGCCGTCCCTCCGCGTCGAAGAGGCCCGCCGCCCGCCTTGCGCCGCCCGGTGCATTCTCGCCCCAGGGCACCAGCACGACGTCGCGGTGCAACTCGGGGGTCCAGCCGATCGGGCGGTCCGGATCGAAGTCGAGGCTCGGCTCGGGCGTGGGCATGGGTCTTGCCTCCGTCTGGCCTTGCGGCATCAGTCTTCCAGCGCCTGGGCCGGGTCGATGCCGACCTCCTGGCACATGCGCCAGGCGTAGGAGTTCTCGAGCGGCATGTTCTTGCGCCACCAGGGTTTCGTGCCGTTGGTGTAGAGATGGACGGAGACGGTGGCCTCGGTGAACCAGCCTTCGACGCGGCCGTGGGGGTCGTAGAAGATGTCGTTGAGCTGGAAGGGCACGGGGTAGAGGACGTCGGGGGTCATGGCCTTGTCGTAATCCCCTGTTTTCTGGGCGAAATACGTGAAGGCCTGCGGGCCGAAGGCGGTGCGCTCGGTGGCGTAGATGCGCACGGCATGGGGCGCCTTGCGGTCCTGCTTGTCCATCCGCTTGCGCTGGCGGGGGTTCCACCAGGCGGGGTAGTCGGGGAGATTGTCATAGTAATCAAGGAGTTGATCCATCAACTCGCAGTGCTGCGGAAGGCCGACGACGCCGCAGTTCAGCGCGCCGCGCATGCCGTGGCCGGCGAAGATGTAGTCCCACTCGTCGGGGAAGGGCTTGTGGCAGAAGGCGTCGCAGTCGATCCAGATCGCGCCGGTGGCGCGTATCATCTTGTAACGAAAGACATTTGACAGGAAGGAGGCGGAGGTTTCGGCGACGATATCCATGGGAATGTCCATGATCTCGGAGGCCTTCCGCACCTCGACGCCGGGGGGGACATTGGTGACCGTATCGGTGCAGTAAAGCGTCACGGGATGGCCGTGGCGCAGATGCGAGACAAGGCATAACTGGTTGAGATACTGGAGCTTTTCCCCGATCCAGAGGGAGGCCGCCGGCCTGCGGTCGAGTTCCACGTCGGGTACCCTTTCAAACTACTCGTTACATGCGCGGGTCCACTGGCCTCGCGTCGTTCTTGGCGCAGTTTTCCTGATTTCCGTGGGCAAGGCAAAGGGTTTCCCGGACGCCGGGGAGGGGGTGTTGCGGGGGTGCACGGGGGCGTTAACGCCTGGGGCGGGCAGGGCGTAGGGGGCGGAGACAGCCGTGTAGGGTTTGCGTAGGGATGCTGTCGTGCATCCGTACCTACGCGATTTCCGCACGGAAGGGGTGGGGGGAGTGGTTAAGGGTGCGGGGCGTTTAGACGGGTCTTCGATGCGCTGACCAGCCCGGTGAGGAGCGAAGCCGTAGGGCAGGCGCGGGACCGGCCCGCGGGACGGCGCTCTGTCACCCGTGCGCGACGCTCATTTTGGGGAGGAGCTTGGCTGGGATAAATCGCGTCGTTCGGAGGATGGGAGAGTCATCCCCCGGACCGGCGCTTGCCCCACTCATTTATGTGGATGAAAGAACCGGCTTGGATGGTAGTGACCGACCAGACAAGCTGGAGGAACGGCGACGTCAAGGATCAGCGCCGATCCGGAGCCCGGACTCAATGAGTGCTCTTCCCGTCCGATTAGCTCACAGAACAGGATTTCGAGAATGTTACCGGCAAACTCGAGGAGCGTTGCCTCGCGTAGGTACGACATGGGGATATCAGCGATCAGCACAGTAGGTCGGCCAACCGTTCGAAGAACGCTTTTTGCTTTCTCACGCCCCACCAGCCTTATAGCAAGATTGAAAAGGTACTCACTTCCAAAATCCAAATAGTGACCAGCTTGCCCCCATTTCGTGGTGAAGTCTTCTTCATTGGCGCAGAAGAAAATCCATCTTGCGTCGTCAGAGCGATACGGAGACGATCCATTATTCAGTTCGTCAATGGCCGCTTGAAGTCGTGCTTCCGTAACTCCTTGAAAAGATCCGTTCAAGAAAAGCGACCGCGCCGTATTCTCGATATCGGCATTCGTTGGGCAGACAATACCGTTCGAATAGTACATCCCAAGGTCATGCGTTCTGGTTGCATGGGCTGCTCTAAATGCCTTGAAATTCTGTCGGAGTAGATCGGCCGTTTCTTTTTTGATATCACCTGACGAACCGGAAATGTCCTCAATGATGCCGTCTAGCCAGCGCAAATCGTCTGAAACGACGTAGTCTGGTGGATAGGCCTTAAATGTATCTGTTACCTCCTTTGTGATGATAGGGGCTAGAAGGCGCCACATGGTTGCTCGCCAGAGCGAAATAGCGGGATAAACGAATATGTCTTTCGCAACCTGGCGTTCCTCTGCGTTTGCAGGAATCTCCCGGTGCTCAAATCCCGGTATCATGCTTTCCCAGGCCATTCCTCCCCCCTCACCTCACCTGCCCCCTCACATCCACCCCCTCGGGCACGCCCTCGATCTCCACGATGCCGAGGCCCAGCCTCAGCCTCCACACACCCCCGCCGAGGTCCTCCACCGACGGCTCCCCCGGCCAGCCGGACAGGTCGTAGACCTGCCCTTCGTCCCAGCCCGAGATCACGCAGACGCCGCCCCAGGCGATGACGAAGCGCTTCGCCCCCGGCGCGGCGGTGATGCGGGTGATGCCGGTGCCGACGTGGACCTCGTGGTCGCCCTCGCCCAGCTCGACCACATTCCGGCCCGGGCCGGGGTCGATGGTGGAGGCGCCTTCCCCGTCATGGATCACGTCGTTGCCGTGGCCGCCGTAGATGTGGTTGCGCCCGGTGTAGCCGAAGATCACGTCATCGCCCGTGCCGCCGTCGAGCGTGTCGCGGCCGGGGCCGCCGTGCAGCGTGTCGTTCCCGGCCTCGCCATAGAAGGCGTGGCGGCGGTTGGCCTGTTTGGCCTTGGCGATCATCAGGTCGTTGCCCGCGCCGCCGTGGAAGGTGGCCGCGCCATGCTTGGGGCCGATCATGATGTCGTCGCCGTCGGAGCCGCGCAGGTCGATCTCGACCCGTTCCGAGGTCTCGAACTCGATCGGGCTGTCGGGGTGGGCGACGATGCGGAGGATCTTGCCGGTCTGGCCGTCGGCCTCGGACCGGGAGGTGACGGTGGCGATGCGGATCTTCTCGACGTTGGGGGGGCAGTGGAGGATGTAGTCGTCGGGGCCGGCCATGTACCAGAGCGTGTCGGTGCCGCCGTGTTTCTCCTCGCGGATCTTCTCGGCGTCGGGGCCGTAGGCCCAGTAGTCATTGTCGCCGCGCCCGCCGGCGAGGATGACGGAGCCGTCGACGGCCATCATGGCGTTGACGCCGTTGGCGGGGCTCTCGAGCCCGCGGAGGTCGAGGCCGAGGTTCAGGGCGCCCTTGATCAGATCGGCGCGGAGGGCCGAGAGAGGGGCCCGGTCGGCGATGTTGGTGGTCTCGCCGGGGTCGGCGGCGAGGTCGTAGACGTGTTCCTCGCCATTGGGGTAGCGGAAGTAGCGGTACTGCGTCAGCCCCTCGGTGGAGGGGCGGACAGAGAGGGTGCCGAAGACGCAGGTGACGGGCGACCACTGGCGGTCGTATTGGCCGAAGCTGGGGTCGATCAGCGGCAGGAGGGATTGGCCCGAGGTCCAGTCGGGGCGGGGGGGGAGGCCCGCCAGCGCCATGATCGTCTTGGGGATGTTGTGGAGCGAGACGGGGAGGGGGATTTCCCCGCCCTCGGGCATGGCGGGGTGGTGGATGCCGAGGGGGATATGGGCGGCGCTGTCCCATTGGGACATCTTGTGAAAGCTGTCGTGGGTGCCGAGGTTGAAGCCGTTGTCGGAGAAGAAGATGGTGGTGGTGTTCGGGCCGAGGGGGGAGGCCTCGAGCGCGTCGAGGAAGCGGCCGAGCTCGTGGTCCATGTGGGAGATGGCGGCGAAATAGGCGCGGACGACTTGCCGCCATGCCTCGTCGCCGGCCTTTTCCGGGGTCCATTGGCCGTTGGCGATATAGGCGGCCTCGTAGACGGCGAAGCCGGGTTGGGGGCCGTGGTAGTCGTCGGCATGGGCGATGTCGGGCCAGCGGATCTGGGCGGGGTCGTATTGGGCGTAGAAGCGGTCGGGGGTGATCAGGTTGTAATGGGGGTGCTTGAAGCCGAGCTGGATCAGGTGGCGGCGGGTCGGGTCGGCGCGGTCGAGGAAGTCGATGGCGTTCTGGGCGACGTGGAAGTCGTAGAAGCGGTCGTCTTGCGAGCCATCGTCGTTGGGGTGGTTCACGCCTTTGATGCCGGGGCCGCGGTCGAGGTAGGTCTTCACGCCGGAGCGGCGGCCCTGGTCGTCGGCCTCGGGTTCCTCGTGGAAGAGGATGCGGCGGTACTCCTCGGGCATGGGCTTGTAATTGCTGTCCACCTTGCCGGTGGTGAACATGTGCCAGCCTGCGCGGCGCAGGTCGTAGTGCCACGCCTTTTCCGGGCGGTAGACGTCGCGCCAGAAGCGGTTGAGGTCGACGAGGCCCGAGCGGAAGGGCGAAATGCCGGTCGCCAGTTCGGCGCGGCAGGGGGCGCAGAGTGGGACGGTCGCGTAGGCGTTGGTGAAACGCGCGGCGCGGGCCATGAAGCGGTCGAGGTTTGGGGTCTGGATCTCGATGCCGAAGGCAGTGCGCCATGTGAAGACGTCGATCAGGTCGTCGACCCAGATCACGACGATATGGCCGCCCGCGATGCTGTCGGGGGTGAAACCCATCAGGTGTCCCCGGTCCAGAGCTGGAAGCGGCGCAGCGCGGTGAGGGCGGCGCGGTCGATGGCGTCGGCCGGTGTCAGCAGCGCGCGGCCGGGCCAGAGCCAGACATCGGCGATCAGCGCGCCGCCCAGCGTCTTGGTCAGTCCGGGGCGGTGGTTGCGGCAGCCGATGAAGAGGCTGGCAGGGCCGGAGAGGACAGGGGCGCGGGCCTGCACCTCGGTGCGGTCATGGCCGAGGGCCTCGACCGTCAGGCGGTCGCCCGCGAGGCTGACGAGGATCAGGCGCGGCGCATCGGCGGGCGGGGCTTGCAGGTTGGCCTCGACCAGGCCCTTGTCGTCCTTGACGGTGAGGATGCCCTCGGCCTCCGAAAGGAACAGGTAGTTCTCGCCCGGCGTCTTTTTCGCCGCGCCGCCGGTGTTGAGGGTGAGGATGGTCTTCGCATCCTCGCCGAAGGGCGGCAGGTAGCGGGCGGCAAGGGTGGCGGTGCTGGCTGTGGCGGTCACATCCTCGATGACGAGGCCGCAATGGATGCTGTCACGGCATTGGAGACCGGCGATGTCGCCCGCCTCGCCGATCAGGGCGTTGCCGGTGTTGGGGGCGGTGGGCCGCGCGGCGCGCGCGCCCATGCGGGCGGGCCAGACGGTGACCGCGCCGGTCGTGTCGGCGGTCAGCTCCGCGCCCGCCCACCAGAGCGCGCCGGTGGTGGCGAGGTCATGGGCGAGGGCGGCGTCGGCCCCGTCGCAAAGCACGCCGGGGGGCAGGCGGTCGGGCAGTTCAAGCATTGCGGCCCTCATGCACGGGGAGGATCGCGGGAAGCGCCCAGCGGTGGAGCGTGATGCCGGTGCGGCTCTCCATGGACCAGCCGTCGCGCAATCCGCCGGGGGTTCCGGCAGCATAGGCAAGGCGGAGGTTTGCGCCCTCGGGTGGGGTGTCGCAGCGGATCAGGACGGCTTGGGGATCGTCGGGGGCGATCTCGACGCCGGTGATCGTAGCGCCCGCTTCGTCGCCGATCAGGGCGAAGCCCGAGGGCGTGTCGCCGTCGAGGATCAGGGGGCCGTCGCCTTGGGCGGTGACGCGGATCGTGGCGCGGTCGCCGGTCTCGCGTTCGGCGAGGTAGAGGGTGGGGCCGCGCCAGTTCTTGCCTGCCGCTATGGCGGCGGCGGTCATTTCGGCCATCTGGCGGCGGGCGTCATCGGTGGGGCGGTCGAAGCGGTCGCGGGCGAAGGTGTAGCTGGGGGCGGAGTGGATCAGGCGGTGGTCGCCATGGTTCCACGTCAGTTCCCACTGGCCTTCGAGGGCCGCGGGCGCGGTTACGGGATCGAGGCCGCCCTCGAAGCGGGCGACGAACAGGGGCTTGTCGTAGCCCAGCGACCAGAGCGCGTCTTCGATGCGCTGCATCGTGGCGAGCATCCCGTCGCGGTAGGCGGTGGCGTCGCCGGTTACATGCTCGAGCGCGTAGTCGAGGTGGATGGCGAGGATCTTGGCGCGCTTGCCCATTCGGGCGGCGGCGGTTTTGAGGTTTCGCGCGGCGGTGATCAGGTTCTCGACGGCCTGACCGCGCGCCAGATCGGCGGCGCTGGGCGCGTTGTCTGTTTCCGCACGGGCGACAATCAGGGGAAGGGGTTCGAACTTCTCCATTTGCCAGTCGAGGATGACCTCGGCCACCAGCGCCTCATGCGTGCATTCGCGCAGGGGTTCCAGCCGGTCGGTTTCGGGGGCGGGTTCGATGCCCGCCATGCCGACCGCGCCGATGTCGTCCTCGGGGGCGGTGATGTGGTGGGGGTAGGCGGGCGCGCCCTGTGTCGCAAGGGCGGCGCGGGGGCCGCCGAGGGCGAGGATGCCAAGGACCGCGCCCGGCCCGTCGCCAAGGGCGGCGCCGCCGTCGATGTGGCGGCGGAAGCCGCGCACGCCCTGCGCGCACGGCATGCGGGCGGTGAAGCGGAGCCAGTCGCCATCGCGGGTGACGCCCCAGGCGTCGATGCCCTCGAGCAGGTCGTCGGCGTCGATTGTTTCTTGTTCGGCAACGGTGGGGGCGCTGGGCGTGCCCGGCTGCTGGCCCATGCGCAGGGCGATATCGGCAATGACGCGGTCCGACAGCCGCATCACGAGGCCGGTGGGATCGAAGCGGATCACGTCGCCGTTGGCGGCACGCACGATCACGCCATGGCCCGCGATCAGGTCGTTCTCGTTGTCTTCGTCGCTCACCGTTACTCTCCGACCCTGTCACACCACGTTAAGTCAGCCGCCGCGCCCCGTCACGGGGTCTTGCGGTCGAATTGCAGGCTGCCGCCGCCCGCGCGCTCTTCGGCCTCGGCGAAGCCCTTCTCGGCGAGGACGGGGCCGTAGCCCGCGCGCCACCGGGCCGCCTGCTCGTCGGAGACGAACGGGACGATGACGCGGGTGACGGTGCCGAGGTCCTGCGCGGCGAGCACCTCGGGCGGGACATCGGCGGGGCGGTTGAGCCGGAGAGCCGCCGGGCGGAAATCGTTCAGGTAGGCGGCGAGGCCGCCGGCCTCCGCGCCCTCGTCGGTGCGGAAGCGGAGGGGACCGTCGGTCCATTTCAGGCGGGCGGTGTTCTCGACCCCGGCGCGGCGGGCGATCTCCTGCCCCAGCGCGATCAGCTCGGTCCGGGTGTCCTGCGCCATGACGGTGACGCCATCGGAGATGCGGATGATGCGGAGGGGCAGGAAGCCCACGCCCGCCCCGATCTCGAGCACCCGCGCGCAGCCCTCGAGATAGCCCGCGATGTTGCGGGCGTGGCGGCGTTCGAAGCGGCCCGCGACGATGGCGGTCAGAGTTTCGGGGCGGAAGACGCGGGCGTCGGCGGGCAGGTCGATCTCGTGGTTGGGGACCCAGTCGGTCGTCAGCCCGGCCGAGAAGTCGATGGGCGCGGGCATGTAGGGGTCGCCCCCCTCGGCGGCCCAGCCGGGCACGGTTTCGGTGCGGCGCTCTTCCTTGGGGCGGGATTGGGATTTCTTCTCGACCTCACTCATCAGGGCCGCGATCTTGGCGGGGTCGCGGGCCTGGGGCGGCTTGGCCTCCACTTGCGTGATGGGAACCTCGCTGGCTTTGATGAGGCTGTCGCGGAGCGCGAGATAGGCATCGGTCTGCTTGTACTCGGCAAGCCGCGCCTCGACCCGCTCGAGGGCGGCGTGGTGGAGTTTCGACAGGACGGGGTCTTTCAGCAGTTCGGCCATGATCCGGGCGCGCGCGGGGGCGTGGCGGAGGATGGCGCGGTCCTCGACCTCGTTGCGGTCCTGAAGGGACCAGTAGTCGGCGTTGTACTTGTCCTTCTTGTTGTTCACGTTGCCGCGGAACTTGCGGACGGCGTAGCTGTCGACGGATTTGACCGCGTAGTGGTTCATCTGCGCCCAGGTGTAGCCGATGGTGCGCCGGATCGAGCGCCAGCCGCGGAACTTGAAGTAATCCTCCATCGGCAGGCCCGAGCCGTTCAGCCATTTGACGGTGTCGGGGAAGCCGTCCTCGAGGTGCTTGTTCCTGATGGAGGGGCGGTGGATGCCGAGTTTCCAGTACTCGGGGTCGAACTTGAAGAGCGTCTTGACCCCCCAGCCCTTGTTCCAGAGCGGCGGCGCGGCGCGGGTGTACTGCTCGGTCACGGGGGCGCGCGACCAGTCCACGACGCCGCCCGAGCCGAAGATGCGCCAGGTGATGACCACGCCGTTGGCGCCCCGGGCGACGGTGTCGTCGAGCATCCCCTCGAGGGTGCCGGAGGGGTGGTTGACGGAGAGGAACTCGTCGGCGTCGAAGACGAGGACCCAGTCGGCCGCGCCGACGAGCGGGTCCTTCTGCGCGTGGTTGAGGGCGGAGGGCTGGGGCTTCTGCCCCTCGGGGATCACGTTGCGGCGGTGATGGCCGAGGCCCAGCTCTTCCAGCCGGATCAGCATGTCGTCGGTGCCGTCCGAACAGTCGTTGGTGTAGACGAGGAGGTTTGTGAAGCCGACGGAGAGATGATGGGCGACCCACTCCAGCAGGAAGGGGGCCTCGTCCTTCATCATCGACACGGCCATGACGGTGCCGTGTTTCGAGCGGGGTTTCAAATCTGCGAACTGGTCAACACTGCTCGGCATGGGTCTCGTGACCTTTTGCCGGAGGTGTTAGCACGGGCGCGCAGGCGCGCCAACGGAAAGACCGGCGCGGAGAGGCTCCGCGCCGGTCGGTTTCGGGGGATGGGCCGGGTCAGGCGGTGCGCAGCCCGGCCGCCTCGCCCTTGCCGCGGCCGAAGTGGCGGCGGTTGAGGTGGAAGACCAGCGCGATCATGGCGATCTGCGCGGCGATGGCGAGGCCGGTCAGGCCCCAGTAGGCGACGCCGAACTTGGCGATGAGGCCGGCGCCGACGAGGCCCTTGTTGATCCAGAAGTGCAGCATCACCGAGAGCGCGACACCGGGGCAGACCAGCGCGTAGGAGCCTGCGGAATTCTTCGGGCCGGTCAGGAAGCTCGCCGCGTAGTTCTGGCGGCGCAGGACCAGCAGCCCCAGGGCGAGGAAGACCGCCTGCACGGCAAGGATCGTTGTGGTCAGGATCAGCGTGTCGGCCCGGCCGCCATGCATCTCGAAGGTGGTGTGCAGCCCGTGCTCCTGCCGCATCATCATGATGCCGAGGATCGTGAGGATGGGGACGACGACCATGAGGGTCGGCGCGCTTTCCTTCGCGGTGCCGTGGTGCAGCATCGAGTTGACCGCGACGATGGCGGCGACCAGCGCATAGAGCCCCGAGATGGTGCCGAGCGCGATGGACAGGATCAGCGCGATGCCGACGGTCAGCGGCGTCGTGCTCATGGCGGCGGGCGCGGCCATGCCGACGGCGGTCATGGCAAGTGCGAAGGCCGGCAGAAGCTGCGCGAAGGAGTTGTTCGCGGTGACGTCGAAGACGCCCCCGTCCGACAGGACGCGGCCGAGGAAATCGCCGATCCGGCGGAAGGCGAGATACGCGATGGCGGCGAAGGCGACCATGGCGGCGGGGAAGAGGTACTCGACGATGGACCACAGGCCCGGCACGAAGACGAGGCCGAGGATGAACATGGCGTTCACCGTCATCGCCAGCGCCAGCGGCATGGCCAGAAGCGTCGTCTCGGCGTTGGAGTTCACGAGACGGGTGTAGGCCTCGGTCCGGGAGAAGATCGAGAGCTGGCGCAGGTTCCACACCAGCATCCTGATGTTGAGAACGGCGAAGCCGGCGATGCCGGTGACGGCGATCAGGATCGCGGCCTGCATCGCGAGGCTGCCCGACTGGAAGGCGGCGAGGATGTCTTCGAAGACCGGGACGGGCTGGCCGGGATGGGGCACCCAGAACATCAGGTACATGAAGAAGGTGACGGCAAGGCCGCCCGCGCCGAGCGAGGCGAGGAAATAGAGGGGCGACCAGCTGTCGGCGGGTCTGGTGTGGGTCTGTTGCATGGCGAATGGCCTCCTGTGATGGAGACCGGTCTAGGCAATGCAACCGGGGGCTGTCGGTGACTATGTTACCTTCGTCAATCGACCGGGTGCGACATCCGCGCACGGGCGGGGGGCGGCCCGCGCGCGCGGGCCGCGGACCCCGTGC
>WVSO01000095.1 GCA_015689745.1 Rhodobacterales bacterium HKCCSP123 | reverse complement strand
GTCCGGCACACCCGGCCGCCTTCGCCCCGCCGATGCCGCCCCCGTCCCCGGCGATGAAGACGCCCGGCACATCCGTGCCGCCCCAGTCATCGAGCACGGGCGCGAAGCAGGCCTGGTCGGCGCGCCAGCGATGGGTCACGCCCAGCGACCGCGCGGCCTGTGTGTTCGGCACCACGCCATGATGCAGGAAGACGGTGTCGCAGGCGATGCGATGTGCCCTGCCCCGGCTGGTGAACCGGACGGCCTCGGCCCGGCCCTCACCCTCACCCTCGCCCTCGATCGAGAGACCGGTCGCGGCGCGGTAGCGGGGCACGCGCGCGCGGGTGATCTCGGCCAGGAGCCCGATCCCCTTGACCATGTAGGACCATCCCTGCACGGCGCCGCCCAGATGGCGCATGGCGCGAGCCAGGTCGGCCCTTGTCTGGGTTTCCACCATGGCCAGCGGCGGCACGCCCGCCCGCACCATCTGCGCCGCGATCAGGTAGAGGAGCGGACCCGACCCCACCAGCACCGCGCGGCGGGCCAGCAGTCCCGATTGCTTGAGCAGGATCTGCCCTGCCCCCGCCGTCATCACACCCGGCAGCGTCCAGCCCGGCACCGGCATGGGCCGTTCCAGCGCACCCGTGGCCAGCAACACGCGGTCGGCGGCCAGTTGTGCGCCACGGCCGGCCCGCGTGTAGGAGAGGCGGAAGCCCTCCTCGATCGCCCAGACCACGGCGCCGGCGACATGGCGGATACCCTCGTGCCGCAGCCGCGCGGTCAGGCGCGCCCCGTCCGTATAGTCGGTCCCGAGAATGGCGCCCCGCAGGCCCGCCACCCTGTCCACGTCCCGGTAGATCTGCCCGCCCGCCCGCGCCTGTTCGTCGAGCAGCACCACGCGCAGCCCAAGATCCGCCGCCTCGCGCGCGGCGGCCATGCCGGCGGGGCCGGCCCCGATGATGGCGAGGTCAAACCGGTCCAAGATCGCCCCCTTGCGGCTTGCGAATCTCGAGGCCGGCCGTGACCTCGACCATGCAGGCCTGCCGCAGCACACCGTCGATCTCGACCAGGCAGTCGAAACAGGCCCCCATCATGCAGAAGGGCGCCCGCGGCGCGCCGGAGACCGGCGTCTGACGAAACACGCCGACCCCCGCGGCCAGGAGCGCGGCGGCGAGGGTCGCCCCCTCGGGCAACTCGAGGGCCGTGCCGTCGAAGCTGACGGCTACGCGCGGGGCCTCCTCGAGCTCAAGAAACGGCGAAGCGGGCTTCACTGAAGACCTCCAGATCCGGGGCGGCCTCGGTCCCTTCCAGCCAGTCGGGCAAAAGGCGCGCATGGGCCGCGGCAAGGGTGATGCCGCTGTGGCAGGTGACGAGGAAGGCGCCCGGCATCTCGGCGCTTTCCTGGTAGATCGGCAGACCGTCCGGCGAGAGCACGCGCAGCGCACCCCAGCTGCGCACCAGCTGCGCGCGGGCGAGCGCGGGATAGGCGGCGATCGCCTGGGCAGCGAGCCCCGAAAGGCCCGGCTGCGTCACCCGGTCGTCATGGCCCACCTCTTCATTGGTGGCACCGATCTGGATGCCGCCCTCGTCGACCTGGCGGGCGATGAGCGAGGGGCGATTGATCAGCCTCGGCAGTTTCTCGGTGATCAGGACCTGCCCGCGCTGCGGGCGGATTGGGGCCCTGAACCCCATCGACGGGCCAAGCTGCGCAGCCCCCAGGCCCGCCGACAGGATCACCCGGCCCGCGCCCAGAACCGTGCCGTCGGCGCAGGTGATGCGGAAGCCGTCGGGCTTCGTCACATTGGTCACGGTCTTTCCGGTCAGCACCCGGCCGCCCATCCGGCGCACGTCGGCGGCCAGCGCCTGCAGAAGCTTCAGCGGGTTCGCGTGCCCATCCTGGTGATGCAGGATCGCGCCCACCACCTTGGGTCCGATATGCGGCTCTTCGGTGCGCAGCGCGTTGTGGCCCAGAACCTCGAACGGGTAGTCGCCGTCAAGCTGGGCCTTGAGCGTCTCGTATTTCTCGACCGTGGCCTGCAGCGTCTCTTCCGAGAAATGCAGGTCGTAGCCGCCCTTCTGTTCCAGTGGCACCGCCTGGCCTGTATTGGCCGCCAGTTCCTCGGCGAACCCGGCCCAGATCGCGGCGGATTGCTGCGACCAGCGGGCGTAGCGCGGCTGGTTCATGCCCTTTGACTGTACCCAGACCAGGCCGAAATTGCCCCGGCTGGCGCGGAACGACCCGTCGTCTCCATCGAGAACGGTCACCGTCCGGCCGCGCGACAGCAGGCCCCAGGCGACCGAGAGGCCGACGACCCCGCCTCCGATGATGGCATAATCGGTGTCCATGGGCGTGTCCCGATGGTGAGTGACGGAAACGGGGCAAGGCGGCGCGGGCCGCCCTGCCCCGAGGAAGGCTCAGTTGCCGGCCGCGGCCACCTGGTCGAGGATCGACTGGCCCCATTCGGCCCCGATGTCTTCCAGGATCTGCGGCCAGACCTGGGCGCGCACGGCCTGGGACATGGCGGCCAGTTCGGCGTCGCTGAGTTCCACCAGCGTGGTGCCCAGCTCTTCGACGAGGCGCTGCTCGTTGCGGCCCTGATCGGCCTCGGCCACGTCCCAGCGGGTCGCCTCGAAGGCCTCGGCGGCGGCGCGCAGGGCCTCCTGATCCTCGGCGTCCAGGCCCTCGAACACCTCGGTCGAGATGATCATGTACCAGACCTCGAAATGGGTGTTGGCGGGGATGTAGGTCTGCGTCACGTCACGGAACGAGGCATAGTAGCCCTCGGCGCCAGAGCCGATGACGCCGTCCACGACGCCGGTCTGCACGGCGGTGAAGGCCTCGGAGAAGGGGATCGGCGAGGGGATGTAGCCCAGCGCCTCGGCGGTCAGCTGGAAGGAGCGGATGCCGGGCACGCGCACCTTGATGCCGTTCTCGACCGACGGGTCCCCGGGGCTGATCGCCTCGGTGTTGAGCGAGATGCCCCCGAAATAGACCGGGTAGGCCGCGAGCATGGTGATGTTCTGTTCGGCGTAGAGCCCGCCCACGACCTCGCGCACGACGCCGCCGGGGCCATAGACCGCGCGCGCCTGGTCCCAGTTCTCGGCGAGATAGGGGAATGAGCTGATCTGCATCCGCCGGTCGGCGGCGGTCGCGGCGGGCTGGGTCGCCATGTCGATGGCGCCGAAGCTGATGCGCTCCTGCACGGTGGTGTAGTCGCCCAGCGCCGAGGCCGGGAACAGTTCGATCGTCACGTCCCCGCCGGTCGCCTCGCTCACGGCCTCGGCGAAGGCGCGCAGTTCCACGTCGATGGTGGCGTCCTGCGGCCGGACATGGCTCATGCGCAGCTCCTGCGCCTCGGCGATGGGCGTCAGCGCCATCAGCGCCGCTGCCGCGGTGGCAAGCATCATGTGTTTCATGGTCAGGGTCTCCTCCGGGTTGATTGCTGTTCAGGGGTGGATCAGGGCGCCACGTCGTAGCCGAAGAGGCGCGGCAGGAAGAGCGACAGGTCAGGCCAGAGCGAGGTGAGGAACACCACCGGAACATAGCCGAACAGGATCAGCTTCATCGCGGGCGGAATGACCTTGGTGACCTTCACCTTGCCGATCCGCGCGCCGAGATAGAGGATCGAGGCATAGGGCGGCGTGACGCCCCCCATCGCGGTGTTCACGCCCATGATCGCGGCGAATTGCACCGGGCTGACGCCGATCGCGCTCATCAGCGGCAACAGGAGCGGCGCGATCAGGATGATCGCCGTCACGTCGTTCACGACCATGCCGACGAGGAACAGCAGGATGTTGATCAGGATCAGCAGCAGGACGCGGTTCTCGGTGATCGAGAAGATGCCCTCGACAAGCTGCTGGGGGATGCGTTCGTAGGTGAACATCTGGCTCAGGATCATGGAGAACAGGATCATCATCATGATCGCGCCCACCGCGGTCGCCGCCTCCTTGCCCGCCTCGAGGAAATTGGGCAGCTTCAGGCCCTTGTAGATGAGGAACCCCACCGGGACCGAGTAGATCACCGCGACCGCCGCGGCCTCGGTCGGGGTCATCACCCCGCCATAGATGCCGCCCAGGATGATGACCGGCATCAGGAGCGCGGGAAAGGCATGCCAGCCCCGCCGCGTCACCTCGCGCGTCAGCTCGGCCGGCGTCGGCTTCTCGTCGAGGACCAGGTTGAACCGGCGCGACATGAACAGGTTGATGACCGAGAAGGAGGTCATGATCAGCAGGCCCGGCCCCAGCGTCGCCAGGAAACAGGCCAGGATCGAGGTATCGGTGACCCAGCCATAGACGATCATCGTGACCGAGGGCGGGATCAGCAGGCCCAGGATCGAGGAATTGGCGATCAGCGCGGTGGCGTATTCGCGCGGGTAGCCGCGTTTCTCCATCTCGGGGATGAGCAGCGGGCCGATCGCGGCGATGCCGGTCAGGCCCGAGCCGGAAATCGCCCCGATCACCGCGCAGGAGACGGCGGCCACGACGCCGAGCCCCCCGCGCACATGGCCGATGAAGGCGTTGACGAAGCGCAGCAGAGAGGCGGCGATGCCGCTTTCCGACATGATCGTGCCCGCGAGCACGAACAGCGGGATGGCCAGCAGAACCGGGTTGCCCATTTGCTGAAACCCCCAGAGCATCATGCCCCGCATGGTCACGTCACCGATGAAATACATCACCATCAGCGCCGCGCCGAAGCAGTAGGGCAAGGGCACGCCCAGCGTCAGCGTGATCACCAGCACGGCGATGGCGATGAGTGCGATCTCGATCATGCCGGTTCCCCCGTGCGCAGGCTGCGGATGTGCCGGACGAGGTGCCAGGCCGTGTAGACCATCATCAGGGCCAGCCCGACCAGCAGAGCGATGTCGGAATAGAAGGTCGGGATGTAGAGGGTCGGGCTCTCGCGCCAGGTGCGCCAGGCGTATTCGGTGTAGTCCCAGGCCCAGGACAGCAGCCACAGGCCGACGGTCAGGCTGATGACCTCGCCCACGATGGCCAGGATCGTGTGGCCGCGGTCGGTGCTGATGAAGATCTCGAGGACGTTGGCACGAATATGCGTGTTCTCGCGCGAGGCGTTGACCGACCCGAGGATGTACAGCCACAGCGTCGGGTAGAGCATCGTCTCTTCGAGCCCCATCACGGGCACCTGCAGGACATAGCGCGTGATGACCTGCACGAATTGGCCAAGCGCCACGATGCAGATCAGCGCCGTCAGCAGGTATTTGGCGAATTTGTCCATGCACTCCCCCTGCCCCGACTCCGTGCGGGGCTCGCACAAGCATCCGCAAAACAGCAGCATAAACTCAATTTGATTATTTCTCTTACTTCATAAATATGATTTATGCTGCATGCATGAACCTGTCTTTCCGGCAAATGATGACGTTCCGCGAGGTCATGCGCTCGGGTTCGATCACCGAGGCGGCCCGCGCCCTGGGACGCACGCAACCCGCGGTCTCGACCATGATCCAGACACTCGAAGACCAGCTTGGACTGCGTCTGTTTCTGCGATCCCGCGGCAAGCTGATCCCGACGCCCGAGGCCCATTTCTTCCTGGAAGAATGCGAGGAGATCCTTGCGCGCGTGGAACGAACCGAACGCGCCATGGATCGCGTCAGCGCACTGCAATCGGGCAAGCTGAAGATCGCCAGCCATCCGGCCGCCTCGAGCGTGTTCCTTCCCCGCCTGCTGACCCGGTTCCTCGAGGGCAAGGACGACCTCGAGGTCTCCTTCATCATGCGGTCCTCGGACGTGATCGAGGACCTGATCGCATCCCAGCAGTTCGACGTGGGGTTTTCCGAAACACCCGCCCCCCGCGCGTCGATCAGGCAGGTCGATTACGACCTCGAATGTGTCTGCGTGCTGCCACCCGATGATCCGCTCGCGGTCCGCGAGGGACTCACGCCAGCCGATCTCGACGGACGTCCCATGGCCGTGCTCTTCGACCAGCACCGCACCGCGATCCAGACCGAAGCCGCCTTCCGCGCGGCGGGCGCGCGGTTCAACAAGCGGCTGGAATTGCGCACCTTCCTGCCCGGCCTGCAATTCGTCGCCGCCGGGGTCTGCGTGATGGTGAGTGACATGATCACCGCGTACAGCCACCTGCTGCAGGCGCCCGAGGACACCCGGCTTGTGATGCGCCGCTTTCGCCCTCGCATCTCGAACAGCGTGTCGATCCTGACACCGGGCTATGCCACGCAATCCCTTCCCGCGCGTGCCTTCATTGCCGACCTCGAAGGCGCGGTTGCAAGAATGCAGACCGAGATCGAGCGCGAGCTTGCGCCGCGCTGACGGCCGACAGGGTCACACAAGGCATGGCAGACGGTTCTCGCGACTGCCGCCGACGCGACGAGACTGTCCGGGATCATGCGATCCAGACATCAAGGTGCGCCGCGCATGACGCCGTTCAAGCCATTGATCCGGATTATGATTTCCCGCCACCGGTGATGAGCGCGACGGAGCGGCGCGTCGCCATCCTGGCGGCGGCCAGGGGGATTCAATGGCCGTCGCCGGCGGTGCGGGTCCCGATGCGCGCCCGCGCGGCCCGGCTCAACTCGCCCGAGAAGGCCCGCATCGCGGGGGTGGGAACCTCCTCGGCCACGCTCATGATGCCCACCGCCCCCAGGGTCGGGCCGGTGTCGATGTCGAGCTGGACCAGCCGGCCGTCCGAAATGTCCCCGGCCACGACGCCCCGGCTGATGATCCAGACGGTGTTGCTGTCCGACAGCACGAGGGCCCGCCCGAAGGCCGCGGAGGCCGTCTCGATCCGGTTCCGGAACAGCGGCACGCCACGCGCGATGAGCATGCGGGCGACAAGGGGGCGAATGGCCGAATCCTGCGGTGGATAGAGCACCCGGAAGGCGTCGAGCTCCTCGAAGTGGCGCACCGTGGCCGCGGGGCTGCCGGGCGCCGCGACGGCGACCACCTCTTCGGCGTAGAGCTGCCGGAAGACCAGCCCCTGCATCGTCTGCGGCCGCCCCAGCCGCCCCACGACAAGGTCGAGCCGCCCGGCCCTCAGCCGGGATGTCAGGTCGTGGTGCGGGCCTTCATGGACCTCCAGAAGGGTGTCGGGGTTGCCCGAGGCAAAGGCGCTGGCGGCCTCGGGCAGCAGGCTCGAGGCGACGCTGGGCAGCACCCCGACCTTCAGATGCGCCGCCGCCGCCCCGCCCGAGCGCACGCTGCGCAGCCCGTGCCGCAGGGCGGCCGTGCTCTGCTCGGCGAACTGCAGGAAGATCTCGCCCTGCTGCGTGAGCCTCGCGCCCGAGCGGTCCCTCTCCATCAGCGCGGCGCCGACGATATCCTCCAGTTCCTTCAGCGTTTTCGAGATGGCGGGCTGCGACAGGCGCAGCTCGTCGGCCGCCTGCTTCAGGCTTCCGGCGCGCGCGATCGTGCTGAAGGCTTCGAGATGCCGGAACTTGATGCGGCGATCCATTACTTTCCCTTTTGGACAAGTATCCAGCCCATTTTCTCATTTTTGTTGTCCGTTTCAATATTGGAATATGCGGGCAAGCCATGGGGGGAGGAGGATCAGGTGAAGACACAGGTCGCGATCATCGGCGGCGGGCCCTCGGGTCTCCTGCTGTCGCAACTGCTGCACCGAAGCGGGATCGAAAGCGTCGTGCTCGAGCGCAAGACCAAGGACCATGTCCTTGGGCGGATCCGGGCCGGCGTGCTCGAGCAGGGTCTCGTCCGCCTGATGGAAGAGGCGGGCTGCGCCGACCGCCTGCACGCGGAGGGCTACGTCCATGACGGCACCCTCATCTCCTATGGCGAAGAGATGTTCCGGATCGACTTCACCGAGCACACCGGCACGCCGGTCATCGTCTACGGCCAGACAGAGGTCACCCGCGACCTCTACGCCGCGCGCGAGGCGGCGGGCGGCCTGATCGAGTACGAGGTCGAGGATGTCGTGATCCACGGCGCCGACACTGACGCGCCCCATGTCACCTACACGCAGCACGGCGAGCCGCGCCGCATCGACTGCGATTTCATCGCGGGCTGCGACGGCTTCCATGGCGTGAGCCGCCGGACGATCCCGCCCGAGCTGCGGCGCGAGTACGAAAAGGTCTATCCCTTCGGCTGGCTGGGTATCCTCAGCGAAACGCCGCCCGTCAATCACGAGCTGATCTACGCCAATTCCGAACGCGGCTTCGCCCTCTGCTCGATGCGCAACGAGGCCCTCAGCCGCTACTACATCCAGTGCTCGCTCAGCGACAGGCCCGAGGACTGGACCGACGAGGCCTTCTGGCAGGAGCTCAAGCGCCGGCTTCCGGCCGCGCAGGCCGAGCAGCTGGTGACCGGCCCCTCCATCGAGAAATCCATCGCGCCGCTGCGCTCCTTCGTCACCGAGCCGATGCGCTGGGGGCGGCTGTTTCTCTGCGGGGACGCGGCGCATATCGTGCCGCCGACCGGGGCCAAGGGGCTGAACACCGCCGCCTCGGATGTCCACTACCTCCACCGCGGGCTGCGCGAGCATTACGCGACCGGGTCCTCCGAGGGCATCGACAGCTATTCCGAAAAGGCGCTGAGCCGCGTCTGGAAGGCCGAGCGCTTCAGCTGGTGGTTCTCCTCGCTCATGCACCGCTATCCCGACCAGGGCCCGTTCGACCTCAAGATGCAGGTCGCCGAGCTCGATTTCCTCAGGTCCAACAGGGCCGCGCAGAAGGCCATGGCCGAAAACTACGTCGGCCTGCCCTACTGACGCGTCCGGCCCGCAAGAAGGAGCCTTGCCTTGTCCGATCCGTTCACCCTCGGGATGGCGACGCGCCGCGCGGTGCTGGGCGACGCCCATGTCGACCGCGCCGAGGCGGCCAAGACCGCCTTCGACGCGCCCTTCCAGGCCCTCATCACCGAAAGCGCCTGGGGACGGGTCTGGTCCGACACCACCATCACCCGGCGCGAGCGGTCGATGCTGACCCTGGCGCTCCTGGCCGCGACGGGGAATTTCGAGGAAATCCCGATGCACATCCGCGCCACGGCGAACACCGGCGCGACCAGGGAGGACGTGATCCAGGCCTTTCTCCACGTCGCCATCTATGCCGGCGTGCCGAAGGCCAACCACGCGATCAAGCTGGCCAAGGCCACCTACGCGGACATGGAGGAGGAGACACAATGACCACCCCGGCAGAGTTCTACCAGCGTGACCGCGCGCTGCACCCGCCCGCCTACACACCCGGCTACAAGACATCCGTCGCGCGCAGCCCGCGCTATTCGCTGATCTCGCTGCAGAACTCGGTCTCCGAGGTCACCGGCCCGGTCTTCGGCCACGCCGACATCGAGCCGGGCGACAACGATCTTCTGACGAATTACGCCCGCCCCGGCGAAAGCCCGATCGGCGAGCGCATCATCCTGAAGGGCCGGGTCCTCGACGAGAATGCAAGGCCCGTGCCCAACACGCTCGTCGAGATCTGGCAAGCCAATGCCGGGGGGCGCTACCGCCACAAGAAGGACACCTATCTCGCGCCGATCGACCCCAATTTCGGCGGCTGCGGGCGGACCCTGACCGACGAGGCCGGGCATTATGCCTTTCGCACGGTCAAGCCCGGTGCCTATCCCTGGCGGAACATGGTCAACAACTGGCGGCCCGCGCATGTCCATGTGTCGGTCTTCGGCACCGGCTTCGCGCAGCGCCTGATCACGCAATGCTATTTCGAGGGCGATCCGCTGATCCCGATCTGCCCGATCGTTCAGACGATCCCGGACCAGGGCGCGATCGAGCGGCTGACCGCGACGCTCGACCTCAACGCGACCATCCCGCTCGACAGCATCGCCTATACCTTCGACATCGTCCTGCGCGGCCGGCGCTCGACGCTGTTCGAGAACCGCCTGGAAGGGAACTGAGCCATGCCCCGGAACCTCGATTACCTCAGGGAAACCGCCTCCCAGACTGCCGGGCCCTACGTGCATATCGGGCTCGCCCCCGGCGCGGCGGGGTTCGACATCTACCGGCAGGAGCTTGGCCGGGACATCGCCGGTCCGAACGCGAAGGGCGAGCGCATCCGCATCGAGGGCCGCGTCATCGACGGCATGGGCGCGCCCATCAAGGACGTGATGCTCGAGGTCTGGCAGGCCAATGCCGAGGGCCATTACGCCCACCCCGAGGGCGGCGGCCCGGTCGAGGAGGGCTTTCGCGGCTGGGGCCGCGTCATCACGGATTTCGAGACCGGCGACTGGGGCTTCGACACCGTGAAACCCGGACGGACGCGCGGCCGCAATGTCGGGATGCAGGCCCCGCATCTCAATCTCTGGATCGTGGCGCGCGGGATCAATGTCGGCCTGAACACGCGGATCTATTTCTCGGACGAGGCCGAGGCCAACGCGCAGGACCCGGTGCTGAACCTGATCGAATGGGAACACCGGCGCGCCACGCTCGTGGCCCGCCGGACCGAGACGGGCGGAACGCCCCTCTACCGCTTCGACATCCGTCTCCAGGGCGAAGACGAAACCGTGTTCTTCGACGTGTGAGGGCGCGCCGGTGACCAGCCCCTGCATCATCTGCGTCGCCATCACTGGCAGCCTGCCGACGAAGGCCAACAACCCCGCCGTGCCGATCACCGTGTCGGAACAGGTGGAAAGCACCCACGAGGCCTTCGAGGCCGGGGCGAGCATCGTCCATGCCCATGTGCGCAACGACGACGAAACCCCCAGCAGCGACCCCGAGAAATTCGCGGCTCTCAAGGAGGGGCTGGAAAAGCACTGCCCCGGCATGATCATCCAGTTCTCGACCGGCGGCCGCTCCGGCGCGGGCCGGACGCGCGGGGGCATGTTGCCGCTGAAACCGGACATGGCCTCGCTTTCCGTGGGCTCGAACAACTTTCCGACCCGCGTCTACGAGAACCCGCCCGACCTCGTCGATTGGCTCGCCGCCGAGATGCTGGCCCATGACATCAAGCCCGAGATCGAGGCCTTCGACCTGAGCCATATCCTGAAAGCGCGCGAGATGGCCGACCGGGGCAACCTCGCGGGCACGCCCTATGTGCAATTCGTCATGGGCGTGAAGAACGCGATGCCCGTCGACCGCGATGTGTTCGACTACTACATCCGCACGGTTCACCGCCTGTTCGGCCCGGATGCCCCGTGGTGCGCCGCCGGGATCGGCCAGCACCAGGTCACGCTCAACGAATGGGCCATCGCCGCGGGCGGGCACGCGCGCACCGGCCTCGAGGACAACGTGAGGCTCGACCGCGACCGCCTCGCGCCGTCCAATGCCGCGCTCGTGCGCCGCGCGGTGGAGATTTGCGACAAGTACGACCGCCCCGTCGCCACCTGGCAGGAGGCGCGCCGCATCCTCGGGCTGCGCGCGCCGGGCACCACCGGGGCCGGCGTGGCGGCCTGACCGTCCCTCAGTCCGGTCGGCGAAGGATCCCCGCGAAATAGGCCGAGAGCGCCTCGACCGCGTCGAAGGGCAGGACATGGCCCACATGCTGATCCGGGCGCACAACGACAAGGCAGCCCGCCGCGCGGTCGATGCCTCGCATCTCGTAGATGTCGCGCCCCGGCTCCGGCAGCGGGCAGAAGGCCTTTTCGTAATCCTGCAGCCCGAAACGGCCCTTCGCCGGCAGGAGGAGCGGCGGCAGGTCGGTCACGTTCACCGCACCCAGCCCGACCGGAAGCACCGCGCGCAGATCGATCAGTGCGTCGATGTCGGCCCCGGCGGCGCAGTAGCGCCGAAGCGGAGACGCCGCATCGCCGAGGGCCGCGCAAAGGCGGGGCACCGCGCTTCCCGGCGCGGTCGGATCCCCCGACGGTGCAAAGGCGAAGACGCGCCAGCGCCCGTCGGCCCGGACGGTGTGGCCCAGATGAACCTCCTTCGCATCGGCCAGCCGCAGGACCGGCGCCGAGTGGAACCGCGCGCCGATCCCGAAGCCGGGGGCAAGCCCCTGCCATGTCCCCGGCCCCGTCAGCACCGAGGGCGCGTAGGTGACGGCGACGCCCGCCGTGTAACGCCCCTGCCGGATGAACTGGCGCTGGACGGGCGGCATGTCATCGGCCTCCGCGCCCCCCGTCTTGCGGATGGCCTGCGCCCAGTGGCGGTCGAACTCGATCAGGTCCTGCGCGACCGCATGGCGCTCGGCCGAATAGCTGTGCAACAGCTCCGGCGCGGCCTCGCCCCGCAGCACCGCCTTGAGCTTCCAGCCGAGGTTGAAGGCATCCCCCATCGAGACATTCATCCCCTGCCCCGCCTTGGGGCTGTGGGTGTGACAGGCATCGCCCGCGATGAAGATGCGCGGCACGAAATGCGCCTCGGCCCCCGCGGGCACATCGTCGAACTTGTCGGTCAGGCGCTGGCCGATCTGGTAGGCCGACCACCAGACCACGTCCTTCACATCGAGGCGGAAGGGATGGAACACCCGCTGCGCCTTGGCGATCAGCTGCTCGGCGGTGATCGCGCGGTCCGAGGCGCGCTCGCCGGGGGCAAGCTTGTCCTGCTCGATATAGATGCGGACAAGGTGGCCGCCTTCGCGCGGGATGATCAGGACGGTGCCGTGGTCTGCGGACTGCATCACGGTCTTGAAGCGGATATCCGGGAAATCGGTGACCGCGAGAATGTCCATCACCCCCCAGAGCTGGTTGGCCGAATCCCCGCGAAGCTCCCGCCCGATGGCCTTGCGCACCGTGCTGCGCGCGCCGTCGCAGCCGACCACGTAGCGCGCGGCCACGGTTTCCGCCTCGCCGGTCGCGTGTTTCAGCGTGACCGAGACGGGATACCCGGGCAAGCCCGCATCGTCGCGCGAGATCGACACCACCTCGACCCCGTAGTCGGGGACAAGCCGCCGCGGGCCGTTGCGCATCACCTCCAGGTACATGTCATGGATGCGCGCCTGGTTCAGGATGACATGGGGCATCTCGGACAGGCCGTCCTCCACATCCTGCACGCGGCCCGCGCGCGCGATCCGCGACCGGTCGGCGGGGTCCGGCGTCCAGAAGACGGTCTGGTTCACCCAATAGGCCTCGCGCCGGACCTTGTGGGCGAAGCCGAAGGCCTCGAACATCTCCATCGACCGGCAGGAGACGCCATCGGCCTGCCCCTTTTCCAGCGGGCCATCCTTGCGCTCGACGATCCGGGTCGAGATGTCGCCGAACTGCGCCAGCTGCGCGGCCAGCGTCAGCCCGGCGGGGCCGCAGCCCACGATCAGCACGTCGACCCTGCCCGGAGCCGCGCCCTCGCCCGCCGGGGCCTGCGCGGGCTGAACGGCGGGATCGCCGGGGCGAAACCCATCGAGGTGGTATTGCATCCGGAACCCTCCCTGCCTCCGTGGCAGGGGAAAACTAGTATGCACACTTACCAACCGTCAAGAAATCAGTTTGTGTGCTTACTACTTTTTGGCAAGCTGCGCGGTATCCGAAATGGGTGGGAAAGCCGTGACACCAGAGATCTACAAGATGCCGGGGCACCTGATCCGCCGCCTGCACCAGAAATCGACGCAGGTCTTCCAGCAGCGGGTGCGGCAGGCCGGGCATGACATCACCCCGGTGCAATTCGCCGCGATGGAGGCCTTGCGCGGCGCGCCCGGCATCGACCAGGCGCAACTTGCCCATCTGATCGCCTATGACCGCGCCACCATCGGCGGCGTCATCGAACGGCTGGAGAAACGCGGCCTCGTGCAGCGCGCGGCCAACCCGAGGGACCGCCGCGCCCGGCTCGTGTCGCTGACCGCCGCGGGGCTGGCCCTGATCGACGCGCTGCTGCCCGTCGTCCGGGGGCTTCAGGCCGATATCCTCGACGGTCTCGCCCCCGGCGAGCGCGAGGCGCTGTGCCGCTACATGGCCCGGACGCTCGCCATGCCCTGGGACGAGGCCGAGGGGGTTGGCCCCTGACCCGCCCCGCGCGGGGCCGCAGATAAGATATTCGCAATAACCGTTATATGCTATCATCATTTCGAATCATGCCCGGTCCGCAAGGCCCGGCGCGTGATCGCTAGGGGGAAGGAAATCATGAAGACCTGTTGGAACGAGATGAAACTCGGCGCGGTTGCGCTTGCGCTGGGGGTATGGGGTGGGGCCGTTTCGGCGCAGGAGGTGACGCTTCGGCTTCACCAGTTCCTGCCGCCGCAGGCGGTTGTGCCGACGCATGTGCTGGATGTCTGGG
>WVSO01000094.1 GCA_015689745.1 Rhodobacterales bacterium HKCCSP123 | reverse complement strand
CGCTCGGCGCACAGGCAGGGGGAGCGCCGCGCAGGCGGGCCGCGCTGCGCGTGGTGGTCTGGGGTGTCCTCGCCATGGCGGCGACCAGCGCCATCGGTGCCTTGGTGGGGCAGGCGTTGTAGGCCGGGCTTCAGCCCGGCGTGACCGGCGTCAGCCGGTCCCCGTCGATGCGGGCCACCCCGCGCCCCCCGCGCCAGACCAGGAGCCGCGTGGTGCCGCCCTCCGCCAGTTCCGGCGGGGCCATTCCCAGCACGCGGGCGGGCGCGTCGAAGGCCATCGGCGCGATCTCCTCGATGCCGGCGAAGCTCCAGCGCGCGACGTTCTCGACCGCCTGCACAAGCGTCAGGTCCGCCCCCGCCAGCGTGCCGTCCGCCAACTCCAGCCGCCCGTTCCGGCGCAGCACCTCGCGGCCTGCCAGCGCGAAGCGGTCCGCCGCGGTTCCCGCCACCGCCATCGCGTCCGAGATCAGAACCGCCGCGCCGGGGCTGGCGCGCAATGCGACGCGCAGCGCGGCTGGATGCACATGCACCCCGTCGGCGATCAGCCCGAAGGGCGCACCCCGGTCCAGTGTCGCCCCGACCAGCCCCGGCGCGCGGTGGTGCAGCCCGGACATGGCGTTGAAGAGATGCGTCGCCATGACCGCGCCCGCGTCGAAGGCGGCGGCGGCAAGGTCCTGGTCGCAACCGGTATGGCCAAGCGCCACGCGGATGCCCAGGGCCGTCAACTCGGCGATCCGGGCGGGCGGCACCACCTCGGGCGCGACGGTGATCAGCAGGTGACCGAGCCGCGCACGGGCCTCGGCGTAAAGCGCGAGATCGGCGTCGGTCATGGGCCTGAGACGTCCAGGATCATGCGCCCCCGCGACGGCGATGTGCGGCCCCTCCAGGTGCAGGCCCGGCAGCGCGTCGGGGGCTTCGGCCTGTGCCGCGGCGACAAGGTCGATCACGCGGGCGGTCACCTCGGGCCCGTCGGTGATCAGCGTCGGCAGGAGCGCCGCCGTGCCCGTGGCCCAATGCGCCTCGGCCATCTCCAGGACCTCGGCGGGCGTCCTGCAGTCGCCGAGCAGCCGCCCCGCGCCGCCGTTCACCTGGATGTCGAACAGGCCCGGCGTGACCAGCGCCCGCGCGCCGCCCTCGGACAGGTCGGTGCCCTTCTGCCCGTCAAACGCCGCCACCTCGGCCAGCCGGCCGCCCGCCACCCGCAGCGCCATGTTGCGGCGCAGGCCCGTCCCGTCGAGCAGGTCCAGACCGGTCAGCCGGCTCACGGCAGACCCCGCGCCAGCCTGAGCGCGCCGTCGAGCGCGCGCCCCGCCGCCGGGCGCAGCCCTTCGCGCAGGTCCTCGGGCAGGCGGCCCGCCAGCATCTCGCCCAGCCCCCCGGTCAGCACCCAGGGCGCGCCGGGGGCGTGGCCCACGGCCTCCAGCCCCTCGCGCAACGCCTCGAGGATCGCGGCCAGCACGCGGGCGGTGATGGCGCTGGCCGGATGGGCCACGACGAGCTTCACCAGCTGCGC
This sequence comes from Rhodobacterales bacterium HKCCSP123, assembly GCA_015689745.1. GTDB lineage: Bacteria > Pseudomonadota > Alphaproteobacteria > Rhodobacterales > Rhodobacteraceae > Roseicyclus. The sequence continues at coordinate 12,560 of WVSO01000094.1, read as the reverse complement.
GAACTCCCCCGGGCTCGCCTCCCGCGCCCAGAGGACGGGATGCGGCGGGCAGGCCGCCATCAGCGCCTCGGCCAAGGGATCGGCGGGCAGGCGGCCATCGGCCACGCGCAAGGCCAGCGACAGCGCCATGCGTCCCGCCCAGGCGGCCGAGCCCTCGTCGCCGAGCCGGAAGCCCCAGCCGCCGACATGCCGCGTGACGCCGCGCGATTTGGAGATGAAGAAACTGCCCGTCCCGAGGCTCGCCAACGTGCCGTCGGCGCCCTCCAGCGCGCCTTCCAGCGCGGTCACGCTGTCATCGACCACGTAGGCCAGAAAGGGCAGGCGGGTGGCGAAGCGGTCGGCCTCGCCCGGCAGGCGGGCACCGGCGAGGCCCGCGCAGATGCGCGCGTGTTCCAGCGCGTCGAGGCCGAGGCCCTGCGCCGACAGCGCCTCGGTCAGCGCGAGGCGGATCGCGGCCTCGGCGCCCGCGGGGTCGGTCACGATATTGGCGGGGCCGCCGCGCGTCTCGGTCACCGGGCCGCCCGCGACCGACAGCGCCACGCGGCAGCCGGTGCCGCCGCCGTCGATGCCGATGTCGATCCGGGATGTCATGCGCGCAATCTACGCCGAAGTTCAGACCAGCGAAACCGCCTGTCCGGTGCGTGCCGACTCCTGCGCGGCGAGGCCCATCCGAACCGCGTTCGCGCCATCGGCCAAGGTCACCTCGGGGCGCCGTCCGCGGCGGATCACCTCGAGGAACCGCTGGTGCTGGTAATAGGTGGCCCCGTTATGGTCGCCTGCGGCCAGAAGCTGCCGGTCGACGGGCACCTCGTGCTCGACCGGCCCGGCGGGGTGGCGCGGGCTGACCACGACCTTGGGCGTCGGCGCGGGGCCGTGGTCGAAGTTCCAGAACCGCGTGGGCCCCGGCACCAGCGCCTCGATCTTGCCCGCGGGGCCGACGGCGCTGATCTCCTCCTGGTAGCGGGAGCCTTCGGCGAACATGCACAGCTCCAGCATCGCCCGCGCGCCGCGCGCGAAATCCACGATGACATAGCCGTGGTCCCAGATATCCGGCGTCTCGCCGCCATAGGCCTCGTCCAGGTGGTTCACCGCCTGCCCGGCGCTGGCCATCACGCGCACCGGTTCATCCTCGAGGATCAGGCGCATCAGGTCGAAGAAGTGGCAGCATTTCTCGACCATCGTGCCGCCGGTGTTGCGGTTGAAGCGGTTCCAGTCGCCGACCTTCGTCAGGAAGGGAAAGCGGTGCTCGCGGATCGTGAGCATCCGGATGCCGCCGGTGGCCTCTGCCACCATCTCGCGGAATTTCTGGACGGGGGGCATGTAGCGGTATTCCATCGCCACCCAGATGGGGGCGGGATAGGTCTTCATGATCTCCTGCAACTCGGGGATCTGTGCCTCGTCGGTGTAAAGCGGCTTTTCCACCAGAACGGGCAGGGGGCGCAGGCCCGCCACCTGTTTCAACTGGCCGACATGCATGTGGTTGGGCGAGGCGATGACCAGCGCGTCCACGTCGTTGCGCGCGAGCAGGCTGGGGATGTCGGGGCAGTTCGCGGCCATCGGCACAAGCCCTTGCGTCGCCGCCGCCATGCCCGGATCGGGTTCCACGAAGGCCGAGACCTCGGCCCCGGTCAGAAGGGCGATGTTGCGGATATGCTCCTGCCCCATCATGCCGGACCCGATGATGCCGTATCGTGTCATGCGCGGCCTCCCAACCCTTGCGCGTCACGGAATGCGCGCGACATAGGCCGCGCGGGCGGGGTCGAACCAGGTGGTCGAGACCTCCGCGATTCGCCCATCTGCATCGAAAGCGCGACGCTGGGCAAGCCCCATCATCGTGCCCTCGGGCAGACCCAGCCGGGCGGCGGCCCAGCCGGGCAGGGCACCCGCCGACAGCCGATCCTCGGCGCGGGCGATCTGCAGGCCGAGACGCTCGCGGTAGCTGCGGTAGAGCGACTCCGAGACCCGCTCGGGCGTGAGCGCGCCGTCGAAACGCCCGTCGAGCCAGATGTCCTCCACCGCGACGGGCTGATGGTCGAGCGAGCGCAGGCGGCGGATGTTCCACGCCTGGGCTGCGTCCGAGCCGAGATCGGGCAGATCGGCGGGCTTGTCGCGGCGGGTCAGCGAGATCAGCTCGGCCGTGGGCAATCCGCCGCCCTCGGGGCGTTCCAGCCGGAAGAGCGCATAGGTGCCCTGCGTGCAGTCGCCCGGACGGATGTAGTTGCCCGACCCCTGCCGACGCTCCAGCAGCCCCCGTTCGGTCAGCACGGCCAGCGCCTTGCGCAGCGTCGTCACGGTCACGCCATGCTGCGCGGCGAGCGCGCGCTCGGTCGGCAGCTTGTCACCGGGCCTGAGCAGCCCCGCGCCGATGTCGCGGGTCAGCGCTTCGGCGATCCTGAGGTAGCTGGGCAGGGCACCGCGCATGCCGTTCCTCCCCGTGACGCGCAAATTGATACACCATTGATCCAGTGTGCCGGCCGCGCTACGCCTTTGTCCAGTCACAAGGCTTGGGAGGGCCGCATCCATGACCGTCGTTCCCGTCACCTCCGCCGATCTGGAGGCCAGCGAAGTCAGCTGGTTCGCGGCGCTATGCTCGGATGATTACGAGTTTCTCGGCGTGCCCGACGGGCGGCTGCGCTCAAGCTGGGCGCATTGCTCGGGCATCGTGAAGGAGGCAGAGAAGCAGGGCTTCCGCAACATCCTGTGTCCGTCCTCCTACCAGGTGGGGCAGGACACGCTGAGTTTCGTCGCGGGCTGCGCGCCGATCACGGATCGGATCAACTTCCTTGCCGCCGTGCGCTGCGGCGAGATGCAGCCGATCATGCTGGCGCGCACCATCGCGACGCTCGACCACATGCTCGAGGGTCGGCTGACGGTGAACATCATCTCGTCGGATTTTCCGGGCGAGAAAGCGGAGAGCAGCTTTCGCTACCAGCGAAGCCGCGAGGTGGTGGAGATCCTGAAACAGGCCTGGACCCAAGATCAGATCAACTACGCCGGCCAGGTCTATGATTTCAAAGGGCTGACGACCGACCCGGCCAAGCCCTACCAGACCGGCGGACCGCTTCTGTATTTCGGGGGCTATTCCCCAGATGCGCTGGAGCTGTGCGGGCAGCATTGCGACGTCTACCTGATGTGGCCCGAGCCGAAGGAGATGCTCGCGCAACGGATGAAGGACGTCCATCAAGTCGCGGAAAGATATGGCAGAACGCTCGACTACGGCTTGCGCGTTCACATGATCGTCCGCGACACCGAGGCGGAAGCGCGGGAGTATGCGGAACTTCTGACCTCGAAGCTGAACGACGAGCTGGGCCAGCTGATCCGCGAGCGGGCGCTTGATTCAGGCTCGCTCGGCGTCAGCCACCAGGCCAAGGCGCGGGAACTTGCGGACAAGTTCGGCTATGTCGAGCCGCATCTGTGGACCGGCGTGGGCCGCGCGCGCTCGGGCTGCGGGGCGGCGCTGGTGGGCTCGGCCGACCAGGTGCTGAGCGAGATCGAGGCGTACCGCAAGATGGGCATCCGGGCCTTCATCTTCTCGGGCTATCCGCATATGGACGAATGCGAGCATTTCGGGCGGCTGGTGATGCCGGAACTGAAGACCTGTTCGCTGCCGCATGAATACGGGCGCGTTCCGGCCGGCGCACCGGCAACGCCACTTGGCATCGGGGAGAGACGCTGATGGATCGTGTGAAGGTCGGACCGCTGGAATTCAGCCGCATCGTCTACGGCATGTGGCGGCTTGGCGATGACGAGGATACCTCGCCCGCCCATGTGCAGGCCAAGATCGAGGCCTGCCTGGCGCAGGGCATCACGACGATGGACCAAGCCGATATCTACGGCGGCTACACCGCCGAGGCGATCCTGGGCGATGCGCTGCGCGCCAGCCCCGGTCTGCGCGAGAAGATCGAGATCGTCACGAAATGCGACATCATCGCGCCGGTGGGCCGCTACGCGGACAAGCGGGTGAAATACTACGACACCTCGGCCCATCACATCACGGCCTCGGTCGAGCAATCGCTGACGGCGATGGGGATCGAGGTGATCGATCTGCTGTTGATACACCGTCCCGACCCGCTGATACACCACGAAGAAACGGGCCTTGCCCTCGATACGCTGGTCGCCGCGGGCAAGGTGCGCGCGGTCGGCGTGTCGAACTTCAAGCGGCACGACTGGTCGCTGCTGCAATCGGCGATGGAGACGCCGCTCGCGACCAACCAGGTCGAACTGTCGGTCATGCATCACGCACCGCTGACCGATGGCGAGGTTGCATGGATGCAGGAGAAAGCCGTGCCGATCATGGCCTGGTCGCCGCTGGCGGGCGGGCGGCTTTTCGGCGAGGAGGGTGCCGCGGTGCGCGAGGTGCTGACCCGCGTGGCGCAGGAGGCCGGGGTGGGGCCGGAGGCGGTCGCGGTCGCCTGGCTCCTGCGGCACCCGGCGCTGATCTTGCCGGTGATGGGCACCAACAACCTGCGCCGGATCAAGGGGCTGGGCGACGCGCTGAAGGTCACGCTCGACCGGCAGAGCTGGTTCGAGATCTACACCGCGGCGCTCGGGCACGAGGTGCCCTAGATCGTCTTGGCGGGGCACGTTGCGCAAGCCCGGTTCCCGGTTTTGCGCGGCGTGCCCCGGGCGCCGCAGCCCGTCATTCCGCCGCGTCGATGGTGATGACGGGCTCCATCCGTTCGAGGATGTCGCGGGCGAGGTGACACTTGATCTGGTGACCCTCGGCGAGGGTGACCATCGGCGGCACTTCCGTTTCGCACTTGCCGCCCGGCACCTCGGATTTCCAGCGGCAGCGCGTCTGGAACGGGCAGCCCGGCGGCGGGTTCATCGCCGAGGGGATGTCGCCCTCCAGGACGATGTGTTTTTTCGTGACCTTGGTGTCGGCGATCGGCACCGCCGACAGAAGCGCCTCGGTATAGGGGTGGTAGGGCGGGCTGAAGACCTGGTTGGTCTCGCCGATCTCGACCACGTGGCCGAGGTACATCACCATCACCCGGTCGCTCAGGTAACGCACGATGCTGAGGTCGTGGGAGATGAACAGAAGCGTCGTCTTCTCGGTGCGCTGGATCTCCATCAACAGGTCGGTGACGGCGGCCTGCACGCTGACGTCGAGCGCCGAGACGGGTTCATCCGCCACCACGATCCGCGCCCCGCCCGCAAAGGCGCGCGCGATGCCGACGCGCTGCTTCTGCCCGCCCGACAATTGCCGCGGCATGCGGTCGGCGAAGGCGCGGGGCAGTTTCACGAGGTCGAGCAGTTCCAGCATCCGCTCGCGCCGCTCGCCGTCGGTCTTGCCGATGCCGAAGACCTCGAGCGCGCGGATGATCTGGCGGCCCACGGTCATCGAGGGGTTGAGCGTGTCGAACGGGTTCTGGAACACCATCTGGATCGACGAGACGGTGTTGGTCTCGCGCTCCTCGATGGGGGTGCCCTCGATCGCCATGTTGTCGAGGAAGACATGCCCGTCAGTCGCGGTTTCCAGCCCCATCAGCACCTTGGCGAGCGTGGACTTGCCGCAGCCCGACTCGCCCACGATGGCCAGCGTTTCGGACTCGCGCGCCTCGAAGCTGAGCGTCTCGTTGGCCTTGACCACGCGGGTGTCGCCGCCGCCGAAGAGCGCGCTGGCCGCGACCTCGTAGTATTTCTTGAGGTTGTCGACGCGCAGGACCACGTCGCCCTTCTCGGCGCTTTTCTGCTGGACGGCCGCCGCGATGGGCGCGTTCCAGTCGATCTCCTCGAACCGGAGGCAGCGGGTCTGGTGGCGCTCGTTGCCGGGCACGTCGAACATCGGGATGTCCTGCGCGTTGCAGCGGCCCGACTGGTAGTAGTCGCAGCGCGGGCCGAAGTTGCAGCCCGAGGGGCGTTCGTGGGGCAGGGGGAAGTTGCCCGGGATCGCCACGAGGGGGCGCTGGTTCTTGTCGGCCCCCGGCAAGGGGATCGAGCGGAAGAGCGCCTGGGTGTAGGGGTGCTGCATCTTGTCGAAGACATCGGTGATCGAGCCGGTCTCGACCGCCTCGCCGGAATACATCACGCAGAGCCGGTCGCAGGTCTCCAGCACGAGGCCAAGGTTGTGGCTGATGAAGAGCATCGAGGTGCCGTATTTCCGGCCGAGGTCCTTCACCAGGTCGACGACCGCCGCCTCGACCGTCACGTCAAGCGCAGTGGTGGGCTCGTCGAGGATCAGGAGCGAGGGTTTCGACATCAGCGCCATGGCGATGACGATGCGCTGCTGCTGGCCGCCCGAAAGCTGGTGGGGGTAGGAGCGCAGCATCCGCTCGGGGTCGGGCAGGCGCACGTCGCTGACGACCTCGAGGGCGCGCTTGTAGGCCTCGGCCTCGGAGACGCCCTCGTGGATCATGGGCACTTCCATGAGCTGCCGGCCGATCCGCATCGCCGGGTTCAGCGAGGCCATCGGCTCCTGGTAGATCATCGCGATTTCCTTGCCGCGGATCGCGCGCAATTCCTCCTGGCTCATCTCGTTCAGGTCGCGGCCCTTGTACTTGATCGATCCGCCGACGATGCGGCCGTTCACGCCAAGGTCCTGCATCACGCCAAGCGCCACGGTGGACTTGCCACAACCGCTTTCGCCCACAAGGCCCATGGCCTCGCCGGGCATGACCCGGGTGGAGAAATCCATCACGGCGGGGATTTCCCGCAGGCGCGTGAAGAAGGAAATCGAGAGGTTCTCGATCTCGAGGATCGGGCCGTCGTAGGTCTCGGGGACAACCTGGGAAGCGTCGGGGGATTGGTCCAGCATGGCGTCAGTCCTTCAGGCTTTCTTCGCGCAGGCCGTCGGCCAGCAGGTTGAGGCCGAGCACGAGGCTCATGAGGGCCAGGGCGGGCGGGAGCGCCGGGTGGGGGTAGATCGTCAGGAGGCGGCGGCCCTCGTTGATGGTCGATCCCCAGTCAGGGCTTTCCGGCGAGACGCCGAGGCCGAAGAAGCCGAGCGTTCCCAGAAGGATCGTGGTGTAGCCGATCCTCAGGCAGAAATCGACGATCAGGGGTCCGCGTGCGTTCGGCAGGATTTCCCACAGCATGATGTACCAGGGGCCTTCGCCGCGGGTCTGGCCGGCGGCGACGTAGTCGCGCGTCTTGATGTCCAGCACGATGCCGCGGACGATGCGGAAGACCGTGGGCGAGTTCACGAAGACGACCGAGACGAAGACGATCAGCAGGTTGCCGGGAATGTCGAAGAGGTCCAGCGCCTCGGGCCAGAGCCGGAAGAGGATCGGCAGATCCGGGTCCGAGGCATCCGAGATGAGCGAGAGATAGGCCAGCCCGCCCGCCACCAGCACGACCGAGACGATGACGTTGCGCACCGGCGGCTGCGTCCGGTAGCGCGAGTTGAAGAGCACCACGAGGAACAGCAGCGGGAAGATGAACAGGACCAGCGACAGGTAGTTCGGAACGCCGGCGGCCACGATCTCGGGCGTCACCAGCAGGTAGAACAGCAGGATCACCGGGAAGGCCAGCACGAGGTTGGCGATGAAGGTGATGACCGTGTCGAGCCTGCCGCCGTAATAGCCCGCGGGAAGGCCCAGCGTGATGCCGACCATGAAGGCGAAGAGCGTGGCAAGGGGCGCGATCTTCAGAACCTCGAAAGAGCCGTAGACCATCCGGCTGAACACGTCGCGGCCAAGGTTGTCGCCGCCCAGAAGGTACCAGGTGTATTGCCCGTCCTCGGGCGAGGGCAGGGGCGAGCCAGGCAGTTCGTTGCGCATCTGGGAGATCACGTCGATCGGCCCGTGGGTGGCGACCATCCCCGCGAAGAGCGCGGTGAAGATCCAGAACATCACGAGGCCGAAGCCGATCATCCCGATCGGGCTGTCGAAGAGCTTGCCGTAAAGGCCGAGCTTGCGCTTGAAGGTGATCGAGAGCGCGAAAAGGATCACGAGCGCGATCCAGACGGGCGTGAGGCGCGCCGCCATGCCGCCGAGGATGCCCGAGGTCTCGGGTGAGGCGAGCAGGGCGCCGCCCAGGATGTAGCCGACGCAGCAGAGGACGAACAGAAGCACCGCGTATTTCATCGCCATCAGCGCGTAGTCCACCGGCGTGCGCCGGACACTGAGCGTGTGGTCGGGGTTGACCACCATCTCGCCCGCCCGGATGCCCGCGAGGGTCATCAGGAAGTTGGCCGCGAAGCCGGCGACGAAGACGGCCAGGGCGGCCAGCATCAGGGGGTTGAGGAAGGCGCCGAGGTCGCCGGACCAGGTCAAGGGTTCCATATCCGGTCCTCCCTCAGGAAATGCGGATGCGCGGGTTCAGGAACACATACCCGATGTCGGATATGAGCTGCGTGACCAGCACGACGAAGACGGCGACGATGGAACAAGCCAGAAGCAGCTCGATGTCGTTGTTCGAGGCGGCCTGCACCAGCGTCCAGCCGAAGCCGTTGTAGTTGAAGAGCGTCTCCACGATCACCACGCCGGTCAGCAGCCAGGGGAACTGCAGCATGATGACGGTGAAGGGGGCGATCAGCGCGTTTCTCAGCGCGTGTTTCAGCACGATGTTGCGGAAGCTCACACCCTTGAGCCGCGCGGTGCGGATGTATTGCGCGGTCATCACCTCGGCCATCGAGGCCCGCGTCATCCGCGCGATGTAGCCCATGCCGTAAAGCGCGATGGTCATCACCGGCAGGGTGAAGTTCCAGAAGTTGATGCCGTCCTCCATCGCCGAGCGCGCCGAGCCGAGGAACAGCGTGCGCCCGTCGATCCATCCCAGCTCGCTCAGGATCGGCGAGAGCCCCGCGGTCGAGGAGGCGAGAAGGACGATGAAGATCACGCCCGAGACGTATTCCGGCGTCGCGGTCGACCCGATGGCGAGCGTCGACAGGCTTCGGTCCATCCGGCTGCCCTCCTTCATCCCCGCCAGCACGCCCACCAGCAGCGCGGAGGGCACCATCACGGCAAAGGCCCAGAACATCAGGATGCCGGTCAGCTGCAATCGCCCGCCGATGATATTGGCGACCTCGTCATCCGAGACGGTGGAAAAGCCGAGGTCGCCCTGCAGCAGGCCGCAGTAGCGCGGGGCCTCCTCCGGCGTCTGGCCGCGCTCGAGGCAGCGCCCGCGCCATTCGCCGTTCACCGGGTCCTCGCGCAGCCAGCCGGGCACGACGCCCAGCCACTCGCCGTAGCGCAGGATCATCGGGCCGCCGTAGCCGTTGCGGTCGATCCAGCTGGCGACCTCGGCATCGGTCATGCGGGCATTGCCCTGCGTCTTCGCGAGCTTTTCCAGGTTGGGGTAGAGATTGGTGAGGAAGAAGACCACGAAGGTCAGGCAGAGGGCCGTGAGGGCCATCACGCCGACGCGGCGCAGGATGAAGAAAGCCATGATATCCCCTGTCGGTTGAGCTGTGCCGGTGCGGCATGGCATGGCCCGTTCTGTCGCGGGCGTCGGGCAGGTCCGGCAGGGCCTGGCCCTGTCCGGGGGAACGGCGGCCCGGAACCGGCCGGGCCGCCGCTTGCGTCGATCAGGCTTCGACGCCGAGGTAGTGGATGTTGACCTCGAACTTCGGATGCATCTCGGCGTTCAGGACACCCTCGCGATAGTGGCGGAACAGCGAGCGCCAGTAGGGCTGGAGCGTGACGGCGTCGTCCTGAAGGATCTGCTGGATCTGCGCCATGATCTCGCGGCGCGCATCGGCGTCCGCGATCCCGTTCGCCTGGTCGAGCAGCGCGTCGAACTCGGGGTTCGCGTAGCCGAACTCGTTCCAGGCCACGCCGGACCGGTACGCGAGGTTCAGGACGATCACGCCCAGCTCGCGGTGGTTCCAGTTGGTCGAGGAGAACGGGTAGGTCGTCCAGTCGTTCCAGAAGGTCGAACCGGGGATGACCGTGCGCTCGACGGTGAAGCCCGCGTCGCGCAGCTGGGCGGCCACCGCGTCGGTGGTGTTGCGGCGGTAGTCGTCGTCGATCGACACGATCTCGAAGACATGGTCGGCATGGCCCGACTCGGCCAGCATGGCCGCGGCGGCGTCCTTGTCCACGGTCAGCGGCGTAAGCTCCGCGTATTCCGGGTGGATCGGGCAGACGTGGTGATGCTCGGCCACGATGCCCTGGCCGTTGATGCCAAGGTCGAGGCAGACCTGCGGATCGACGGCAAGCTGGATCGCCTTTCGCACCATGACGTTGTCGTAGGGCGCGTTGTTCTGGTTCGGACGGATCACGACGGTCGCGGCGGTCACCACCTCCGACTGGGTCCAGCCGATCGCCGAGAACAGGTCGACGAATTCGCCGACGGTCTCGTAGGTCATGTCGAACTCGCCCGCTTCCGCGCCCGCGAACCACGCGGCGGGGTCCTGGCCGAGGTCGATGAAGACCACCTCGTCGAGATAGGCCGTGCCCCAGTACTCGTGGTCGGGGTTCTTCTCGAGACGGGCCGAGACGCCGACCTCGTAATCGGTGACGCGGTAGGCGCCGGTGCCCACGCCGTGATCCAGCACGTTGGTGCCGATCAGGTCACGGTACTGCACGGCCGACGGGTAGTCGGCGATGCCGGCGATCAGCGTGATGTCCGAGCCGGGGTAGGTGATAACGACGGTGTGGTCATCCACGACCTCGATGCCGCCTTCACGCGCCTGGTTGGTCTCGGGGTCGACCAGCGCGCCCATGCGGGCGGCCATCGAGTTGCCCTCGACCGTGGCGTCGCACCAGCCGCGGAAATTGGCGGCCACGTCTTCGGCGGTGAAGTCGTCGCCATTGTTGAACTTCACGCCCTGGCGCACGCGCAGCGTGTATTGCGAGGCGTCTTCGTTGGCTTCCCAGCCCTCGAGCAGGACGCCGGCGAAGGTGCCGTCGGCGCGGCTTTCGACGAGATACTCAAGGATGCCGCGCGACACGTTGGCCATCTGCGACCAGTCATAGGTCCGCGGGTCCTTCAGCGCGCGCACTTCCATCTGGATGCGCAGGCTGCCGCCCATCGGCGGGGTGACCATGTGGGCATCGGCCAGGGCCGGGCTGAGGCCGATCATCGAATAGGCCGCGGCGGCGGACACGCCGAGCGCGGTCGACCGCACGAGGAATTCGCGGCGGCTCAACTGGCCGCTCTTGTACTCGTCGGCGTACATCTCGGCGACCGGATGGGTCTCAAGATGCTGGTTGGTGGTAGGCAACATAACTCGTCTCCCTGTGGTGTTGCTTGTCCTGCTGTTGTCTCGTTCCGGCGTGCCGGTGCTCTTTGCGAGCGATCGTCAGGCTCCACGCCTAAGTCGTCAGCAGATTTCGAGGCTCGTCAATCGCGGGTTGCGAAGCGTTTTTGTTCTTTTGCGACATGGACCCCAAACAAAAACGACACCGAGGTCGCTCGCAACCCTTTTCCGCCTTTTTTTTCGGACACACGTCAGAAGCGACGCGGCGCCGCGCGGAACTCGCTGGGGGTGTGTGACGTGGCCTGCTGGAAGGCGCGCGTGAAATAGGCCGCCGAGGAAAACCCGAGCGTTTCCGCGATTTCACGGCCCGTCATGTCGGTGTCGCGCAGCAGCCGGCGCGCCTCGTGCATGATGCGTTCGACAAGAAGCGCATGGGCCGGGCGGCCGGCCGCGTCCCTGCAGACCCGTGACAGGTGCGTGGGCGTGACCTGCAGCGCCTCGGCATAATCGGCCACGCCGCGCCCCGACCGGAACTGCGCCTCCATCTTCTCGGCGTAAAGCTCCACGAGCCGGTGCGTCCGTTCGCGAAGGATCGACCCTTCGGCCCGCGCAAGCTCGCGCTGCATCCAGGCCGAGACGAGCAGGCCGTACCCGGTCAGGGCGCGCTCCATCGCCGGAGCGCGGGCCGCCAGTTCCCGCTCGATCTTCTCGACATGGCTGGTGAGGCTCGCCTGCGCCTCGATGTTCGAGATGCGGAGATGAAAGGGCGCCTGGGGCAGGTACAGGTCGGCCTCGGGCGGCAGGCAGAGCTCGAGCCCCTGCAGCTGGCTGGGCAATTCGAGCGCCATCTGCGCGCCCGAGGGCACGAAGATCGCGGTATTGGGCCCGTAGCCGCGGGTGATGCAGTTGACCGTGACGCGGCCCTGTCCGCGCGTGACCCAGTAGAGCCTGTGGCGCGGCTGGCTGTGCAGGTGCTCGAGGCGCCAGGTTTCCTGCATGCGCAGCTTGCCCAGCGACAGGACACTGAAGGATCGGGGTGACTCGGCCATGCGTCCAAGCTGCGGCGCAGGTTCGAAATATGCAAGCGCCCGCCGCGTCAGGGCATCGCGACGGACGTCCAGCCGCCCATCCGGGCGCGGAACCAGGTGCGTTGCCGCTTGGCATATTGCCGCGAGGCGATGATCGCGGCCTCGCGCGCGTCCTCGAGCGTGACCTCGCCCTTCAGATGCGCGACCAGTTCGGGTGCCCCGATCGCCTTCTTCGCGCCGCCCGCGCGGCCCCAGCGGGGCAGGTTGGCGCGCGCCTCCTCGAGCGCGCCTTCCCGCAGCATGTGGTCGAAGCGCAGCGAGATGCGGGCGTTCAGCCAGTCGCGGTCGGCGTCGATCACCAGCGGCACGGCGCGCGCAAGCGGCAGGTCGGGCGGTGCCGTCTCGTCCTGCCAGGCGCTGAGGGGCCGGCCCGTCGCGCGCCAGAC
>WVSO01000093.1 GCA_015689745.1 Rhodobacterales bacterium HKCCSP123 | reverse complement strand
GCGCCTTCTGGGCCGCCCGCGCGCGCCGGATCATGCCGGGGCTGGGCGCGGCCCTGCTGGTCACGCTGGGACTGGCCTATGCAAGTGGCGCGGTCGCCGGGCCGACCGAGGCGGCGGCGTGGTTCCTGCGCGCGCTCACCCTCGTGTCGATCGAACACAGGCTGACGGGCGCCTTCGCGGCGAACCCCTATGCAGAGGTCCTGAACGGCCCGCTCTGGAGCCTGTTCCACGAGGTCACCGCCTACGCGGTCTGTTTCGTCTTCGCAGCCTTGGGCGGCACGCGCCGTCCGGTTGCGGCCGTGACCCTGCTGGCCGTCTCTGCGCTGGCCGCGCTCTTCGCCGAGGCGCTGCCCGGCCGCGCCGGAACCTTCGCGCCGCTTTTCGCGGCCTTCGCGCTTGGCATGGCCGCGCATGCCCTGCGCGACCGGGTGCCCCTGTCGACCGGCCTGGCCCTGGCCGTCCTTCCGTTCGTCGTGCTGGCGCCCTGGCCGCTGGCCGTGGCGGCGCTCGGCTACGCGGCGCTGAGCCTGTCGCTGAGGGCCCCCGCCCTGCGCCTGCCGGGCGACATCTCCTACGGGGTCTACATCTACGGCTGGCCGGTGGCGCAGGTCATCGTCCACCTGGCTCCCGGCATCGGTCCGATCGCCCTGGCCGCGACCAGCCTCGCCGCCACGCTGCCTTTCGCCCTCGCAAGCTGGCACCTGGTCGAGCGGCCCGCCCTGTCCCGCCGCATGGTCACGGTGTAAGCCATGAGCGCCACCACCGCCCCCGCGCCCGCAAAGGTCAAGCGCATCTTCGGCGTGCCCGTCGCGGTGGCGCTGTTCTTCGTCGCGATGATGCTGCCGACCGCCGTGTCGGTGAACCTGGGCGGCCTGCGCCTGTCGGCCTACCGGGTGGTGCTGATCGTGATGTTCCTGCCGATGCTGGTCCAGCTTCTGTCCGGGCGGGCCGGGCGCATCCACATCTTCGACATGCTGGTCTTCGCCCATTGCGCCTGGGCGCTTCTCGCGCTGATCAACTGGGGCGGCGTGGCGCAAGGCATCGAGTCGGGCGGCATCTACATCGTGGAATTCGCGGGCGCCTACCTGCTCGCCCGCGTCTACATCCGCGGCTACGAGGATTTCGCCGCCGTGGCGAGGCTCTATGTCGGGCTGGTGCTCGGCACGCTGATCTTCACGATCCCCGAGGCGCTGACCTCGGTCCATATCCTGCACGACACGATCTCGGGCGCGCTCGGCGGCCCGATGGCGCCCTATATCGAGCAGCGGATGGGGCTGGAGCGCACCTTCGGGCCCTTCGACCACCCGATCCTCTACGGCGTCTTCTCGGCGGCGGCCTTCTCGCTGGCCTATTTCGTGATCGCCGAGGCGCGGCTGATGAACGCGCGCGGGATGGCGAAGGTGGCGGGCGTCGGGCTGGCGACCTTCATGTCGGCCTCGGGCGGCCCTTACGTGGTCCTGATGATGCAGGGCTTCGTGGCCGCGTGGCAGCGCGTGCTCGGCAAGATCCAGGGCCGCTGGGCCGCGCTCTTCACGATGTTCGCGCTGATGTACATCGCGATCGACCTGTTCTCGACCAAGACGCCCTTCCACGTCTTCGTCAACAATTTCACCTTCTCGCGGCAATCGGCCTACAACCGCATCCTGATCTTCGAATACGGTACCGCCGAGGTCGCCCGTCACCCGATCTTCGGCATCGGGCTGGGCGACTGGGTGAGGCCCTCGTGGATGTCGGACAGCATGGACAATTTCTGGCTTGTGACCGCGGTGCGCTACGGTTTGCCCGCGTTCTTCCTGCTGGTCGGCCTGCTCCTGGGGCTGATCTGGGCGGCGGGCCAGCGCAAGGGCCTGCCCGACGAATGGCGGCGCGCGCGCCATGCCTGGGCCTTCACGCTTTTCGGGATCACCGTCGCCGCGGCCACGGTGCACCTGTGGAACGCGCTTTTCGTGCTGTTCCTGTTCCTGATCGGCGCCGGCACCTGGCTGCTCGATGCGACGCCGGGGACCGCCCGCAGGGCGCAAGGCGGCCGGGCCCGTCCCGGTGCCCCCGCCCGGCTCCTGCAGCCCGCCCGCCTTTTCTGAGATCGTTTTCCGGCAAGGACCCTTTCCCATGGACCTCTCCATCGTCATCGTGAACTGGAACACCGAGGCGCTGCTGCGCGATTGCCTGCACAGCGTCTTCGCCGGGCTCGGGCCACTCGCGGCCGAGGTGATCGTCGTCGACAACGCCTCGTCCGACGGATCGGTCGCGATGCTTCGGGCCGAGTTCCCGGAGGTGCAGCTGATCGAGACCGGGCGGAACCTGGGCTTCGCGGGGGGCAACAACGTGGCGCTCCGGGTGGCGCGGGGGCGACATGTCATGCTCCTGAACACCGACACGCTGGTGCATGGCGACGTGCTGCCGCGCGCGGTCGCCTGGATGGACGCGCATCCCGCGGTGGGCGTGATGGGGCCGCGCGTGCTGAACGCGGACGGGACGGTGCAGCCGTCTTCCTCGGCCTTTCCGTCGCTGAAACACCTTGCCATGCAGACGCTGGGCCTGACCCGGATCCGCCGCCTGGACAGCTACCGGATGACCGGCTGGGACCGGACGACCGAAGCGCGCGTCGAGGTCATCTCGGGGGCGGCCATGTTCGTCCGCCGCGCGGCGATGGACGAAGTGGGCCTGCTGGACGAGGCGTTCTTCTTCTACGGCGAAGAGACAGACTGGTGCCACCGCTTCGCGCGTGCGGGGTGGGAGCTGGTCTTCGTGCCGATGCCGTCGGTCACCCATTTCGGCGGCGGCGCGGTGGGCAGGTTGAACCACCGGCGCGACGTGCTGATGACCGAGGGCACCACGCGGCTGCACCGCAAGCATGGCGGGCTGGTCGCGGGGTTGGCCTGTTTCGCGATCCTGGCCGCGCACAACGCCTCGCGCGCAGTGCTGTGGACGGGGCTGGCGCTGGTGGGCAACCCTGGCGCGGGCCCGCGCGCAAGGCATTTCCGCGCCGTGGTCGCCGACCTGCCGAAGGCATGGCCGGCGCGGGGTGCCGGGGCATGAAGGTTCTGCTCGTCGCCCCGAACGTCGATGGCACCGATGTCGGCGAGGCGCTGATGGCCTTCAAATGGGCCGAGGCGCTGGCCGGGCGGGTCGAGCTGACGGTGCTCTGCTTCCAGCGGCCCGGCCGCGCCGAGGTCGCGGGGCAACTCCCCGGTGCGCGTGTCGTGACCTGGCCCGAGCCCGCCTGGGCGCTCAGGCGCGAGCGGCTGAACGCCATGCTGAAACCGGCCTGGCCGGTCTTCGCGGGCCATGTCCGTCGCTGGATCGCGGCGGCAGAGACACGGGGCGAGCGCTTCGACATCGCCCACCAGCTCATGCCGCAGGCCGCGCGCTACCCCTCGCCGCTTCGGCATTTCGCCACGCCCTACATCATCGGTCCGCTCGGCGGCGCGCTCGACACGCCCGAGGCTTTCCGGGCCGAAGCGGGGAGCGCCCCCCTTTTCACCCGGCTGCGCGCGCTCGACGCGACGAGGTTCCGCCTCGATCCGTGGCTCAGGGCAAGCTATGCCCGCGCGGCCTGCATCCTGGGCGTCGCGCCCTACGTGAAGGACGTGCTGGGGGCGGTGCCCCTGACGCGGTTCGAAAGCGTGCTGGAGCTGGGCGTCGATGGCGTGGCGCCCGCGCGCACCCCGCAGATGGAGGCCGGACGCCTCCGGGTGCTGCATGTCGGGCGCGCGGTGCGCACCAAGGGGCTGCGCGATGTCATCCGCGCGCTGGCGCTCCTGCCGGACCTTCCGGGCGTCACGCTCACCAGCGCGGGCGCCGGCGAAGAGCTGGACCTCTGCCGCGCCGAGGCGGAGACGCTCGGAGTGGCCGACCGCGTCCGTTTCCTCGGCCGGGTCCCGAGGGCCGAGGTCGAGGCGCTCTACGAGAGCCATGACCTGTTCTGCTTCCCGTCCTTCCGGGAGCCGGCGGGCGGCGTTCTCTACGAGGCGATGCGCCACGGGTTGCCGGTGATCACGGCCGACAGGGGCGGCCCGTCCTCGATCATCGACGCGGCGTCCGGCATCAAGGTGCCGGTCACGGAGCCCTCGGCATTCGCCGCCGACATCGCCGCCGCGCTGCGCCGCATGGCGGCCCGTCCCGAGGAGCGCGCGGCGCTTGGGAACGGCGCGCGGGCGAAGGTCCTGCGCGAGGGATTGTGGTCGGCCAAGGCCGAACGGATGGTCGAGCTCTACAAGGAGATCACGGACCATCCGACCGGGCGCACGACCCATCCGAAAGGATAGGGGACCCTCTCCAAGATCGCCCTTCGCCTCGCTTTTTGCGATGTAACATCAATTGGTTAATACGGGTTAACCAAGTTGCGAAAACCGCAACCGACTCCCGGAACACCAAACCATGTTCACTGCCTCCCGCGCCCGCCCCGTCCTTCTCGCCGTCTCTTCGGGCGGCGGTCACTGGGTGCAGCTTCAGCGCCTGAGCGCGGCCTTCGACGGGGCCGAGGTGCATTACGCGACGACCGATCCGAGCGCCGCCGAGGCGACGAAAGCGGGCCGCGTCCATGTCTACCCCGATGCCAACAAGGACACGCCGCTGCGGTTGATGCTGTGCCTTGTGCGGCTGGCCTGGATCGTGCTGCGCGTGCGGCCCGACGTGGTCATCTCGACCGGGGCCGCGGGCGGCTTTCTCGCCATCCGGCTGGCGCGGGTCCTGGGAGCGCGGACCATGTTCATCGATTCGATCGCCAACGCGCGCGAGCTGTCGATCTCGGCGCGCCTGGCGCTCGGCGTGGCCGACCGCGTGCTCTCGCAATGGCCGCGCGTGGCCGAACTGTCGGGTGCGGAATACCGCGGCGCCGTCCTCTGACCCTCTCTCGCATACCGGGACACCCATCATGATCTTCGCGACCGTGGGCACGCAGCTGCCCTTCGACCGCCTGTTGCTCGGCCTCGACAGCTGGGCCGCCCTGAACCACGGCGTTCCGGTCTTCGCCCAGTGCGGCGAGAGCCGGAAGCGCCTGCGCCATATCGAGACCGTCGCCCATCTCAGCCAGAGCGATTTCCGCACCCGCCTGAAGGCCGCGAAGCTGGTGGTGTCCCATGCCGGCATGGGCAGCATCCTGATGGCCGCCGAACTCGGCAAGCCCGTGATCCTGATGCCGCGGCGCGCCAAGTTCGCCGAGCATCGCAACGACCACCAGCAGGACACCGCGGTCGAGATGGCGCGGCTGTCGAACGTGACCGTCGTCGAGGATGGCGAGGCCCTCCACGCCGCGCTGGACACGGCGCTCGCGCGGGGCTTCGAGAGCCCGGCAAGCCGGATCGGGCCGGGCGGAGAGGCGCTGGCCCCCCTGATCGACGCCGTGCGCGATTTCGTCTGGAACCGCACGCCGCGCGGGGGAGCCTCGGCATGACCCGCGCCACCATCCTGATCCCCGCCCATGACGAGGCAGAGGTCATCGGCCGCACCCTTTGGTACCTGTCGCGCGGGCTTCCGCTGGACCAGGTGCGGGTCGTGGTCATCGCCAATGGCTGCACCGATGCCACCGCCGCCCGCGCCCGCGCGGCGCTGCCGCAGGCGGTGGTGATCGAGACCGACCGGGCCGGCAAATGCCATGCCCTGAACCTCGGTTACGAAGCGGCCGCGACGGGGGCGCCCGTCGTCTGCCTCGACGCCGATCTCGACGTGACCGCCGAGGCCGTCGCGGCCCTGATCGCGCCGCTGGCCGAGGGCCGCGCGCTGGCCGCCTGCGGCCAGATGGACGTCGACACCTCGGGCGTCTCGCCCGCGGTTCGGGTCTTCTACCAGGGCTGGCGCACCAACCCCTATTTCGCCCGCGGCAAGTTCGGCGGCCTTTTCGCGCTGTCGCCCGAGGGCGCGGCGCGGGTCTTCCCCTTGCCCGAGATCACCGCCGATGACGAGTTCATCCGCCGCAGCTTCGCACCCACCGAGATCGCCTTCGTCGCCGGGTGCCGCTTCGTGGCGCGGGCGCCGCGGACGCTGGCGAGCCTCGTCCGGGTGCGCCGTCGCAGCCTGCGCGGCGCGCGCGAGGTCGCACGGATGGGCAAGGCGAGCCCCGAGCGCGGCAGCGGCCGGACGATGATCCTCCGTGCGCTCGGCGCACCGGCCAACCTCTGGCCCGTCGCGGTGTTCCTTGGCGTTTCGGTCTGGGTGCGGGTGTCGCTCATGCGGGACCGCACGGGCGCCGCGCCGCGTTGGGAACGCGACCTGACCACGCGCGTGGAGGGCTGAGACGATGACCGCCGTCGCCACCCCCCTCCCCCTCGAGGAGGCGCCCGAGGCCGCCGCCGCCCTGCCCGACGCGCCCGAGCCGAACCCGATCGCCGGTGTCGTTCGCGCCATGCGCGGCCGCTGGAAGGCGACCATCGGCGGTGCCCTCGTGCTGGGCGCGCTGATGGGCGCGGGCGGCTACCTGTCCGGCGTCCAGCTTTACGAGAGCCAGGCGATCCTGCGCGTCTTTCCGCAGGAGTCGAACATCCTCTATGCCACCGGCGACGACAGCGTGCTGCGCACCTTCGACAGCTTCGTGCGCGCCGAGACCACCTATGTCGCCTCGCATCCGGTGATGTCGCGCGCGGTCGAGACGCTGGCGGGCATGCGGCCCGAGCTGGCCGCCGGACTGTCGGTGCCGGACCTGACCGGCTCGATCGAGATCCGGCGGTCGGACAGCCTGATCGTTCTGACCACCCGTAGCCGCGACCCCGGCTTCGCGGCGCAGAAACTCGAGGCCGTCGTGGGCGCCTATCTCGCGCTCAATCTCGAGGCCGAGGATGCGCGGTCCGAGGTGCGCCTGGCCGAGCTGCACGACCGCGAGGAAGAGCTTGTCGCGCGGCTGACCGACCTGCGCGCCGACCAGCTCCAGATCGGTGGCGAGTTCGGCATGAGTGCCATCTCCCGCGCGCATGTCGAGAAGATCGCCCAGATCGACGCGCTGGCCATCCGGCTTGGCGAGATCGAGACCTCGCTCGCAGCGCTGGAGACGAACACCGGCAGCACCTCGGTCGATGGTGCCGACCAGGAAATCATGCGCGCTACCCTGCTTGACGACATCATCGGGGCGCTCGGCACGGAACGCGCCCGGCTTCTCGGCGAGCTGGCGGCGCTGCGCGTCGATTTCGCCGATCGCACCAACCCGCGTTTCGAACAGCGCGAGCGCACGCTGGTCGAGGAGATCGCCGTCGTCGAGAGCGCGCTGGAAGACCGGCGCGAGCAGATCCGCGTGCTGGCCCAGACCGGCGCGCTGACCGACGCGCCCAGCCAGGGCGGCGAGCAGAGCATCGCCGAGATCCGGTCCCTGCGCGACCGGATCGCGACCCAGCTTGAAAACGCACGCGCCGAGGCGCGCGACCTGAACCGCCGCCGGATCGACCTGGACCGGGTCGAGCAGGAGATCGCCGCGGCCGAGGAACTGCTGGACGAGACCCGCCGCGCGCTCGAGGTGATCCGGCTCGAATCGGGCCGCGCCTTGCCCGGCTTCACGGTGCTGATGTCGCCCCCCTCTCAGCCGGTCGATCCGGCCGATGACAGCCGCAAGATGCTGGCCGCGGGCGGTGTCGCGGGCGGCGGGGCGCTGGCCCTGCTGATCGCGCTGATCCTGGGCCTGACCGAGCGCCGCCTGCGCTTCGCCGAGACGCTGACCCCGGTCGAGCATCGCCTGCCCGTCCTGCAGGTCTCGGCCGCCGGGGACGCCGACGCGGATGCCGCCGACCGGCTGCGCAACGAGCTTCAGCTGCACCCGCTGCGCCGGCCGCGGCTGGTGGGCAAGGCGCCCGTCATCACCGTGGTGCGTGCCGGCACCGGCCCGACCTCGGAGCTCGCCCTGGCGCTGGCCGAAAGCTACGCGCGCGCCCGGATGAAGGTTCTCTTCATCGAGGCCGACATGGGCCAGTCCGCCGGGGGCGAGGACGGGATCGGCTGGAGCGACCTTCTCTGCGGCGAGCGCATCGCGCTGCCCGAGGCGACCGAGGCGCCCGCCCTGTGGGAGCTGTCGGCAGGGTCGTCCGACCGCCTCGACGACCGGGCCATCTCGGCGCCGATGGTGCGCGCCGCCCTGGACCGGCTCGTGCGCGCCTTCGACGTGATCATCATCTCGGGCGGCAGCCTCCAGGACCGGCTCTCGTGCCAGTTCCTGCTGTCGGCCGCGGATGTCGGCGTGCTCGCCGTGCAGCCGACCGACCGCCGCGGCAGCGTCCTCGGACAGGTCGAGCGGCTCGACAGCCTGCCCCGGAACGGCGCCGTCGCCGTGATGCGCCACGCCCTGCCCGGCGACCCCTGGCTCGCTGTCCGCACCTGATCCACCGCCCCCTCCTTTTCCCTTCTGCTCGAGAGACACCTTCCATGACCATGATTTCGACGAACGAGACGGCGCTTGCCCAGACCGCGACGGCGGACCGTCACGACCGCTCGGCGATCCCCGCCGGCAAGCGGATGCTGGACATCGCCGTCTCCGCACTGGCGATCCTCTTCCTGTCGCCCCTGATGCTGGCCACCGCGCTGGCGGTGAAGCTGAACAGCCCCGGCCCGGTCTTCTTCGTGCAGACGCGCGTCGGGCTGAACGGCAAGACCTTCGGCATGATCAAGTTCCGCTCGATGTACCGCGACGCAGAAGCGCGTCGGGCAGAGCTTCTCGCGCAGTCGGATCGCACCGGCGTCTGCTTCAAGCAGAAGAACGATCCGCGCATCACGCCCGTTGGGCGGATCATCCGGCGCTACTCCATCGACGAACTGCCGCAGCTCTTCAACGTGCTGAAGGGCGAGATGTCGCTCGTGGGCCCCCGGCCCGCCTTGCCGGCCGAGGTGGCCGCCTACCCGGGCCGCGCGCTCGGACGACTGAAGGCCGTGCCCGGCATCACCGGGGTCTGGCAGGTCTCGGGGCGGGCGGATGTCTCCTTCGACGAAATGGTCGAGATGGACATCGCCTATGCCGGCTCGGTCAGCCTGCGGCGCGACCTCGCCGTGCTTTTCCTCACCATCCCCGCCGTCCTGTCGGGACGCGGCGCCTACTGACATTTCCCGGACGCCTGCGCGCGATCCGGCCCAAGCTGAACGGACAGTGACATGAGTACCGAAACCCTGATCTTCGACACCACGGCCACGGCCCTCGAAATGGCCGAGACCATGTTCGGCGCCGGCGTCGAGGTGGTGTCGGCCACCTACACCGGCGACCCGCGGTCGAGCGGCATCTACCAGAACGGCGAGACCGCCGCGGCGGACGTGGTTCCGGCCGACAGCGGCGTCATCCTGTCGACCGGCCTGGTGACAGACTTCGCCGGTCCCAACACGTCGGGGTCGACCAGCACCAACACCACGGGCGTCAACGGTGACCCGATCCTGAACGGGGTCGCCGGCGTGCCGACCTACGACGCGGCGATCCTCGAGGCGACCTTCATCCCGACCGGCGACACGCTGACGATGCAGCTGACCTTCGGGTCCGAGGAATACCTCGAATGGGTCAACGCGGGCTTCAACGACGCGGTCACGATCACGGTGAACGGGGTCGAGGCCGAACTGATGATCGGGGACGGAGACATCTCGATCGACAACATCAACACCGCGTCGAACAGCAACCTTTTCCGCGACAACTCGGGGGGGGCCTATTCGACCGAGATGGACGGCATCACGGTCGTGCTGACCGTGAAGGCCCCGGTGAACCCCGGCGTCGAGAACACGATCCGCATCGCGATCGCCGATGCCGGAGACTCGGTCTACGACAGCAATCTTCTGATCGTGGCGGACAGCATCCAGACGGCGCTCATCGCGCAGGACGACATGGTGTCGGTTTCGGCGTTGAGCTCGACCATCATCGACCTGCTCGCCAATGACACGGTGACGGGGCTCGAGGGGGCCGGAATCGTGCGGATCAACGACCGGCCGGTCCAGGTCGGCGACACGTTCACGCTGGCGACGGGCGAGACCATCCGCCTGCTGGACGATCGCAGGATCGAGATCACGGGCGGCAATGCCGAGGCGCTGAACACGCTCTCCTACGGCATCGCCTCGGCGGACGGCACGACCGACACGGGCTTCATCACGATCGGAACCTCGCCCGTCGACGGGAGCGCCGACCACGACAAGATCTTCATCGGGTTCACGGATGCCCAGGGCAACATCGTCGATGGCGCCGATGGCGTGACCGATGTCATCCACGGCCACGGCGGAAACGACCACATCCGCGCGGGCCACGGCAACGACGTCCTTTTCGGCGGCGAGGGACATGACATTCTCGACGGGGGCGCGGGCGCGGACGAGATGCATGGCGGCACCGGCAACGACGTGTATTTCATCGACGACCTGGGCGACGTGATCTCGGAAGCGGGCGGCGACGGCTGGGACAAGGTCAAGTCCGACCATTCCCACAGGCTGGGCGACGGGTTCGAGGAACTGTGGCTGAACGAGGTCGCCACCGCGCTCGACGCGATCGGCAACGCAGCAGACAACACGCTTGTCGGCAACGCCCTCGACAACCTCATCGAGGGCGGTGCCGGGCGCGACACGCTCTTCGGGCGGGCCGGCGATGACCGGATGGACGGCGGCGACGGCGACGACCGGATGGACGGCGAAGCCGGGGCGGACACGCTCTCGGGCGGCGATGGCAACGACAAGATGAGCGGGGGATCGGGGGACGACCACCTCGATGGCGGCGCGGGCAACGACATCCTGATCGGCGGAACCGGGCGCGACCTGTTCCGGGGCGGCACGGGCCACGACGTCCTTTACGGCGACGGCGACGGAGACACCTTCGTGTTCGCCATCGGCGACGGCCGCGACGTGATCAAGGGGTTCGATTTCGCGACCGACAGCCTGGTTCTCGAGGGCGTGGCCGAGGGCGACATTTCCGTCCGGACCTGGGGCAGCGGCACCCTGATCCAGTACGGCGACGCAGGCGACTGGATCGTCCTGTCGCAGACGGATTTCGCGAGTTTCGACAGCGACGCCATCGTCTTCGCGGACGCGCTCATGTGATCCGTCGACCCTGCGGCGGGGCGCCATTGAGGGTGTCCTGTCCGAAGGGAGGCGTGCGGGGCCAACCCCGTGCCCCGCACGTGCGTCGGTCAGACGCGCCGACGGACGGGCGCCCCGCATCGCCGCGGGGCGCCCACTTTTCTTCGGTGGGACGCGATCCCGCCGGCCGGAAACGGCCTGCGTCGGGCGACGTCGCAGCGCGATCAGATGCCGGCGGCGAGGCAATAGGCCGTGGCCTCCGCGACGCTCGCCTTGCCCGTCCGGCGCGTGCGGGCGACCAACTGGCCCTCATCATTGCGCGAACGGGACACCTACCGCGCGATCTGATCGCCGGCGGGGGCCGAGGCCGGAAGGATGACGGTTGATGGCAAGATGCAATCGGATCAGGTCATGGCCGCGGAACCTGATTGCCCTGGACTCATGAAACGCCGGTGCGCGGAAGACCCCAAGGAAGGGGCTCGGAGCCGTCCTGTCACCGCGGGGCGGACGGGAGATCCTGCGCGGTCCGCGGGATCACCACCCCGGGTCGGCCGGCGAAGCCGGAGAACCGCGCGGGCGACGCCCCGATCCGCGTCGCCGCCAGGCCCCGCCCGTGAACCCGGGTCGGCAAATCGGACCAGGGTCGTGCAAGGCGTCCTGCCGCCACGAGCCGCGCCATCCCGGGCAAACGACCGCTCGGGCTGCGCGTGCCGCACGCTCCCCGCTGTCGGCGCCTGGAAAACCTGTCGCCTGTCCCCCTCGACACCCCCCCTCGACCCGAACCGGTCCGCCTGCCGCACGGATCCCCGAGCCCGGCGTGGACAGGGTTCTTTCCCGGTCAGCCCGCGGTGTGCGGCAAGGATCGCTGGCCGCCCGGGCCGACCGGGCCCTTCTCCGCGCGCCATGTCAAATCGAGGCAGACGAGCAGCCCGCAGACGAGGATGACACTTTGCGTTCGGGGCAGCGGGAGGAAGATCGCGTCGCCCTCGCGCGGGCCGATTGACCGGACGAGGTCGCGGCACAGGTCGGAGACGGGCGCGGGTTGGAGCGCGGTCCGGCCGTTCGCCGAGCGCACCAGGCCGAAACAGCGCAGCCTGGGCAGGACGCGCAGGTTGCGGTCCGGGTGGCCCGGGCCAAGGGCGCCCTCGGGCAGGATATGGGGGCACCGCGCCTTGGGCAGCTTGTCCGCGACGACGGGGGAGCGCCTGAGCACGCGCACCACCTCGACATCCTTTTCGGTCAGGGGGTTCCAGAGGGTCTGGCCGGGCCTGATGCGGTCGACCGGAAGGGTGGAGCCGTCGCGGTCGACCGTGACCGGTGTCCCCGTCAGCAACATCCAGCGGACCCTTTCACGCGTGACCCAACAGTGTCCCCCGGCGACATGTCGATGGCCGCCGGGGGTCGTATTGGCAGAGGCAAGGGCGTCAGGAAATCGCCCCGGTCAGGAGCCGCGCCTCGTGCGCCTTCAGGATCTTGCGGGCCGTGCCATAGGCGGCGCGGCCCGTGGCGTCGCGCAGCTCGGGGAAGATCGCGAAGAGTTCCTCGCGCTGGTCCGGATCGACCCCCTGCATCGCCATCTCGCCGGGCTGGAAGCTTTCGGTCCAGGACCCGTTGGCCAGAACGACCTGGTGACGGTCGCACATGATGTGGACATAGCTCACCGCTCCCACGTCCTGGCTCAGGATGCCCGGCATCCCGGTCAGGTGCTTGGCCGCGACCAGAACCTCGGGGTCCTCGAACATCAGGCTCGCCTCGGAGCTGCGGATCAGCATCCGGTGGTTCGGACTGACCAGCATGTCACGTTCGGGCAGACCATTGCCAAGCGAGCCGGCCCGGATCAGCACCGGACGCAGCTTGGGATTCCGCGCGAGGTCCGCCGCCTCGAGCCTGCGCGCGCCGACCCAGGCGAGTTCCTGGACGCCGTCGTCGCGCGTGACCACCTTGTCGCCCGGCTTCAGGTCCTCGACCGGGCGCTCGCCCTCCGGCGTCACGATCAGTGTACCGGGGGTGAAGCAGATGATCTGCTCGATATTGGTGAAGTTCAGCGATCCCGTGACGTTCCCGGCTGCGTCGAGATAGTTCACCGTCCCGTTGAAGCCGTTGCCATCGCTGTCGGCCAGCTGGTTGACGATCCGCCAGCGCGAGGATCCGAGATCCAGCGTGTCGAAGTCGTCGCCGCCCGAGCCACCGTCGATGACGTCGCCTGCCGCCTCGTCGCCGCCGCCGATCTCGAACCGGTCCCGGCCATCGCCGCCCGACAGGATGTCGGCGCCAAGACCGCCGACGATCGTGTCGTTGCCGGTGCCGCCGTCGATCAGGTCGTCGCCACCGGCGCCGAAGATGAGGTCATCGTCCGCATCGCCCAACAGGATATCCGTGCCGACGCTGCCGATGATCGTGTCGCCGCCATCACCGCCGCTGACATAATTGACGTTGCCGGGGCCATCGTTGCTGGTCGGGTCGCCCACAGGCAAGGTGCCGCCGGCGCTGCCGGTGACGATGAGGTCGTTGCCTGCGCCGCCGTCGAGCGTATCGTTCCCGCTTCCGCCGAAAAGATCGTCATTGCCGTCGCCACCCAGGATACTGTCATTGCCGAAGCCGCCGTCGATCACGTCGTTGCCGGTGCCGCCGTCGACCGTGTCGTTGCCGCCGCCCGCGTCGACCGTGTCGTCACCGCCATTGGCGTTGATCCGGTCGTCGCCCTCGGTGATCCGGTCGCCATCGGCATCGGCATAGCCCACCGGCATGGTCTCGCCCGTCTCCAGGCCGTCGATCGTGCCATCGGCGTCGGTCAGGATCGTCTCGATCTCGCTGTAGGTGATCGTGACAGGATCGCCCGCGCCGTTGGTGTAGGTCACCGTCCCGGATTCCGGGCCGGTGGACGTGATCGTCACCGCGCCGAGACCGCGCAGGTCGAGCACGTCGCCCGCCCCGCCGTTCGTCGGATCGCTCAGATCCTCGCCACCCTCGCCGCCGACGATGACGATGGGACCGCTGCCGGCAAGCGCCGGGTCGATGCGGAACTCGTCATCCCCGTCGCCGCCAAGGGCCTGGTCGCCCGCGCCCACGACGAAATCGTCGTCGCCCGCGCCACCCGAGAGCACATCCGCATCCTCGCCGCCCTCCAGCGTGTCGGCCCCGTCGCCGCCCAGCAGCAGGTCTGCCCCCGCGCCGCCCGACAGGCTGTCGTTGCCCGCGCCGCCGCCGAGCTGGTCGTCGCCCGC
>WVSO01000092.1 GCA_015689745.1 Rhodobacterales bacterium HKCCSP123 | reverse complement strand
AGCTTGAATCACGCAGCCCAGGAACCCTCAAGATGGTTTATGGGTCCTGACCCTAGGGGATTCTTGTGTCCTGACCCCAACCGCCAATACAGGATGAATAACGACCGGCACTTCAAGGTGACACCCCTGCGATCCAGCATCAATTCGAGACGGTTTAAGTCATCTCCACGGGGGGAAGTTTGAAGTCTTCCACTCGTGTGCCTAATTCACGATATCGGCTGACCTGCTTCTAAAATCCAAATGTCCTTTGGCTCCTGACCCGTAAGATGGATTTCGAAGACCTGCTTCAATCCATGCTCGAAGTTCAGCGTATAACGCTTTGTATCAAATAGAGGTTTCTTGGTGATGTTATCTGCAAGTTTTTTTCTTATTGATGCTAGTCTCCGCGGGTGATTAGCTAAGTCATGCGCTAGCAGCATGTAAGCATCTTCTGTGTCGACAATGAGCTCAGGCAAGCCAACCGCGGTAAGCAGGCTCGCCGCCACTCTTGCAGCAAACTGTTCCCCTTTTTTTGTTATAATGGGTAAACCCGACCAAAGTGCATCGCTTGCCGTTGTGTGGGCATTATAGTTAAACGTATCGAGGAATAAATCCGCATGCTTGTGGCGCGCCAAGTGCATAGTCTGTGGAAGGTGTTCGGCAAATATGAGGCGCGAATGATCAACAGCCCTCCGCTCTGCCTCTTCCCGCAGGTTTTCTACGGCCCATCTGTTTGAAGCCGCCAACCAAAAAACACTACCCTCAATATCTTTAAGAAGTTGAATCCAAATGTCAAATTCTCTCGTGCTTATCTTATAGTTGTTATTGAAACAGCAAAAAACAAAGCCATCTTCAGGGAGCCCGAAATCTGAGCGCGTTGTCCTAACCTGAGCAATCTCACGTGTA
Source organism: Rhodobacterales bacterium HKCCSP123 (assembly GCA_015689745.1). Taxonomy (GTDB): domain Bacteria; phylum Pseudomonadota; class Alphaproteobacteria; order Rhodobacterales; family Rhodobacteraceae; genus Roseicyclus. The sequence goes on along the minus strand of WVSO01000092.1, from coordinate 13,298 downwards.
TCATCATTAGGTTGATAACTATGCGGCAAGTAGAGAACCTTTTCGCTGTAGAACTGCCGTTTTTCTTTCGGGATGACCACTGGATCTGCGATGATGTAATCTATGAAGTCAGCACCTATTGATCCTGGATAACCCAAGAAGTTGACTTGTATCGGCGCCAAGCGATGTTGGAAGAGATCAGAGCGTGTTCCTCCAGTGTAGCCCTTGAGATCTATCGCAATATCGAGATTATGTGAACGAACCAACTCAATAAGCTTTTCATCAGAGTAATCGGCAACATCATGGAAATACTCTACCGCAGCGACCGCCTTCTTTCCCCAATCACCCATTTTCTGGAACCCGTAGCTGTAGGCATGAACCTCAAACTGGGCTTTATCGTGTTCTCTCAGCAACCCCAAAATAAGATAAAGCGTTGCGTGATCGAAGAAATCAGAGGAAAAATAACCCACCCTCAGCCGCTTCTGACTTTGCGTACTGGCAGACGGCGCATGCTGGGACGGTTTCTTGAAATTACTTTTGGCCCATTTCCGAGAGCGAAAGAGCTGTCGCTTCCCATTGTCTTCCCATGACAAAGCGCCGAACGGCGGAACCACGTCGCTGCTTCGATCGAAGCGCCCCAAAGCCTCGTGCAAGTTGGCGCAACTTGAGAAGTCGCACATCGACTGCCGCAGCTGAAAAATTCGCGCCTCAACTACGACATCATATGGCTCAAGCAAAAGCGCTTTTTGATAACAGGCGAGGGCTTGATCAAACTTAACCTGTTCTTTAAAGGCAAGACCTAGGTTACTGTAAGCTGCTGCGTAGTCCGGTTTGTGCTTCAAGGCCTGTTGATAGCTAGCCACGGCCTCATTCAGCCGGCCCATAGCGTAGCGGACATTTCCCAAGCTATTGTGAGCTTCTGCGTAGTCAGGTTTTAACTTCGTCGCATTTTGATAGCATTTCGCGGCCTCATCTAAATTTCCAAGTTTGCGTAGGGTTGCGCCTAAATTATTGTATGCTTCCGGATAGTCAGGCTTTAGCCTTAAAGCTCTTTTGCAACTATCCAAGGCCTCATGCAACATACCCTGCTGCTGAAGCGCGGCAGCCAAGTTACTGTGCCCATCTGCATAGTTAGGGTTAAGTTCCACGACTTTCTTGAGTGACTTAATTGCAAGCGCCATTTCGCCAAGCGATGCATGAGAAGCACCCAAAACATTCCACGCAAAAAAAGATCGTGGGAAGTATTCCGTTAATTGATTTGCTTGAAAAATTGCAGCTGAAAACTTCCTCGAATTGAAAAGATCTGTCAATTCTTGGATGTCAGCCGGAGAAGGTTCACTAGAGCCATCTCGCCAAGGCCTTAGCTCTTCGAGTGCATCTTTTGCCGTTTTATGATTTGGAACAGCCGTCAAGATAGCTTTATAAAGTGCCGCCGCCCGCAAAATCTCGCCCCGCTTAGCGTGCACCGCGGCCATTTTAAGAGCTTGGTTGATTGACAAGTTCGCCATGTATCTTTCCAGCCTTCGTACGTCTCCCCAAGAGAAGGACCCGACCTTCCCTTGAGCTTCCTCCCGCTTCAAAAAATTTTACCATGCGCTCCGAGCACAGAAAAGTGAAAAGAAAATTTGAACAGTCTTCTTGCGACCGGCTTTCATCACAAAGGCCCTTAGAACCGCTCAACCCCCAATGGAGCATATTCAAGAAACAAAGACAGAAAGTCTATGCAGTATTAAAATTTATTTTCTGACCATCGAGCCCATGCGGATTCAATTTATCAATGGCCTCTGCAAGCTGGCCAAGAATAATTCAATATGGGATTTAAATTTCAAAATAGGAATGCATTATGCAGCCATTATTGCATATTGAACCAGGGCGGTTAAATTTTGAATTTTTTGACGGAAAGCAGACCCTTCGAAATCCTTCTGAAAGTGCTTGACAGCCATATCAACAAGCAAGTAATTCATCACCTCCCTTGATAAAACGCGGCAGATTCCTTCACTTATGGCCAGAAAGAGCTCGATGAAATGCAATACTCTTGAGATTCACAGATTCAAACGCTTGTTGCCCTCAACTAATGCAACATCAAAAGAATGGACTCACCTCTTTTTCGCAACCACTTCCATACAAACGCGATACCTTTCACTCACGCCATAACGTACGGCCTCATATCCGCATTCACCCAGCAAGGAATACAGACGACTTCTGCCAAAATTGTGATAATGTTCCAGCTCGCCGTAATACGGGTTTTTGTTTTGGTGTGTCATTAGTCTCCATAAGATATTTTCGCTATTTGGCATTGAAAGCAAAAGGTATGCATCTTCTTCCATGGCAGGATGCAGAAATTCCAATACTTCTTTCGGGTATGGCATGTGCTCAAGCACGTCCATCATGCTCACAACTGAAATCTTCTTTTTAAACGAGATGTTTTGCACCAGATCACAATGCGCCTGAAGCCCAAGTCGTTTCATTGCCTCGACATTTTCCGGCCTGAGATCAATTCCAATGCCCTCAAACCCATATTCCTCTGCCGTAAAGAGAAGAGAGCCATTTCCAAAACCGATATCCAACCAGACCCCTGAGGATTTAAAGGGTATAATCTTTTCGATCATCCTTGATGATACATGTCTTTGGCGCTCAATATTGTAACCTACTTTCTGGTTTTCGTTTACGCTTCGGAAGACTATGCTCAACATATCGTCTGTAAAATAGCCATCAGTGAACTGATGCTGGCATTGCCGGCAATCCATCCATTGCATTTCTGGCGGAACTTCAGACTTATAGAGGGGGTGCCGACTGCAGTCGCCAACTATCGTTTTGTCAATATGATCCGAACCACACAATGGGCAAGCTTTATATAGAACCCGTGCATCCATATTGTTTTCGCTTCTTCGAGATTTTTTCTATTTATTGGTGATTGTTACAAGCTTTTGTGTTTTTCACAAGAAGAACCTTATGTTTGCTTCGTTCCAAGAGTGGTCGGTCGTGGACCTAGCGGTGTTCTTTCGGAACTTGGGGGGGGCGGAACAACCGATCGATGTTTCTGGTCACTGGCCATCCGCTCCCGCTGACGCTTGGTATAGCTATACGGGTACGGCGGTATCGCAGCTGCGGGAGTTGACAGGATGGATTTCTGTCAGACACGAGAGACAACAAGGACATTACTCTTCAAACGCTAGGGGAAGCGCGGTTACCTCGATGCCAACTTCGAGCGTTTTGATATCATGGATGTCGTCACGGAGATCCGCGTCGATTGAGGGCTGATCAGCCTTGTTGTGGATCTCTTTTCGTCCAATTTTCACATTAGGAGTCCATACGGTTGGGCGGACTTAATGAGTTAATCCACTCCTGGCCGCTACCGCACGACCAGCTACGTCCCGCGCGCTGCCGACCTGAATCGCTTCTGATCTTGCTGGCTCAAGCCAAAATTGGACCCACGTCGCATTAGGGTCGTGCAGAGTGCCCCTCGGTCTTCCTTGTTGCTGCAACCTAGCTCCGCCTCTCGATCAAGGTACCGTTCGAACGGCCGCTGAGGCAGGCGTTGCGAATGATTGCCAGACTGTCGCAGCCAACGCGGCCAGACCAGCCCGTACCGGACTTTTCGACCCCCTCCGGCGAGCAGGTGATTCTTAAGGTTCACATTCCTCCCTGGGCAGTGTCCCTGGTGGTGGTGTAGGAGGCCGCGCGCGGAGCCCTTGGCGTAGCGCAGCGCGCTGCTGTGGGTGACGCTGGCGGTCATCGCCGATCTTCGGAGAAGGTTCGGGTTGCAAGACCTTGAACCTGGAACGGAGATGACGATGACCGATGACCGATGACCGATGACCGATGACCGATGACCGATGACCGATGACAGAATGACGCTGATCGAGCTGGTTGAGAAGCAGGCCGATGGCGATCTCGTGCGCGAGATGCTGGCCTTTGATCATGGAGGCCGAGGTGGGGGCGCGGACGGGCGCGGCCAAGGGTGCACGGACGCCGATGCGGGAGGTCCAGCGCAACGGATACCGCGACCGGAGTTGGGATACCCGTGCCGGGCGGATCGGGCTGGAGATCCCGAAGCTCCGGAAGGGCAGCTACTTCCCGAGCTTCCTCGAGCCGCGGCGGACGGCCGAGAAGGCCCTCGTGGCGGTGATCCAGGAAGCCTACGTCCACGGTGTCTCGACGCGCGCCGTCGACGATCTGGTCAAGGCCATGGGTGCCGGCGGCATGTCGAAGAGCCAGGTCAGCCGCCTCTGCGGCGAGATCGACGAGCGTGTGAACGCGTTCCTGACCCGAACGCTGGAGGGTGCATGGCCCTATCTCTGGCTCGATGCGACCTACGTGAAGGTGCGCGAAGGCGGACGGATCATCAGCCGAGCTGTGATAATCGCCGTGGCGGTCGACGAGGACAGCAAGCGCGAGGTTCTGGGCGTTGCCGCCGGCCCCTCCGAGGCCGAGACGTTCTGGACCGAGTTCCTGCGCTCCCTCGCCGATCGTGGCCTGCGGGGCGTTAAGCTGGTGATCGCCGACGATCACAAAAGCCTGCGGGCGGCCGCACGCCGCGTGTTCAACGCCACCCACCAGAGATGATGCCGCATTCACTGGATGAGGAACGCCCTGGCGCACGCTCCGGCGAAGCAGCGCACGGCGGTGGCGGCGATGCGGAGAACGATCTTCGCGCAGGACACCAAGAAGGAGGCCGAAGCCCATTGGGAGATCTTGGCCGACGCCCTACGCGAGAAGCAGCCCAAGCTCGGTGCCCTGATGGACAACTCCCGCGACGATGTCCTGGCCCACATGTCCTTTCCCCGTGAACACTGGGCCCAGATCGCAAGCACCAACCCACTGGAGCGGGTAAACCGCGAGGTGAAGCGCCGCGCCGACGTCATCGGCATCTTCCCCAACGATGACGCCATTGTCCGCCAAGTCGGCGCGCTGATGCTCGAGACCAATGACGAATGGGCGGTCGCCAGGCGATACACGTCGCTTGAAACCCTCGCTCGCGTGACCGACAATCCCTATGTCGGGCTATCCGCCGTGACCGTCTGATCAAGCCCTGACCTCTCTGAGGATCGGCGCTCCAACACCACGCCGTGGGACGCTATCCCTCCCGGCCGTGCTGACGGGCTACGGGGCCCACTCACCGACGAAAACGGCATCAAGTTCCTCGGCAATGGTGAATGGCAGGTCCGCAAGCGCCTCGTTCAGGGTTGCCGCCAATCGTGCAGTGCTGATGAACCCATGGATAACGCCACCTTCAACATCGCCACAGCCCGTTTACCCATAGCCCGAAAGGAGAAAGCTCCCTGATGCCAGACTTGCTGGACCAGATCCAGGACGGCGAAGACACGGGGTCCATAACTACGCACGGCGTTTACGATAACCACCCTTCCGCGACGTCAACATCTTCATTAGGAGGCACGACTCTGCCTTTCCGTAAGAACTTCAATTTTTTAAGAAGGACAATGCCCAATTGCAAGGCGCGTATTTTAACCTTGCGCGCCGCGCTTCTCTATAGCCAGCGCTCCGGAAACGCTGAAAAAAGAAACCAGGTAACCGTATCAAGGCGATAATTTTTCACCTGAATATCTTCGGTGAACGACCTGTTTCAAAGAAACGCAGCCACCGAAATGTCAATTCAAGACCACTTCTTCAATGGCCTCCACACTCTTGGCTGCAAAGAAATCGTCCGCGCGCCCTGAACGTGAAGCGGAAACTATCTATAAAGTCTCAAGTCGCCCCTCGGCAACGACGCCTCCGAGATCAAACCAGCACAAACTGACCTTAACGCAGATGACAAATTACTATCTAAAAGCGCGATCAAAATATATACGAAGAGGCTCAAGTAAATAAGACAGCGGAGTTCTTTCAACAGTTTCCAAGAAGACTTCAACAGGCATGCCATTGGTAAGAACAAGACCCTCGTTACCAGAAATAGACAACAGGTCTGGATCAACCAAAACCTCAAAAAACTCCTCACCGGTACGATCATCCATTTGAGAATCAGCTGATACTTGGGAAAGGATTCCCGTAACTTCCGACTGAGCACGCCGTTCGTAAGACGTAAAGGATATTGAAACTGTTTGACCCGGATATACCTCATCAATATCTTGAGGTCTTATTCTACAAGAAATCAGGAACGGCAAGTCATCGGGCACGATGGATAAAATCGGTTCCGCAGCAACAATCACCGAACCTTGTGTCAAGGGTAGACGATCAATCACAACCCCACTACCAGGTGAAACAACATCCAATCTACCCAACTGCTCCCTTATTGCTATGCCTCTCTCTTCAATCTCTATTTCAGCGAACCTTAGATCCCTCAATTCCGTAATTGTTGCCTCCAAGCGCGCATCAAGAAGCTCCTGTTGCGCGATACGAAGCTCCGCGATACGCGCCCGCGAACTTGACATGGTAGCAACAAGCTCTCCGATTTCACCCTGCAGCTCGAAACGATCACGGCGCAGTGATAAAACTGCGTTTGACTGAACCAAGTTTTCATCTAGTAGTGCCGTCAAGTGATCGAGCTCAGCATTAACAATTGGCAATTGCCCCTCAAGAGATTCGAGTTGGGCTTCCTGACCAATAATCTGCTGTTGGATTTGGAAGATTTGTTCGTCAATTTGCTCGATCTGCCCCGAGAGAGAATTTCTTCTAATTTCGAAGAGCGTTGCTTGCGCTTCAACCTGCTCTTCGAGTTCCGCCCCCCCTAAGAGCTGGAAACTCGGAGGGTTTCCGAATTCAACAACGTCTCGGGATCCGCGCTCCGCAACCAAGCGCATTCTTCTAGCCCAAGTTTCGGCGAGCTGCCTTTCGGCAATCATAAGCTCGTTTCTCAAGAAAGTGTCATCAAGACGCAGCAAGATCTGATCACGCGAAACTCGATCGCCGTCGTCGACAAATACTTCTGATACCACACCGCCATCTGGATGTTGCACAACCTGCCGTCGACTTTCCACAATCACTACGCCAGGTGCAACTACCGCTCCCGTAATTGTCACGCTTGTACTCCAAACCCCCACACTCAATACTAATAGTATTGTCGCACTGAACCCGAGAAGGACAGGCAAGCGGGCACTCAAGAAGTTTCTCATGTTTCAGATTCCAACTTAATCCACTACATCGCCATTCTTACATTCTTTGAATTCTTCATTGTTTTTTCGATTATATCATCTCGATCACCGTAAGCAATTGCTCGACCGCCCTTCAGCACGAGCAGTCGATCACATGGGCCCAATGCACTAGGTCGGTGGGTCATTACTACTATTGCCCTTCCACGCCGCTTAAGTTCGATGATTACTTTATTTAAGTTTGCAGCGCCATCCGAATCAAGCGCCGAGTTCGGCTCATCTAGAATCAAGAAAATAGGATCTCTATAGAGTGCTCGCGCAAGAGCGATCCTTTGCTTCTGCCCACCGGAAAGATGAAAGCCACTTTCGCCCAATAGAGTATCGTATCCATCGGGAAGTCGCAAAATGTCCTCGTGAACGGATGCCAACTTTGCGGCGCCCACAACATCATCAATATCAAAAGAGCTCTCCATACGCGCGATGTTTTCGGAAATTGAAGCCGAAAACAATTTTGGCTCCTGTGGCAAATATCCGATAAAATTTCCTCGCCTTATTGGATCGTATTGATTAAGCGTTGCATTACCAATGCGAACCTCGCCGAGGCTTGGGGGGATAAGTCCAACCAGCGCACGAGCAAGTGTTGTCTTTCCCGATGCACTAGGGCCGACCACACCCAAAGCCTCTCCAGATTGAACGTCGAATGTTATCTGGTTCAAGTGTGGTTCTTCCCTTGAAGGGAACTTGATCGTAAGGGATCTAACAGCTAGGTGTGGTGTTGGCGCAGGGATCTTGCTTGGGTCTTCCTTCGAACTTGGTGAATCTGCTTCGAGTTCATTGATGGAACGCAATCCCTGCCGGAATCTTTGGATTGTTTCCCATTGAGATATTGTCTGCTCAATAGGCGAAAGCGCCCTACCCAACATAATCGATCCGGCAATCATCGCGCCGGGTGTCATCTCGTTCCGCAAAACCAGCCAAGCGCCGATCCCCAAAATGATAGATTGAAGCAGAAGCCGCGCCGCTTTAGAAAACGAGCTAAATACTCCCGACAAGTCATTTGAAACAACCGCACTATTTAATGCCTCGTCATTAACTTTGCGCCATCGGTCAGTTAATGCCTTTGCCATGCCTTGGGCCCATAGATAATCGGCGTTGTGAGCGGCCTCATGTAATAATCGCTCAGAATCGCGGCTGAGCGTTGCACTTCTAGACCGCTTCTTTGAAGTAAGGATTTGATTAATGATCGCAACAACCGCTAGCAAAATTATGCTAGACAAGGCAGCATAGCCGAGTACGGGATGAAAAACATAAATTGCGAGGATGAAAAGTGGTGCCCAAGGCAGGTCAAATAATGAGAGGACAACCTGAGAAGAAAAGGCGCGTCTTATCGACATAAGATCCTGAAGATTCGCCTGCGGCCGTTCACGTCCGCGTGATACAGTGTATAAATAGGAAGAAAAGAATTTCTGCGAGTGATTATTTTCTATCCGGGCGCCAACTCTTGCTAATATTCGACTTCTGGAATAATCAATTATCCAAAAGAAGCCATATAGCATGGCCACCAATATGATCAAAACCACAAGCGTTTCCTCAGACCGCGCGGTAAGCACGCGATCATATATTTGCAGCATAAATACTGGGCCAGAGAACATAAGGATATTTGTTATAACACTCAAAATGAAGACTGATGATACCAAACCACGAATACCTATGTATTTGGTCGCTTCGCCGTTCATTTTCCCAGTCCTTCCTGATACGCTTGGAGTTTATATGGATCTTCAAAAACGCAGATCCGTTGCCGCTGAAGCTCATTTAAATCCGTGGCCATATTCGGCTTGAAGGCCACGATCACGTGCCTGTCCCCTTGATAGTGGGAGATTTCGCACTCAGCAAGCTTGTTGAGCGCGCCGCGGAAGGGCCCTTTACTTTATCATGTTCCTGTCAGCGCATCGTTGGGGGTGGGTTACTGATGGATAGCTGGGGAGGCGATTTCAAGATTCTTCAGTTCGCTTGGAGACGTTCCAGGCGCCTCCAAAGGGGACACTAGTCTTTTGGTTACTTTTGAATTTGTGAGATTTGCGGCTGCAAGACCCTGACAGAAGCCCTCGACGCCTATTGCATTTATTTCAAACGAGACGCGTTAGTTCAGATACCGCTATGACAGAAAAGGATTTCCTAGTGAAATCATAATTTGTTTGTTTTCATATCTTCGGTGGATGTCGTCCCAAGCCATGTTGTTCCCCGTTCGACGGGCTGTGAAGTCTAGTAGTATCTATGTTTCACTTTCTTGCACCCAAATATCTTCTGGTTGGTTGTTATTATGGTAGAGGTCGTATGCCATCCTCAGGCCCTGCTCGAAGTTGCGCGTGTAACGTTTGGTGTTGAACAGCGGTGCTCTAAGCCTGTTTTTCCTGAGTTTTTGTCGGATGGACTCCAGTTTTTTTGGATGTGTTGCCAGGTGCAGAATGAGGGCTTCGTACTCATCTTCCGTGGTGGTCACTAGCTCAGGCAAGTCAACCGCATGCAACAAGCTGGCAGCCACCCTTGCCGCGAACTGCTGTCCCTGCTTCGTGACGAGCGGTAGCCCCGACCAAAGCGCATCGCTGGCAGTCGTATGTGCATTGACGTTGAAGGTATCGACAAACAGATCCGCGTGCTTGTGGCGCGCCAAATGTTCTGAATGTGGTAGTTTGTCGGCAAAGACGAGGCGTGATGCGGCGACACCCCTTCGTTCAGCCTCGCGCTTCAGGTTCTGCTCCGCCCATTGGTTGGCCTTGTAGAGCCAAAGTACGCTTCCGTCGACCTGCGATAGCAGGCGCATCCATATATCAAACTCGCGCGGGCTGATCTTGTAGGTGTTGTTGAAGCAGCAGAAGACGAATCCAGCTTCCGGAAGTCCGAAATCTGACCGGGTGGTTGTGGTCTCTGCAATAGAACGCATGTCATCATTGGGTTGGTAACAATGCGGTAGGTAGATCACCTTTTCAGAGTAAAACTCCCTTTGATCCTTGGGGACAACAACTGGATCCGCAATAAGAAAATCAATGAATTCGGCTCCCATCGTGCCAGGGTATCCGAGATAATTAATCTGAACCGGTGCCAGACGAGACTGGAACAACTGTGAGCGGGTATGTTGTGTATGTCCTTTGAGATCTATCGCGATATCAAGCGCATGAGACCTGGCAAGGTCCACGATTGCGTCGTCAGACAGATCGCTCACATCAAAGAAACGATCTACTCCCTCCTCAGCCTTCTGACGCCACCCTCCCGAGGCCCTTTTACCATAACTGTAGGCATGCACCTCAAACCGAGCTGCATCATGCTCCCGAAGCAACCCAGACAGAAGAAACAGCGTCGCATGGTCATGAAAATCAGCGCTGAAGTACCCAACGCGAAGCCTTCTTGGATAGCTGGAACGACGTGCCGGAAGAGGTAAAGGCTCTCGCTTGAAGATCTCCCTCGAGCGATTCACGGACCGCTGCTGCTGACGAAGCGCGCTGTCCTCCAGAGAAAGAAAAGCAAAGGGAGAGACAGCATCACCCTCCACACCCAAACCAACATCAAAATGATAAACACCGTCACCCTCACCCCAGTCACAAACCATCTTTTTCATATAAAATAACAATGTTGACGCCTTTGAGAACAAAGGGCTGATTCGTATTGCGCGCTCGAATTCTTTGATAGCCTCAGGATACCGCCCGATCTCTCTCAGTACACTACCCCGGTTATAAATGGGATCAACATACTCATGGTCAGACTTTATAGCATCCCCATATGCTCGAATGGCAGCTTCGAATTCGCCCTTCGCAAAGAGCGCACTTCCCAAATTGTTATGAGCCTTGGCATATTTTGGATCAATCTCGATTGCTTGACGATAATTTTTGATCGCCTCGTCAAGATCGCCCTTTTTGCTCAGAACGTTTCCGATATTATAATAGGGCTCAACGAATTTCGGATCAAGCGCAGCAGCATGCAAGAAGGACCGAAATGCCTTCTGAATTTCACCCAGTTCGAAATAGATTGCTCCTATGTCATTAAGTATTGAAGCGCTTTGGGGTCGAATTTCTAAAGCGCGATCGTAAGCTGCCACAGCGTCTTGTAACCTTTCCTGTTTTCGCAGCGCCACGGCCAAATTGACATATGCCTCTACGTAGTCAGGCTTGATGCTCAATGAACTCTGAAAAGCCTCCATCGCAGCGTCAATTCGGCCAGATTGCAAGAGCGCATTTCCAAGGTAATAGTATGACTTAGGATCATTCGGATTTAACTCAATAGATCTTTTGTAGGCGACAATGGCCTCCTCAAGCTGGCTCAACTCTCTGTATGCATTTCCCAAGTTTTGATGGGCACGCCAATAATTCGGCAATAATTCAATTGCGCGCCCAAATGCGTCAACCGCTGATTTTATTTGCCCAGATTTTGCCTTGGCAGCGCCTATCACATTCCACAAGCTTGCTGAGCATGGGAACTTCTCCGAAAGCTTCTCACCTTGCCGCACTACATCCGAGTAACTGCCAACGCCAAACAAACGAACCAATTCTTCGAATTGCTCTCGTGGTGGGTCCGTACTTACTGGTGATTTTTTATTCTGGCTTTCAATTTTGGCGAGCTCCGTACGCACATCGTCACGTTCGGGCGCAAAATCTAAAATAAGTTGATACAGCGCAATTGCTGATTGAGTCCGGCCTAACGCGTTATATTTTCTGGCTTTTGCCAAAGCGATGTCAATAGGCAGGTTCCGCACGGTGAAGTTTCTCGTGTTCCCTGAATGTTATAACCAAACACTAGTGATCTCTGTGCCAGGTTGAGCTTTTTTAGTGGCGTTGACCGCCGAGGTTTGAGTGCATGCGCTTGGTTTTATCGTTCTGGCGCCACGCCTCGATGACGATCCTCGCTTCGGCCATGTTGTTCCCCGTTCGACGGGCTGTGAAGTCTAGTAGTATCTATGTTTCACTTTCTTGCACCCAAATATCTTCTGGTTGGTTGTTATTATGGTAGAGGTCGTATGCCATCCTCAGGCCCTGCTCGAAGTTGCGCGTGTAACGTTTGGTGTTGAACAGCGGTGCTCTAAGCCTGTTTTTCCTGAGTTTTTGTCGGATGGACTCCAGTTTTTTTGGATGTGTTGCCAGGTGCAGAATGAGGGCTTCGTACTCATCTTCCGTGGTGGTCACTAGCTCAGGCAAGTCAACCGCATGCAACAAGCTGGCAGCCACCCTTGCCGCGAACTGCTGTCCCTGCTTCGTGACGAGCGGTAGCCCCGACCAAAGCGCATCGCTGGCAGTCGTATGTGCATTGACGTTGAAGGTATCGACAAACAGATCCGCGTGCTTGTGGCGCGCCAAATGTTCTGAATGTGGTAGTTTGTCGGCAAAGACGAGGCGTGATGCGGCGACACCCCTTCGTTCAGCCTCGCGCTTCAGGTTCTGCTCCGCCCATTGGTTGGCCTTGTAGAGCCAAAGTACGCTTCCGTCGACCTGCGATAGCAGGCGCATCCATATATCAAACTCGCGCGGGCTGATCTTGTAGGTGTTGTTGAAGCAGCAGAAGACGAATCCAGCTTCCGGAAGTCCGAAATCTGACCGGGTGGTTGTGGTCTCTGCAATAGAACGCATGTCATCATTGGGTTGGTAACAATGCGGTAGGTAGATCACCTTTTCAGAGTAAAACTCCCTTTGATCCTTGGGGACAACAACTGGATCCGCAATAAGAAAATCAATGAATTCGGCTCCCATCGTGCCAGGGTATCCGAGATAATTAATCTGAACCGGTGCCAGACGAGACTGGAACAACTGTGAGCGGGTATGTTGTGTATGTCCTTTGAGATCTATCGCGATATCAAGCGCATGAGACCTGGCAAGGTCCACGATTGCGTCGTCAGACAGATCGCTCACATCAAAGAAACGATCTACTCCCTCCTCAGCCTTCTGACGCCACCCTCCCGAGGCCCTTTTACCATAACTGTAGGCATGCACCTCAAACCGAGCTGCATCATGCTCCCGAAGCAACCCAGACAGAAGAAACAGCGTCGCATGGTCATGAAAATCAGCGCTGAAGTACCCAACGCGAAGCCTTCTTGGATAGCTGGAACGACGTGCCGGAAGAGGTAAAGGCTCTCGCTTGAAGATCTCCCTCGAGCGATTCACGGACCGCTGCTGCTGACGAAGCGCGCTGTCCTCCAGAGAAAGAAAAGCAAAGGGAGAGACAGCATCACCCTCCACACCCAAACCAACATCAAAATGATAAACACCGTCACCCTCACCCCAGTCACAAACC
>WVSO01000091.1 GCA_015689745.1 Rhodobacterales bacterium HKCCSP123 | reverse complement strand
GCAGCTGACCGCGGCCGAGATCGACGCCAATGCCGCGAGCCGCCTGAGCGAAAGCGGCTTCGCGTCCGAGACGCGCGCGGCGAGCGCCGAGGCCACCCGCGAGGGGGCGCTTGCGCAGATCCAGTCCGGTGAGGCGGCCGTGTCGCAGGCACGCTCGGGCATCCGCTCGGCCGAGGCCGCGGTGACCCGCGCCGAGGAAGAAATCGCGCGCCTGACCATCACCGCGCCCTTCGCGGGCTACCTCGAGACCGACACCGCCGAGATCGGAACGCTGATGCAGCCGGGCGCACCCTGCGCGACGGTGATCCAGCTCGACCCGATCAAGCTGGTGGGCTTCGTGCCCGAGGCGCAGGTCGATCGCGTGGCCCTGGGCGCCGAGGCCGGCGCGCGGCTTGCCTCCGGCCGCCAGGTGCGCGGCGAGGTGACCTTCGTCAGCCGCTCCGCCGACGAGGCGACGCGCACCTTCCGCGTCGAGATCACGGTCGCCAACCCCGACGTCACGATCCGCGACGGCCAGACCGCCGACATCCTGATCCGGACCGAGGGCACCCCCGCCCACCTGCTGCCCGCCTCGGCCATGACGCTGAACGATGACGGCGCGCTCGGCGTGCGCATCGTCGAGGAGGGCCTCGTCCGCTTCGTTCCGGTCCGCATGATCCGCGACACCGCAACCGGCGTGTGGCTCTCGGGCCTGCCCGAGGTCGCCGACGTGATCACCGTGGGCCAGGAATTCGTCACCGACGGCGTGCCCGTCCGCGTCACCTACCAGGAGCTGACGCAATGATCGGCATCATCGACTGGGCCGCCAGCCGCGCCCGCATGGTCGTGGCCTTCGTGGTGCTCTCGCTCGTCGTGGGCACGGCGGCCTATGTGGGCCTGCCCAAGGAGGGCGAGCCGGATATCGACATTCCGGGCCTCTTCGTCTCGGTCCCCTTCCCCGGCATCTCGGCCGAGGACAGCGAGCGCCTTCTGGTGCGGCCGATGGAGGCCGAGTTCCAGGACCTCGACGGTCTGACCACGATCACCGCGACCGCGTCCGAAGGCTTTGCGGGGCTCTTCCTCGAGTTCGAGTTCGGCTGGGACAAGTCGGCGACCATTGCCGATGTGCGCGACGCCATGGGCCGGGCCGAGGCCGATTTCCCCGAAGGCGCGGAAAGCTGGCAGATCTCCGAGATCAACTTTTCCGAATTCCCGATCATCATCGTGGCGCTCTCGGGCGACGCGCCCGAGCGCACGCTGATCCGGCTTGCCAACGAGATGCAGGACGCGCTCGAGGCGCTCTCTCCGGTGCTGGAGGCGGGGCTTGCGGGCACCCGCGACGAGATGCTCGAGGTGATCCTCGACCCGCTCGCACTGGAAGCCTACGACGTCACCGCCGCCGACCTCATCGCCGCGGTCGTCAACAACAACCAGCTGATCGCCGCGGGCGAGGTCGAGACGGAAAACGGCGCGATCTCGGTCAAGATCCCGTCGAGCTTCGACAATGCGGCGGATGTCTATGACCTCCCCATCACGGTGAACGGCGACCGCGTGGTGACGCTGGGCGAGCTGGCCGAGATCCGCCTGACCTACCAGGACCGCGCCGGGACCGCGCGCTTCAACGGCGAGACCACCGTCGCGCTGCAGGTCGTCAAGCGGCAGGGTTTCAACATCATCGACACCTCGGCGCTGGTGCGCGAGACGGTCGAACAGGTCCGCGCCACATGGCCGCCCGAACTGCAGGAGGCCGTGCAGGTCTCGACCACGCTGGACCAGTCGGTGACGGTGGACAGCATGGTGCGCCAGCTCGAAGGCTCGGTGCTGACCGCCATCGCACTGGTGATGATCGTCGTTCTCGCCTCGCTCGGGACGCGTTCGGCGCTCCTGGTGGGCTTCGCCATCCCCACCTCGTTCCTGCTGTGCTTCATCCTTCTGGGCATCATGGGGGTGCCGATCTCGAACATCGTGATGTTCGGCCTGATCCTTGCCGTGGGGATGCTGGTGGATGGCGCGATCGTGGTCGTCGAATACGCCGACAAGCGTCTGCAGGACGGCGCGCGCCCGATGCAGGCCTATACGGACGCCGCCAAGCGGATGTTCTGGCCGGTCGTCTCCTCGACCGCGACGACGCTGTGCGCCTTCCTGCCCATGCTCTTCTGGCCCGGCGTGCCGGGCGAGTTCATGGGGATGCTGCCGGTCACGCTGATCTTCGTGCTCTCGGCCTCGCTGATCGTGGCGCTGATCTACCTGCCGGTCATCGGCGGCGTCGCCGCGCGCGGCTCGCGGCTGATCGACCGCGGCACGGCGCTGATCGCGGCGGTCTTGCCATGGTATGTCGCACGCCTCGCGCTGACGGTGGCGGCGGGCTATTTCATGTTCCTTGCCGCGATGCAGATGATCCGCCCCGGCGTGCTGCTGCCCGTGTCCGCCGATGCGTCGCCCATGCTGCAGATGGCCCCCGGCGCGGTCCTCTTCGTGATCGCCGCGATCCTGATGTCGATGCTCATCGGTTCGGTGAAGATCGAGCGGCGCGCGAAACGGGTCGAGGCGGGCTACCGCCGCACGCCCTTCGGCTGGGTGATCCATGCCATCGTCGGCAACCCGGTGATGCCGGTGGTGATGATCGGCCTGGTCGGCGCCTTCGTCGTCGCGGTCTTCATGTATTTCGCCGAGAACAACAACGGCGTCGAGTTCTTCGTCGAGAACGAGCCGGAGAACGCCATCGTCTATGTCCGCGCGCGCGGCAACCTCAGCATCGCCGAGCAGGACGCGCTGGTGCGCCAGGTGGAACAGGTCGTTCTCGAGACCGAGGGCGTGCGCGATGTCTTCGCCTTCGCGGGCGACGGGGGCCTGAACAACAACACCGGCGGCGTCTCGGCGCCCTCCGACACGATCGGGCAGATCCAGCTCGACCTCGAGCCCTGGGGCGAGCGCGCCGACGGCGACCTGATCCTCGACCGACTGCAGGCGCGGCTCGACCAGATGCCCGGCATAAGGACCGAGATCTTCAGCCAGTCGCGCGGCCCCGCCTCGGGCAAGCCTGTCGACCTGCGCCTGTCGGGCGACGATTGGGAGAGCCTGCAAGAGGCGACGGCGATCACCCGCGCCTATTTCGAGCAGCTTCCCGGCCTGACCCTTGTCGAGGACACGCTGCCGCTGCCCGGCATCGACTGGCAGATCGACGTCGATGTCGAGGCTGCGGGTCGTTTCGGCGCCGACGTGGCGACCGTGGGCGCGATGGTGCAGCTTGTCACCCGCGGCATCCTGCTCGACACGATGCGCGTGCCCACCTCGGACGAGGAGATCGACATCCGCGTCCGCTTCCCCGAGGAGACGCGGGTTCTCTCCACCCTCGACACGCTGCGCGTGCGCACCCGTGACGGCCTTGTGCCCCTGTCGAACTTCGTCACCTACACCCCTGCCCCGCAGCTGGCCGAGATCAACCGCGTCGACCAGTCCCGCGTGTTCGAAGTGAAGGCCGATGTGATCGCGGGCCTGTTCCGAGCCGTCGACGCCGAGGGGCAGACGATGGCCTATCTCCTCGACACCGCGGAGCCGACCGTGACCGGCGAGACCGATTTCACCTTGGGTGACACCGCCTGGCAGATCTGGCGCCTGGGCGATGGTGCGACGGCCGGCGGCGTCGAGGATGCCTTGCAGGCGGGTGACCTCAGCACCGTGCCGGTCACCGCGACCGAACGGATCGAGCGCATCACCGAATGGCTCGAGGCGGAAAACCCGCTTCCCCCCGGCATCGGCTGGGAATGGGCGGGCGACCAGGAAGAGCAGGCCGAAAGCCAGGCCTTCCTCGGGCAGGCTTTCGGGGCGGCGCTGGGGCTGATGTTCATCATCCTGCTGGCGCAGTTCAACTCGGTCTACAATGCCGTGCTCGTTCTGCTCGCGGTGGTCCTGTCCACGGCGGGCGTGCTGATCGGCATGCTCGTGATGGACCAGACCTTCTCGATCATCATGACGGGCACGGGGATCGTCGCGCTGGCGGGGATCGTGGTGAACAACAACATCGTGCTGATCGACACCTACCAGGAATACGCCCGCTACATGCCCAAGATCGAGGCGATCACCCGCACGGCCGAGGCGCGCATCCGCCCCGTGCTTCTGACAACGATCACCACGATGGCCGGCCTGACGCCGATGATGTACGGCATCTCGCTCGACTTCGGGAACGGCGGCTACACGGTCGACAGCCCCACCGCGCTCTGGTGGAAACAGCTGGCCACGGCGGTCGTCTTCGGCCTTGGCATCGCGACGGTGCTGACGCTGATCTTCACGCCCTCGCTGCTGGCACTCAGGATCTGGTTCTGGACCATCATGGGCTGGATCGCCCGCGCCCTCGGCCGGCTCGGCGCGGGCCGGATGAGCGCACGGGCGCAGGATTGGGCGCTGCAGCGCCAGGCGCGGCGCGCGCAGAACCCGACGATCTACTGGGACGAAGAGCCCGAGGCCGTGACCGTCGAGGCCGAGCTGCGCCCCGACGATCAGATCCCCGCGGGCGAGAAGCTGGCCGACGGGCCGCCGCCCGAGGGCGCGGAAGATCTGGCCGACCCCGACAAGATCGACCCCGACGCCCCGCCGCTTCGCGCGGCCGAGTGACGGATCAGGCGGCGGTCAGAGCCGCCTCGATCCGCGGACGTGCCTCCTCGGCGGCGGCGCGGCCCGCGGCGATGGCGGCATCCGCCTCGAAGAAGGACATCGTCGACAGCTCCGACAGGTCGATCTCGATGGTCACGTCGGCGGGGTCGGCGGCGGCGCGGGTGCGGCGCAGGTATTCCATCATCATGTCGATCGAGGCCGCGACCACGTCCGCGCCCTGCGGCTTCGGGCCGTCCTCCGAGACGGGCTCGGGGCGCAGCGCCTCGGGCAGGCTGGCGGTGATCCGGTCCCACAGCCCCTCGCGCGCGGGTTCGGGCACCCAGACCCGGCCCGAGGGCTTCGCGTTGGGATTGACCGCGATGATGACCTCGGCCCCCTTGGCGCGCGCGACAGAGATCGGCACGGGGTTCGTGAGCCCGCCATCGACAAGCCAGCGCCCGCCCAGCTTCTGCGGCGCGAAGAGGCCGGGGATCGAGACCGAGGCCCGGACGGCGGGCAAGAGCGGCCCCTCGTCCAGCCAGACCTCGCGCCCGTTCTCGAGATTGGTGGCGACGCAGGCGAAGGGGATGTCCAGCGCCCCGATCTCGCACTCGAGCCCCCACTGACCGAGAACCGAGGCGATCTCGCGCCCCGCGACCAGCCCGCCGCCGGCAAAGCGCAGGTCCAGCATCCCGAGGAATTTCGCCTGCGTCAGCCCGCGCGCCCAGTCTTCCAGCTCGTCCCGCACGCCGCCGGCCGCCGCCGCGCCCACCAGCGCGCCCATCGAACAGCCCGCGATCAGGCCGGGCGAAACGCCCATCTCCTCCAGCACCGACAGAACGCCGAGGTGCGCCCAGCCCCGCGCCCCGCCCGAGCCGAGCGCCAGTCCCACCGTCTTCGGCCGTGCCATGTCCGCCCCCTGTCGCGCCGCCCCTGCCCTTCATCTTTCCCCAAATACGCATGACCCGGCAACCGCCCGCGCGGCGCCGGAACAACGGCGGGCCGGGGTCACTCCGCGGCGTGTTTCCGGGGCTTCAGCATCGGGCCGAGGTAACGCCCCGTGTGCGAGCGTTCGACCGCGGCCACCTCTTCCGGCGTGCCCACGGCCACGATCTCGCCGCCGCCATCGCCGCCCTCGGGGCCGATGTCGATGATCCAGTCGGCGGTCTTGATGACGTCGAGGTTGTGCTCGATGACCACGACCGTGTTGCCCTGGTCGACCAGCTCGTGCAGCACTTCGAGAAGCTTCTTCACATCCTCGAAATGCAGGCCCGTCGTCGGCTCGTCGAGGATGTAGAGCGTCCGGCCCGTGGACCGCTTCGACAGCTCCTTCGACAGCTTCACCCGCTGCGCCTCGCCGCCCGAGAGCGTCGTCGCCTGCTGGCCCACCTTGATGTAGCCCAGGCCCACCCGCACCAGCGCGTCCATCTTCTCGCGGATCGAGGGGACCGCCTTGAAGAACTCCTGCGCGTCCTCGACCGTCATGTCCAGCACGTCGGCGATGGACTTGCCCTTGAAGTGAACCTCCAGCGTCTCGCGGTTGTAGCGCTTGCCCTTGCAGGTCTCGCAGGTGACGTAGACGTCGGGCAGGAAGTGCATCTCGATCTTGATGACCCCGTCGCCCTGGCAGGCCTCGCAGCGCCCGCCCTTCACGTTGAAGGAGAAGCGCCCCGGCTTGTAGCCGCGCGCCTTGGCCTCGGGGAGCCCTGCGAACCAGTCGCGGATCGGCGTGAAGGCGCCGGTGTAGGTCGCGGGATTGCTGCGCGGGGTGCGCCCGATGGGGCGCTGGTCGATGTCGATGACCTTGTCGAGATGTTCCAGCCCCCTGATCGTCTCGCAGGGGGCGGGCGTCTGGCGTGCGCCGTTCAGCTTCATGGAGGCGGTCTTGAAGAGCGTCTCGATGGTCAGCGTGGATTTCCCGCCGCCCGAGACGCCGGTGACGCAGACGAACTTGCCCAGGGGAAACTCGGCCGTCACCTCCTTGAGGTTGTTGCCGGTGGCCTTCACGACAGTGACGGATTTCCCGCCCTTCTTGCCCTTGCGCCGCTCGGCGGGCACCGTGATCTCGCGCGCACCCGACAGGTATTGCCCGGTGATCGAGGCGGGATCGGCCGCGATCTCCGCGGGCGTTCCCTGCGCCACGATCCGCCCGCCATGCACGCCCGCGCCGGGGCCGATGTCGAAGACGTAATCGGCCTCGCGGATCGCCTCTTCGTCATGTTCCACGACGATCACCGTGTTGCCTTGGTCACGCAGGTTCTTGAGCGTGGTCAGAAGCCGGTCGTTGTCGCGCTGGTGCAGGCCGATCGAGGGCTCGTCGAGCACGTAGAGAACGCCGGTCAGCCCGCTTCCGATCTGGGAGGCGAGGCGGATGCGCTGGCTTTCCCCGCCCGAAAGCGTCCCCGCGTTGCGCGACAGGGTCAGGTACTCGAGGCCCACGTTGTTCAGGAAGCCCAGCCGCTCGCGGATTTCCTTGAGGATCGCGCGGGCGATCTCGTTCTTCTGCTGGCTCAGCGCCTCGGGCACCGTCTCGCACCAGGCGAAGGCCTCGCGAATGCTCATCTGCACGACCTGGCCCACGTGCATCAGGCTGTCGCCCTTGCCGATCTTCACCGCCAGCGCCTCTTCGCGCAGGCGGTAGCCGCCGCAGGCGCCGCAGGGACGGTTGTTCTGGAAGCGCTCGAATTCTTCCCTGATCCAGGCCGAAT
This sequence comes from Rhodobacterales bacterium HKCCSP123, assembly GCA_015689745.1. Taxonomy (GTDB): domain Bacteria; phylum Pseudomonadota; class Alphaproteobacteria; order Rhodobacterales; family Rhodobacteraceae; genus Roseicyclus. The sequence goes on along the minus strand of WVSO01000091.1, from coordinate 7,032 downwards.
CCGTCTCGCGGTAGCGGCGCTCCATGTTGGGGATCACCCCCTCGAAGGTGCGTTTGACCTGGTAGACGCGCCCGCCCTCGTCGTAGCGGAACTGGATTTCTTCCTCGCCCGAGCCGCGCAGGAAGACCTGTTGCACCTCGGGGGCCAGGTCCTTCCACGGCGTCCTGGGGTCGAAGCCGTAATGCCGCGCGATGGCCTCGATGGTCTGGACGAAATAGGGCGACTTGCCCTTGCGCCAGGGCGCGATGGCCCCGTTCTCGAGGCTGAGGGCCGCATCGGGCACCATGAGCCGTTCGTCGAAGAACAGCTCCATCCCCAGCCCGTCGCAGGAGGGGCAGGCACCGAAGGGCGCGTTGAAGGAAAAGAGGCGCGGCTCGATCTCGGGGATGGTGAAGCCCGAGACGGGGCAGGCGAAGTTCTCGGAGAAGGTGATGCGCTCGGGATCGCCCTCCCCTTCCCTCGGGGCGGTCTCGAGGATGGCGATGCCGTCCGCAAGGTCCAGCGCGGTGCGGAAACTGTCGGCCAGACGTGTCTCGGCGCCTTCACGCACGACGATCCGGTCGACGACCACGTCGATGTCGTGGCGGAACTTCTTGTCGAGCACCGGCGGCTCGTCCAGCTCGTAGAAGGCGCCGTCCACCTTCACCCGCTGGAAGCCCTGCTTGCGCAGCTCAAGGAATTCCTTGCGGTATTCGCCCTTGCGGTCGCGCACGATGGGGGCGAGCAGGTAGGCGCGCGTCCCCTCCTCCATCGCCATGACGCGGTCGACCATGTCCTGCACCTGCTGCGCCTCGATGGGCTGGCCGGTGGCCGGTGAATAGGGCGTCCCCGCGCGGGCGAAGAGAAGGCGCAGGTAATCGTAGATTTCCGTGACCGTGCCGACGGTCGAGCGCGGGTTCTTGCTCGTAGTCTTCTGCTCGATGGAAATGGCGGGCGACAGGCCGCTGATATGGTCCACATCGGGCTTTTCCATCATGTCGAGGAACTGCCGCGCATAGGCCGACAGGCTCTCGACATAGCGGCGCTGCCCCTCGGCATAGATCGTGTCGAAGGCGAGGGACGACTTGCCGGAGCCCGACAGCCCGGTGATCACGACCAGCTGGTCGCGGGGAATGTCGAGGTCGATGTTCTTGAGGTTGTGCTCGCGCGCGCCGCGCACCTCGATCTGCTTCAGCTCGGGCATGAGCGGCCCCCTGTTAACCACCCTGCAAGACATAGGGGACGCGGGGCGAGTCTCCAACCGAAAAAGCGGAACGAATGTGGAACATGCTGCGCGATGCGGACGCGCCGCCTCGGGTTTGGCGCTTTGTGCGGCATCGCCGCGCGGCGCAGGTCAGGGAAACCGCCATTGTCCGCGGCGCGACCGGTCCGCACCCTCCGGGGCATTCCAACGACGGGAGGACGGTGCCCATGATTTCCCTGCGGTTCGAGACCTGTTTCCAGTTCGACTTTCCCGAACCCTCCGAGGCGGTCAATCCGCCGGTGCTTTCGGCGACCGCGCTGACCATCGGGCGGCACGAAAGCTTCGAGGTGCTCTGGTTCCTCACCCAGTCGACATTCGACGACGTGCTGGTCGCGGTCGATCCGCTGACCGGGGCCGAGCGCGGGAGGCTGCCCACGCCGCCGGGTCGGCACGTGATCTCGGGGCTGGGCTACGACCTGCGCGGCGACAGGCTCCTGGCCTGCCAGAAGACGACGGGCTGGAACGAGACCTTCCTGATCAACCCGCACACCGGGCAGGAGATGGGCGCGCTCGACCTTGGGTCAGACAGCCTGTTCGACCAGTTCCAGGGCGGCGCGTTGCAGGCCACGGCCACCAACGGGCTGGTCTTCGCACAGGCCGGGTTGAGCCATATCGAAACGGTCCCGGGCGGCGGCATCTCTCACCCCAGCCGCATCCAGCTCCGGCTCGCCACCGGCGACCTGATCGGCACGAAGGACTTTCCCGGCCGCGAGATCACCGGGCTGACCAAGGCGCCGTTCTCGTGGGTCTTCACCGATGCGGCGGCGGACGAAATCGTCGTCATCGGCCCCTTCGGCAACGAGATCGCCAGTGCGCCGGGCGTGGGCGCTGCCGGCGGGATGCATGCCATCGCCTATGACACGCTGACCGATCATGGCGCGACCGCGCAGGTGCCGGCCGAGGACGGGGCGGCCATCGTGCCGGGCTCTGTCAATGACCCCGCGGCCCCGTGGTCGCCCGAGCCGTGGCTGGGCCGCCACCGGATCTACATCGCCAATGTCCCCGACCAGGTGATCTACGCGGGCTACCTGACGCGGGAGCCCTGATCTGCCGCACCGCCCCGCAGCGCCGCGCGGTAGCCGAGCGCCGTGATGCAGGCGCCGACCACGCCCACGGCGATCGCCATCGGCAGGCTCGCGCCCACGCCGAGGGCCGCCAGCACCGGCGTGCCCGAGAAGGTGCCGATATTGCCCAGCTGCGCCAGCGCGCCATTGGCGAACGCCCGGTCGGCGTCGGCCTCGTTCAGCCAGGGAACGGCGGCGAAGCCGCTTCCCGCCACGATGCCGGAGACCAGCAGGCCCAGCACCGACAGCGGAGCGGCGAGCGGCGGCAGCGCCAGTGCGGCGGCGAAAACCGCGGCCATCGCAAGGAACCCGCCCGAGACGAGATGCGCGGGCGCGACGATGCGGGCAAGCGGCCCGGTCGCGAGCGACCCCGCGATCCCCGCCAGCGGTAGGACGGCGGCCAGCCACGGGGCCTCCAGCGCGGTGGGCAGGTAGGTCACCAGCGCGAGGAACAGGAAGGCATAGGTGCCGTGGCCCATCGCGGGCGCGAACAGACGCGGCGTGCGGTAGAGCGTCAGGTGATCCGCGAGCCGCGGCAGCGGGCGGCGGGCAGCGGCCACCCCGCGCGGCAGCATCCGCCACAGGACCACGGCCATCAGCGCGGCAAGGCCCGCGTGAATGCCATAGACCGGCGCCGCCCCCTCGCCCACGAGAAGCGCGGCAAGCGCGAAGCCCACGCCGAAGAAGGTCGCCCAGAGGCCCATGACAAGCGCCCTGTCCTTCGGCGCGGACAGTGCCGCCATCAGCGTCGGGATCGCCACCACCAGCACGAGATGCCCCGCTCCCTCGAGGACACGCAGCGCCATCAGAAGCGGGAAGGCGGGCAGCAACGCCTGCCCCGCCCCCGCCAGCGCCGACAGCGCCAGCGCCATCAGGATCGCGCGGCGCGGTCCTATGCTGGCCGTGATGCCGCCCGCGTAGACGCCGAAGAGAATGCCCATGACCGCCACGCCCGAGACGGCGAAGGCGACCGGCGCCCCGGGATATTCGGCGGCCAGGGCGCCCAGCGTGAGAGAGACCTTTGCGAATTGCCCAGCCGCGACCAGGCCCGTGGCGTAGAGCGCCGCGACAAGCGCCCAGGGGGTCGTGACGGATGCGGCCTCCACCGGCCTCATGCGGCGGCCAGAAGCGTGTGGATATCGGTAGGGCTCGGGTCCGGCCCCGCCTCGCGCACACCCTGCCAGATGCCGTGGACCTGCCGGAAATAGTCGATGCAGAGCGTGTCCGCGGCCAGCCGGTCATGCGCCCGGTGCGAGAACTTGCCCAAGGGGTTGCGCCTGTGGATCTCGGCCCGTGTCCGGCGCAGCGGGAAATCGCGGACCTGCAGGATCGGCACGCCCATCCGCGTGATGTGGCCGGACAGCCAGGGGTCATCCACCGTCCACAGGATATCGGGGATGTCGAAGACCTCGGGCGGGAAGAAACCGGGCCGCACCAGCGTGCCTCCGTAGCCTTCGAGAACATGGACATGGCCGTCGCGCGTCCGCGGCCGCGGCTTCCACAGCCCGAGCGAGGCGGCCCGGCGCAGGCGGTAGTCGAAGCCCTTGCGCCGACGCTCGGCCGGAGGCTGCGGCAAGGCGACCTGAAGATAGCGCCAGGGCGGCTTCCGCTCGTCGAGACGGTAGCCCAGCGCGGTGATGCAGCTGTGGGGATGCGCCGCGCGGCGCGAGAGCAGGATCTCGGCCAGCCGGGGCGCATAGCTCTGGTCGTCGTCGCTGAACAGGATCTCGACATCCTGCCCGCGATAGGCCGCGAGTGTCGGCAGGACCTTGGTCGCGGGGCCGTGGTCGATGTCGGACCAATGCACGGTGACACCCTCGGGCAGCGGCGGCAGCGACGGCAGGGCGCCGGGGAAGCGGCGGTAGGACCGCGCCAGGTTCAGGCGGATCTCGTCCGGGCGCACCGTCTGGGCCAGGAGGTCGCGCAGAACGGCGCCGACCGCGTCGAAGCGCGGAGGGATCGTCGAGAGCGAGATGATCAGCTTGCGCCTGGCGGACGGCATGGAACGTTCCTCGGGTCTGCGCCTTCTCTCCGCTGCTAGTCCGGGCCGCGACCCCGGTCAACGGTGCCGGGCCGACGCCTATGGAATCCCATAGCTATGTCGGGGCCTCCTCGTGCTTTAGCTTGGCGTCAGAACCGATTCCCGCGGAGACAGTCCATGCGTGCCCTTTTCACAGCCCTGATCGCGCTCGCCCTTCTGCCCTTGGCCGCCCTCGCGCAACAGGCGGACCGGCCCGACACCATCCTCGTGCTCGACGCCTCGGGCTCGATGTGGGGGCAGATCGACGGGGTGAACAAGATCGTCATCGCACGCGAAGTCATCGCCGAGATGCTGGCCGACATGCCGGACGAGACCTCGCTCGGCCTGACGGTCTACGGCCACCGCGAGCGCGGGTCCTGCACCGATATCGAGACCATCGTCGCACCCGCGCCCTTCACGCAGGATCGAATCCTGGAGGCCGTGAACGCCATCAACCCGCGCGGGCGCACGCCCATGGCCGATGCCGTCGTCGCCGCCGCGCAATCGCTGCGCCATACCGAGAACCCGGCGACCGTGATCCTCGTCTCGGACGGGATCGAGAACTGCAACCCCGACCCCTGCGCCATCGCGCGCGAGCTGGAGGCGACGGGCGTGGGCTTCACCGCCCATGTGATCGGCTTCGACGTCGCCGCCGAACCCGAGGCGCGCGCGCAGATGCAGTGCATCGCCGAGGGCACGGGCGGGATGTTCCTGACCGCGGACAACGCCGCCGAGCTCTCGACCGCCCTGCAACAGGTGGTGCAGGCCCCGGTGGCCGTGCCCGTCCTGATGCAGGCCGTCGTCACGCCCGGCAACACGCCGCCCAGCCGCCCCGTGACCTGGACCATCCTGACCACGGCGGGCGAGATCCTGTCCGACGGCATCGCAGGCCCCGCCATCAGCGCCGATCTGATGCCCGGCGGCTACACCGCGCGCGCGACACGGATGGAACCGGGCGGCCCTGCCGCCTACCAGACCGCCTTCACCGTTATCGAGGGCGGGATCGCGCCGGTGGTGGTGCCGATGCCGGAGATCGTGGAGACCGTCCCCGTGACCTTCACCGCGCGGGTGGAACCCGACATGTCGGTGCCCGCCTCGCCGCTCGACTGGACGCTCTACGACGCGGCGGGCGCCGTGCTGCTCGGCCCGGTCGAGGCGCCGGGGGGCAACGTGCAGCTTCTGCCGGGCGACTACCGCCTGTCGGTGCTGCGCCGCAGCCAGGGCACCACCCACGAGGCGCGCTTCACCGTCGCGGAGGGCCAGCCGCAGGAGGTCGTGATCCCCCTGCCCGCGCTTCCGGTCGACGTGACCTTTACCGCGCGCCTCGGCGGCCCCGAGGGCGAGGTCATCACCGACCCGGTGATCTGGGAGGTGGATCAGGTGACCTCGGCCCCGGTCACGGCCAACCCGGCGGCCGTTCAGCTTGCCCGCGGCGCCTATCGCGTTACCGCCTACTGGACCGCCCAGGAGGTCGAGCAGACCGCCGATTTCGTCATCGTGGACCAGCCGCGCGAGATCGTGGTGGTCTTCGAAGCCCCCCTGCCGCAGGCGACGCTCACCGCGCCCGCCACTGCCGTCGCCGGCTCGACCATCGAGGTGGGCTGGACCGGCCCGAACACCGATGGCGATTACCTCGGCGTGGGCGCGGACGGGGCCGAGGGCAGCGACCGTTGGCAGAACTTCGCCTATACCCGTGACGGCAACCCCGCCGCGCTCACCATGCCGATGGAGCCGGGGCCGCACCTGATCACCTATTTCCTCGATGACGGGCGCACGCCGCTCGCCAGCGTGCCGATCACGGTCACCCCCGCCGCGGCCAGCCTTGTCGCACCGCCCACCGCGACGGCGGGTTCGACCATCGAGGTCGGCTGGACCGGCCCCGATTACCGCAACGACTACATCGGGATCGGTGTGGCGGATGCCGACGGCAGCGACCGGTGGGAGAACTTCACCTACACCCGCGAGGGCAGCCCCCTGTCCCTGCTGGTGCCGACCCAGCCCGGTGCCTACATCATCCGCTATTTCGCTGACCAGGACCGGACACCGCTGGCCGAGGTGCCGATCACGGTGACCGAGGTGCTGGCCTCGATCACCGCGCCCGACACGGCGACGGCGGGCTCGACCATCGAGGTCGGCTGGACCGGGCCGGACAATCGCAACGATTACGTCGGCATCGGCGCGGCAGGGGCCGACGGCAGCGACAGGTGGGAGAACTTCACCTACACCCGCGAGGGCAGCCCCCTGTCCCTGCTGGTACCCACCGAGCCCGGCGCCTACGTGATCCGCTACTTCCTCGACCAGGACCGGGTGGCCATTGCCGAGGTGCCGATCACCGTGACCGAGGTCGCGGCCTCCATCACCGCGCCCGACACGGCGACGGCGGGTTCGACCATCGAGGTCGGATGGACCGGGCCGGACAATCGCAACGACTACATCGGGATCGGCGCGACAGGGGCCGACGGCAGTGACCGTTGGGAGAACTTCACCTATACCCGCGAGGGCAGCCCCCTGTCCCTGCTGGTGCCCACCGAGCCCGGCGCCTACGTGATCCGCTACTTCCTCGACCAGGACCGGGTGGCCATCGCCGAGGTGCCGATCACCGTGACCGAGGTCGCGGCCTCCATCACCGCGCCCGACACGGCGACGGCGGGTTCGACCATCGAGGTCGGATGGACCGGGCCGGACAATCGCAACGACTACATCGG
>WVSO01000090.1 GCA_015689745.1 Rhodobacterales bacterium HKCCSP123 | reverse complement strand
GGTCGATGACGGAAGCTGCGATCGCTACCGCGTCGTTGCCGAGGACGTGCGCGAGGCTCCGTCGCCGGATCCATCGCCGACACCGCCTCCCGCAAACGACGATCCTGCTCCGGCGCCGGATCCGGTTGATCCGCCGAGCAGTAGCGCGGGCCGCGACGGGGCCTCTGGATCGGCCGTCAGCCCGGAGACTGGCAATTCCTCGTCGGTTACAGCGGATGGAGGCGGTGCAGGTGGAAGCGGCGCAAGCGCCAGTGCGTTTATGCCTTAAGTCTGGGAAGGACGGGTCGCGGACAAGGCGCCCGCAGCCACGCATCGATCCGTGACCGCGGTTCGATGCGTGGAGCCAATGTGAACGGAAAAAGGGGTGATGGCTACCTTGCTGCGTGAAGTCCGCACGGTGGAACCCGACCGTCAGTCCTGACGCGCGTCCCCATTGGTCCGCACCGTCAGGTCATCGAGAACGATCTGCCAGTAGAGATCATGCGAAACCCCAACCAGATCGACGGGGCCCCAGAAGAACAGGACGTGAGAGGCGTGCAGATTTGTGAGGGATAGGGCAAGTTCCGCGACCACCTCTCCGTCGAGGGAGCCCGTCACCCGCGCCATCCCCTGCTGCCCCTGCGGCCAGGCGACTCCCATGTTCACGCTTTCAAGTTCGAAGGGGGTGGGGCTGGCGATCCGTGCGGGGTGCCCCGAAGAGGTGTAGACGCTGAATTCTCCCGAGGTCGTGCCGTTCACGTAGCCGTACCCGTTGTAGTAGAGGCGATGGGCGACGATGAGATTGTGAAAGACCAGCCCCGACTGGTGGGCCGGAAGTTCGTACACGTCGTTCGCGCTTATGATGTCTTCGAAATCGAGGGTGAGGGCGGCGTGATCCGTTGTCTGGGGTGTGGAGTGGTCGCGCGCCGCCGCTATGAACCCCGCGCTGAACGAGGCGATGACGCGCTGGAAACCAGGAACGATGCGCGCCAGTTCAATGGTCTCGTCGCCGTGGTTTAGCGACAGCACCAGCTCTTGCCACGCTGCGTCGGCCGGCACCGCGCAGACACGCCTGTCCTCGCCCGTCCAGGCTCGGTAGACCTGTCCGGCCAGCTCGCAATACAGCTCATCCGCGTCGAAGCCGGGGGGCAGGTGCACCTCGACGACCGGGTGGATCGCGTAGCCGAGAAACTCAAAGGGCGGATCCATGACCAAACCCGACGGGCTCCCCTCCACGCGCCGCACCGTAGAGGCGCGCGCGTCAGGGGTGGTTCTGACAAGCCCCCGGATCTCGGGGAACCGAAGGGTGACCTCGCCGGGCTCGGTGACGACCTCGCCCGGCGCACCGTCCGGCGACAGCTCGAAATTGGCGAAGCCGTTGACGTTGCTCGCGCGGGTGATCGGCCCGGCATCCGTCATCAGCGTGACGGGGATGCCCGAAAGCGGGCCTTCGCCGGTATCGAAGACGCCGTTGCCGTTCTCGTCGCGAAAGATGAACTGCGAGATGTTCATCGTGTCCGCCTGCGCCGGGAGCGGCAGGCAGATGCAGAGCGTGACCAGGGCGAGGATGGGCTTACTCAAGACTGGTCTCTCCTTGCGTGCGAGGGGGCGACCCCGTTCCGGGCACGGTGCGATGGCGGGGTCCAGGGCAGGGCGGCGCGCTTCGCTTCGTCAGGACCATTAGGTTGGGAAAGCGGGGTTTGGCCATAGACGGTCAGAACCCTGGACGTCGGTCATCCGGCAGAAGGGCAGGGGAAGCCCGTAAACGAGGAAGCGGCGAAGGCTTTATCCTCCGCCGCTTCAAGGTCTGTCATAAGTTGGCGATCGTCATTATATCAGCGGACGAAAACCAAACAGGAAGACTTTAGATGTCACCTGCAAGGGCGCCAACGAATTCAGCGCTGATGTCCGCAGTGCTGGTCGCGCCGACCACGGTCGTACCGATGTCGCCACCGTTAACATTTCCGGCAATAACGTTGACCGAGACCGAGCCATCAATGTCCGGCAGGTTGGTTGCACCAGAAATTACGATGACACCAGAACCGATCGTCTGATCAAAGCTTGCTGAAGAGCCGGTGTCGCTGGTGAATGCATCCGAGAACGAGTTAGTCACGCTACCGGTTTCGATGATGTCGGTGGTGGTGGAATTCACGGCACCGGCAGCCAAGGTAGCCACATTACCGAACGTAGCGGTCGTTGCCTGCGTAGTCGTTGACGTATCCGACATCGTTTCAACGAGATTGGTGAACGTCGCGCTACCAGAGAACTGACAGTCTGCAGCAGACGAGCCATCACCAGCGCCGTTGGTGTCACAGGCAATACCTGCGACCGGGCCGAGGGTCACGTCTGACACATCCAGCGCATCTTCAGTCCCCGACGCAGCTGCCGAACCGTTGATGTCAACATCCGTGAAGCTAGTCGACAGGTCCGTGGAGCCCTCGAGAATGTTATTCGCCGTACCACCGTTGGCTCCACCAGCGACAATATCAACGGAACCGTTGATACCGCCATAGTTGATCGAGACATTCGCAAAAACGCCGCCATACTCTTCTGCGATGTCCGCGAGTGCCGACACCACCTGAGCATTCGCACTGCCAGCTACGATAGCAAACGCAGCTGCCGTCATCAAAAACTTGGCTTTCATGTCAAGTTCCCCGTTCGATCTGCTCAATTTCCGCCATTTGAGCTATTCCAATTTGGCGCCTGGCGGGACGCCTGCTCCGCAGTCGCTTGCATCTGCGGTACTTCAAGGTCGTGATGGCTTTCCAACACTTGATCCTGAGCGTGGTACATTGGCCCCCCGTTCGTCAAATGTTGCTATATCGAAAAGTCCCTCCGACCTACATGTGTAACCTGATTGCATCTGTTTGTCTCAGCACTACGACAAATTCCATCGCCCTTTTACGATTACTCCGGATCGGTGGCAGGACAATGCACGATCAGGCATCTGAGTCCGTCTCGGTTTCGGCACTCATATTCATCAAATCCCGTGTGACGTCGTCTGCGTTGGTGACGGGCCCACTCCCGCTTCCCGCCGTCTCCGGTCGCGGTGCGGGTGGCTGCAATGCCGCAGGCTGTGCCTGGCGCGCCGCCGCGGCCGCGCGATCCTGTTCCTCGATCACCCGCCGCACGTCCGGCCCGAGGTCGGATGAGGAAATACCTGCCAGAATGGCCGACGAACCCATCTGCGGTGTGGGTGCGGCAGGGGCGGGTGCCGGTTCGGCCGCGACCGTTTGCGTGGACGGCGCAGTCGCCGGGGAAGGGGTTGCGGTCGCCACGGCAGTCTCGGCGTCCTGTGCGGGCGACGTCGCTGCACTCACTTCCTCCGCGGAGACCGGCGTCGCTTGTGCGGCGGCCGCAGCAGCCGCGGCTTGCGCCTCGCGACGCGCCTCCAACTGACGGATCTGGCCACCGGACGTCTGTTCGCCGTCGATCACCGCCATGGTCTCGTCGATGATGGCGCGGCAGTCTTCGTATTGCGCAGGTGGCATTAACTGTGTCAGAAGCTCGAAAGTTGCAAGCTGCAGCATCTCGCGCAGGGCAAAATGCAGCGCCTCCCGTCGGCTGCCTCCGAAATCCAGATCGACGATTTCGTTGTCAGAGGTCGTGGCGACCATGAAGCCCAGCTCATCGGCCACCAGCTGCTTGCGCAGCGCGATGTTCGCGACGATCTGGCCCGTCGCATTGTTGGTCATGGCGAGATCCATTCCGACCAAGATGCGGTTCTGGCGATAACGGGGCCCAATGCCCCCAACGCTCGCGATTGCGCCGCCGCCCGGAAGGAAATCGAGGCTATTGATGCTGCCGGTGACCACCAGGTTGGCCGGCCGCTGCTGCGAGAGGTCACGAATGCCCCATTGCGCCTCCAGTGCGGCGGAGCCCATGTCCCTGCGGTTGATCAACGTGACGCCCGCGTTGAAGAGTGCCGATTGTACGATATCGCCCGCGCCTTGCGTGACGAAGCGCCCTGTACCTTCCGTGCTATTCTGGTCCCGACCCGTCTGGTCAGGGATTCCGCCGACCCCAAAAGTCATCCGACTGTCAATACGGCCCCTAAGGCAATAGAGGGCCTCGTCGAACGTCGTTACGATATCGGTGACCGGCGGACCGTCGAATAGCTCCACGTCCTGGCTGGGCATGGCACAAGCGCCAAGAAGGCCGCAAATTGCGGCTGCGCCAGCAACTTTTCGAAATGTCCCTGAGACCGTCATCGTCAGTTGCAGTTCGCTGAGCTTGGAGCGGAAGATGTGGTTGTGGATGATGATGCCGAGGCGCCATTTGCGTCGGCAGAAATGTTAATCCCACCCATCACCTCGTTCGTGGTCCACGTGATGGCGCCGTTCTGGCAGCCACTGTTGTCAGCAAAGGACGTGATATCGAGTATATTGCCCGATCCGTCGATGCTGATGTCGTTGGTCGTGTTGTTCACGGACCCCACCGTGTAGGTGCTCGTACCCGTTCCCTCTGCAGTCCGATTATCGACATCGACAGTTGCGCCCGCTTCCGCGCTCACGGATATGTCGCCGACGCTGCTGTCGTAGGTCGTATTGTAGGTGTTTGTCGTGTTATACACGGCACCTGCATCAAACGCACCCGTGTCCATACGACGCTGGTTCAGGATCAGCTGCAGCCGGTAGGTTCTCTCGGCGCTATCTGGAAACCCATAAGATCCCGTCCACGACCGCCCTGCGCTGGTCCATTCCTGTGCGAGAGATTGCGATGCAGGCATAGCAGCAACGAATCCACCAACCAGAAGAGCCGCGTAAATTCCGAAAGATCGTCTCATTCTCGGCCTCTCTTTTCTTTGTTGGTTCTCTACTGGCGAACCGAAAAATTGTCCACGCTCCCGGCGTAAAATTCTGTCTGTGCGGACGGCTGATCCGTCCGCACACGGATCAAATTATGGAGGCGTGGGAAGCGAAGGGAGCGAGGGGCTTGAAGGGAGCGACGGAAGTGAAGGCGCCGTTGACGACGAACTCTGATCGCCCTGCTCAGCGAACGAGCCCGCCCCACCCGGCCCTGCCACCGCACCGGATACCTGATCATCGCCCTGGAAAGCGCCCGAGGCTGAACCCTCATTGTCCGCAACTGCAGCCGAACCCTGCGGTCCGGTGGCACCACCGTTGCCGGGCGTACCGCCGTTGCCGCCAGGTGTGCCGCCGTTGCCGCCAGGTGTGCCGCCGTTGCCGCCAGGTGTGCCGCCGTTGCCGCCAGGTGTGCCGCCCCCCGGAACTTCCACCACGACCGGGCCGACGATCACTGCGCAGTCCTGCCAGTCGGGCACCACCACTTCGGGGTGATCGACCTTGCCGAGGTCATCAACCGCCGCGGGCTCGATGATTTCACAGGGATCTTCTGGAGGCGAGCAGGCAACAAGCACTCCTGCGCAAAGCGCAAGCAAGGCCGCATGCGATGCATGGTTCTTCATTCTTTCCCCCGTCTCGAAGAGGCCGCAGCCACTAATTTTCAAATGCATTAACCAAGGATTGGTGGGCGTCACTCGCTAATTTTGAACTCTCGGCAATCGAAGATCGACTCAACACCTGGCCGTTGCAGTATCAACTTGAGCGAACGACACCAGTTATTGTGTATGGCGTCAAGGCATGACCCCAAAAGCTACAGAAGAGAACGCTAGTGCTGCCGGGATGCAACACAGTGCAAGACGCGATCAAAGCGCGCAATGCTGGCCTTGTCGGCGCAGGTTTTCCCGCGCCGCAGTGACTTTACAGGGGCCGCGTCAAGACGCCTCTCCGGGAGGGTTTTGTAAGTCCGGAACGGTGGGCCGTCGGTATGCCCTGCGAGAGGCACGGCCTTGCCGATCGTCTGTTGGCAAGGGCCTGGAACACCAATCTGTGTGACCCAAATGGAATCCGGGTTCGATGGCGATGCGCGGCGGGTCCTCACCATGCGCCGCCATTTCCATCCTGCGAACGCGGCGCGCGGGCCACGCTTGCACGGCATCCGCCCACCGCATGCTTGAAATGGGGGCCGCTTCGCGCGACACGACCGGCAGACGGAACGTAGCGCAGGCAGGACGGGAACCATGCGGATAGCGATGATCGGTACGGGCTATGTGGGGCTCGTGTCCGGGGTCTGTTTTTCGGACTTCGGTCACGATGTCGTGTGCGTCGACAAGGATCCCCGGAAGATCGAGATGCTCGAGGCGGGCGAGGTCCCGATCTACGAGCCGGGTCTCGACGTGCTGATGGCGAAGAACGTCGAGGCCGGGCGTCTCTCCTTCACCACCGATCTGGCCTCTGCCGTGGCCGGGGCCGAGGCCGTCTTCATCGCGGTGGGCACGCCGACCCGCCGGGGCGATGGGCATGCCGACCTCACCTACGTCATGGCGGCAGCCGAAGAGGTGGGCCGGGCGCTAACCGGCTATGCCGTGATCGTCACCAAGTCGACCGTCCCGGTCGGCACGAACCGCAAGGTCAAGCAGGCGGTCGCCCGCGCCAACCCCGCGGCCGAGTTCGACGTGGCCTCGAACCCGGAGTTCCTGCGCGAAGGCGCCGCGATCGACGATTTCATGAAGCCCGACCGTGTCGTGGTCGGCGTCCAGTCCGACCGCGCGGCCGAGGTCATGGCCGAGATCTACCGCCCGCTCTACCTGCGCGACTTTCCCATCGTGACGACCGACCTCGAGTCGGCCGAGATGATCAAGTATGCCGCGAACGCCTTCCTCGCGACCAAGATCACCTTCATCAACGAGATCGCCGCGCTCTGCGAGCGGGTGGGGGCGGACGTCAAGGAGGTGTCGAAGGGCATCGGCCTCGACGGGCGGATCGGGAACAAGTTCCTCCATGCCGGGCCCGGCTATGGCGGCTCGTGCTTTCCCAAGGACACCAGCGCGCTGGCCCGCATCGGGCAGGAACACGCGGTGCCGCAAAGCATCGTGGAAACGGTCATCCGCGTGAACGACGTGGTGAAGCACCGGATGATCGAGAAGCTGCGCGACCTCTGCGACGGGTCGTTCAACGGCAAGACCATCGCGGTGCTCGGGGTCACCTTCAAGCCCAACACCGACGACATGCGTGACGCGCCCTCGCTGACGATCGTGCCGGCCCTGGTGGGCGGCGGGGCCAAGGTGCGCGTCGTCGATCCGCAGGGCCGCCGCGAGGGCGAGGCCCTCTTGCCGGGGGTCGCCTGGCTCGAGGACCCCTACCAGGCCGCGCAGAGCGCGGACCTGGTCGTGATCCTGACCGAGTGGAACGAGTTCCGCGCGCTCGACCTCAAGAAGCTGGCCAGGAAGATGGCCTTGCCCCGCATGGCGGACCTGCGCAACGTCTACAGCCCGCGCGACGCGAAACGCGCGGGCTTCGAGGCCTATGACGGCATCGGGCGGCCGATGATGCAGCAGCCCAAACCGGCGGATTAGGCCGCGCGCGGGGCGGGGGCGGACATCTCGGCCAGGACGTCGGCGTAGTCGGGGTCCTGCGCGGCGAGGTGCAGCGTCGCGCGCAGCATGCCCGCCTTCGACCCGCAGTCGAAGCGCGTGCCGGAAAAGCGGAAGCCGGCGAGCCCCGACCGCTCCGCGCCGCGCGCGATCGCGTCGGTCAGCTGGATCTCGCCGCCCGCGCCGGGCTCCTGCGTCGCGAGTGCCTCGAAGATCGAGGCATCGAGCACGTAGCGCCCCACCACGGCCTCGCGCGAAGGCGCGGCCTCGGGCGCGGGTTTCTCGACCATGCCGGATGCGCGCGTGATGCGGCCTGCGGTCTCGGCCCCGTCGAGGATGCCGTATTTCGACACCTCGTCCCGTGGCACGGTCATGGTGGCGACCATGTGGCCCGCACCGGTCGCCCCGTAGGCTTCGACCATTTCGGGCAGGCAGGGCGTGCCGAGGATGAGGTCGTCGGGCAGGATGACGGCGACAGGCCCCGGCAGAACATGGTCGCGCGCGCAGAGGACCGCATGCCCGAGGCCGAGCGGCTCGTCCTGCATGGTGAAGACCACGTCATCGCCGCGCGGGCAGAGCGCGGCCTCGCGCAACGCGTCGGCGAGGTCTTCTTTGCCTTTCTCGCGCAGGCTGGCGCGCAGGGCGGCGTCGTCCAGCACGTAACGCTCGATGGCGCCCTTGGACGGGTGGCTGACGAAAACCATGCGCTCGACCCCCGCCGCCTGCGCCTCGTCGATCGCGTACTGGATCAGGGGCGTGTCGATCACCGGCAGAAGTTCCTTCGGCGTCGCCTTCGTGGCCGGCAGAAAACGCGTGCCAAGGCCTGCGACGGGAAAGATCGCGGTGCGGACAGGGGTGGACATGGGAAGCCTCCTTTTGGGGTCGGTCTTGTTGCGCTGCGTTGCAGCAGGATAGCGCGCGAACCGAGAATGTCAAAAAACGACGTCTAAAGGTCGCTTTCGCCATTTTTCGTGATCACACCTTGGGCGGATTGCTCAAGATTAAGGCAAATGATTAACGGGTCGGCATGGAATTGGCCCCCGCATCGATGGGAAATCGTGTTTTTTGCAGTTGCGGCATTGATTTTTCGGCGCCGGGATGCATCATTTCCGACATGACTGGTCTGTAACCGACATGCCCGCGAGATGCGCCCCGCCGCCTCGCCCCGCCCGTGATCGTGACCGCAACCCCGAGGACGACATGAAACAAGAGCCGCTTTCCGGCGACCCGTTGCCGTCGCATGCCCATCCCTACACCCGTGCCGCGGTGATCGGTGCCGGGTCATGGGGCACGGCCCTTGCAGCCACGCTTGCCCGCGCGGGCGTATCAACGCGCCTCTGGGGACGTAACCGCGCCGTCATCGACGAGGTCAACACCCGGCGCAGCGCCGAGCGATTCCTTCCCGGCGTACCCTTGCCCGAGGGTCTGAACGCCGTGCACCGGATGGAGGCGGCCCTTGACGGGGCCGAGGTCGCCCTAATCGTCGTGCCCTCGAGCTCGGTCCGTTCCGTCGCGCGGCAGGTGGCGGAATACGCGCCCGAGGGCATGCCCGTCGCGGTCTGCGCCAAGGGGATCGAGGCCGAAACCGGCCTTCTGATGACGCAGGTCGCCGAGGAAGAGCTGGGCCTCCGCCCGGTCGGATGCGTCTCGGGCCCGACCTTCGCGCGCGAGACCGCGCTCGGCCACCCGACGGCGGCGACCGTCGCCTTCCCCTTCAGCTACGCCGACCGCCTGACGCCCGCCGAGGCACCCGCCGTGCGGCTGGCCGTGTCGCTCTCGACCGAAAGCTTCCGCGCCTATGTCTCGGACGACCTTGTCGGCGTCGAGATCGGCGGCGCGGTCAAGAACGTGATCGCCATCGCCTGCGGCGTGATGACCGGCGCGGGCTTCGCCGAGAACACGCGCGCAGCCCTCATCACCCGCGGCCTCGACGAGATGAAGCAACTGGCCGAGGCCTTGGGCGGCCGCCGCGAGACGGTCACCGGCCTGTCGGGCATCGGTGACCTGACGCTGACCTGTTCCAGCCCTACCTCGCGCAACATGTCGCTGGGCCAGCAGCTGGGGCAGGGCGTTCCGCGCGCGCAGTGTTTCGACGGCAGGCCCGTCGTGGTCGAGGGCGAGGTCAACGCCACCTCGGTCACGGACCTCGCGCGCCGCCTCGGGTTGCGCCTGCCGATCTGCGAGACCGTGCGCGCCATCCTCCACGAAGGCGCCGCCCCCGGCGAGGCTTTCGCCGCTCTCTGGGCCCGGCCGATCGAGGCCGAGCCGCGGGCGATGGACCTGTCCTTCGCCCATCCCGCAACCGACCAAGCCATTGCAACACTTGCAGAAAGGATCTCATGACCCGTCACGAGACATTCGACACCAGCGCCATCTCGAACGCCGAGTTCGTCCTTGCCACCGACCTTGACGGCACCTTCCTCGGAGGGTCCGAGGCGGCACGGCAGAAGTTCTATTCCTGGATCGAAAGCCAGCGCCCCCGCGTCGGCCTCATCTTCGTGACGGGGCGCGACCCCGGCCATATCCGCGACCTGATCCGCAAGCAGGGCGTGCCCAAGCCCGATTTCGTCGTGGGCGACGTGGGCACGACCATCGCCTCGGTCGATGACGACCATTTCATCGTCCCCATCCCCGAGCTCGAGGCCGAGATCGCCGACGCCTGGAACGACGCCGGCACCCGCGTGCAGGCGGCGCTGCGCAGCGCGCCGGGGCTGCGGCTCCAGTCCTCCGGCTTCCGCTACCGCGTGAGCTACGACATGGACCCCGCCAGCTTCGACGCTTCGGCGCTCGATACGGTCGCGGGCCTCGGTCTCGACGCGCTCGTTTCGGCGGACCGCTATTTCGACGTGCTGCCCAAGGACGTCAGCAAGGGGCCCTCGCTCCTCCGGCTTCTGACGCATCTGGGCATCGACAACCGCAAGGTGCTGGTCGCGGGCGACACGCTCAACGACCTGTCGATGCTGACCATGGGCCTTCCGGCGGTCGCGGTCGGCAACTCCGAGCCCGCGCTGATCGAGGCGCTGGAGGGTCACGACCATGTCCACCGCGCCCGCGAGGAAGGTGTCGGCGGCATCGCCGAAGCGATCCTGCACCACAAGCTCTACGTGTAACGGAAGGGGGCGCACATGGCATCCGATCTCGTCATCGTCTACCACCGTCAGCCCTATGAAGAGGTTGAGGAGAACGGCAAGACGGTCTTCCGCGAAAACAAGAGCCCGAACGGCATCGTGCCGACGCTCAAGGGGTTCTTCGGGCATGTGAACCACGGCGCGTGGGTCGCCTGGAAGCTGGCAGAGGACCCGGAAAACCCCGGGTTCGACCAGAAGGTCGAGATCGAGGACGATCATGGCCGCTACACCGTCTCGCGGCTGCCGCTGACGGCGTCGCAGGTCAAGGAGTTCTACCACGTCTCCTCGAAGGAGGCGTTCTGGCCGATCCTGCATTCCTTCAAGGAACGCTACAATTACGACCCCGTCGACTGGGAGAACTTCCAGGAAGTGAACCGCCTCTTCGCCGAGGCCGCGGCGGAGGAAGCCGCCGAGGGCGCGCTCGTGTGGGTGCATGATTACAACCTGTGGCTCGTGCCCGGCTACCTTCGCCAGGTCCGTCCCGATCTTCGCATCGCCTTCACCCACCACACGCCCTTTCCGGCGGCGGACATGTTCAACGTGCTGCCCTGGCGCAAGCAGATCGTCGAAAGCCTGCTGGCCTGCGACGACGTGAGTTTCCACATCCCGCGCTATGCCGCGAATTTCGTGTCCGTGGTCCGCAGTCTTTTCGACGTCGAGGCCTCCGACCGCGTACGTGTCCCCGAGAAGTGGTTCACCGAGGGAACCGCCCTGACCGAGCGTCACGTCCACCAGAAGATCACCTACGACGGCCATGACACCGGGGTCAGCGTCTGCCCTCTGGGCGTGGCCGTGGATTACATCGAGGGGCGTGCCCGCACGCCCGAGACCGAGGCGCGCGTCAAGGAGATCTGGCGCGACCTCGGGCGGACCAAGCTGCTCCTGTCGGTGGGGCGCACCGATTACACCAAGGGCGGCGCGCAGCAGCTGGAAAGCTTCGAGCGCCTGCTCGAGACCCAGCCCGACCTGCGCGGCAAGGTGCGGCTGATGCATGTCTCGGTCGCGGCCAACCGCAACATGTCCTCCTACGAGGACATCCAGACCGAGATCGAGCAGATCGCCGGCCGCATCAACGGGCGCTTCGGCACGCTGGAATGGCAGCCCGTGGCCCTCATCTCCCGCGCGATCCCCTTCGACGAGCTGGTCGCCTATTACCGCGCGGCCGACGTGGCGTGGATCACGCCCCTGGCCGATGGGATGAACCTTGTGTGCAAGGAATTCGTGGCCTCGCGCATCGATGGCGACGGCGTCCTCGTGCTGTCCGAGTTCGCGGGCGCGGCGGTCGAACTGGGTGATGCCGTCATCGCCAACCCGTTCTCCTACCGGGCGATGGACCGCGCCATTCTCAAGGCGATCGAGATGGATGGCCCCGAGCGGCGGCACCGGATGGAGCGCCTGCGCGAGGCGGTGCGCGACAACGATCTGGGCAAGTGGGGACCCGGCCGGCTAAGCGTCACGCCCGGCCCGAAGCGCGCGGCCTAGACAGGGCAGGGGGTGCGCGCCCGGAATCGACTTGCAGCGCGCGCCCGCCAACCCTAGAAGACCTCGAAATTCGATGTGGCATTGGGCCGGACCGGACAGGGATGCTGTTCGGCCCGGCCCCGACTTTCGTGAGGATGCGATGCAGATCACCGAGACCCTGGCCGAGGGCCTGAAGCGCGAATACCAGATCACCATCACCGGGGCCGATCTCGAGGCCCGCGTGAACGACAAGCTGGCCGAGGCGCAGCCCGACGTGGCGATGAAGGGCTTCCGCAAGGGCAAGGTGCCCATGGCGCTCCTGAAAAAGCAGTTCGGCCCCCGCCTGATGGGCGAGGCGATGCAAGAAGCCGTCGATGGCGCGATGCAGGGTCACCTCGACGGAAGCGGCGACCGCCCGGCGATGCAGCCCGAGGTCAAGATGGTCAACGAGGACTGGAAGGAGGGCGACGACATCGTCGTCTCCATGTCCTACGAGAAGCTGCCCGAGATCCCCGAGATCGACTACAAGGCGCTGAAGCTCGAGAAGCTGGTCGCAAAGCCCGCCGACGCCGAGATCGACGAGGCGCTGGAGAACCTGGCCAAGAATGCCCAGGACTTCGACACCAAGAAGGGCAAGGCCGCCGACGGCGACCAGGTCGTGATCGACTTCGTCGGCAAGGTCGACGGCGAGGCCTTCGAGGGCGGCTCGGCCGAGGATTATCCGCTGGTCCTGGGTTCGAACAGCTTCATCCCCGGCTTCGAGGATCAGCTGGTCGGCGTGAAGAAGGGCGAGGAGAAAGCCGTCGAGGTCACCTTCCCCGAGGAATACGGCGCCGAGCATCTCGCCGGCAAGGCCGCGGTCTTCGACGTGACCGTGAAGGAGGTGAAGAAGCCCGTCGCCGCCAAGATCGACGACGAGCTCGCCAAGAAGTACGGAGCCGAAAGCCTCGAGGCCCTGAAGGGCCAGCTTGCCGAGCGCATCGGTGCCGAGTACACCGGCGCCGCGCGTCAGGTGCTCAAGCGCAAGCTTCTCGACCTGCTCGACGAACAGGTGTCCTTCGACCTGCCCCCGAGCCTTGTCGAGGCCGAGGCCGGCCAGATCGCCCACCAGCTGTGGCACGAGGAAAACCCCGACGTTCACGGCCATGACCATCCCGCGATCGAGCCGACCGAAGAGCACACCAGGCTGGCCGAGCGCCGCGTGAAGCTGGGCCTTCTCCTGGCCGAGCTGGGCCAGAAGAACGAGGTCAAGGTCTCGGACGCCGAGATGACCCAGGCGATCATGATGCAGGCCCGCCAGTACCCGGGCCAGGAACGCGCCTTCTTCGAGTTCATCCAGCAGAACCAGCAGGCGCAGCAGCAGATCCGCGCGCCGCTTTTCGAGGACAAGGTCGTCGACTTCATCACCGAGATGGCCGACGTGACCGAGAAAGAGGTCTCGAAGGACGAGCTGAAGGCCGCCGTCGACGCGCTCGAGGACGAGTGACGCGACGCGCCATCGCGACCTGACGAAAGGGGGGCGGCCCGCAGGGCCGTCCCTTTTTCTTTGCCGAATGCAATTTCCGCGGCCCCTCAAGGGTTTTTCTAGCCCTGCGCGAAAACCGGGCGTAGCATCTTGCTTGCCAAACGGGGTCAGGGTTTCCGCAGTTCTTCCTTGATCCGAACTCGGGCTAGGCTTGCCCCGATGCCCAACCGGCCCGGTCACCGTGAACCGAGCCGGGCAGCCATACTGGAGGGAACACCTGATGCGGATATTTGCACTAAGTCTTTTGGGAGCGCTGGCCTGCGGCACAGCGGCGGTGGCGTGCCCCGCGCTGAACATGTCGACCGGCGCGACGACCTACGACGCGGGCCAGCTTGCGAGCGCGCAGACCGTCTCGCTTACCGCCGGCGGCGAGAATCGCCTCGAGCAATGCGGTCTCGGCAACCTCGGCTTCGGGCAATTCCGCTCGGCACCGGATCACTCCTTCGTCGTCTCGGGCGCGCTGCCCGGCCGCCTGACGCTGGCGGTCAATTCGGGCTGCGACGCGGCGATGCTGGTCAACACCGGCGACGGCCAGTGGCATTTCAACGATGACGGCAACGGCAACCTCGATCCGCGGATCGAGATCCCCGCGGGCGCGGCCCTCAACGGGCAGATCGACGTCTGGATCGGCACCTTCGCCGGTGGCGATTGCGCCGCGACCCTTTCGATCGCGCAGGAGGGGCTGGCCCTTCCGATTTCGCCGCCCTCGACCGGCGGCGACATGGCCGCCGTCTCGCCCGCGCCTCTGCCCGTGCAGCCCGCGCCGGCCCCGGCGCCCCAGGGCAACACGCCCACCTTCTCGCTCGGCGGTCACGGCGCAGGTGTTCACGACCACGGCATCGCCAAGGCCCGCAGCG
>WVSO01000009.1 GCA_015689745.1 Rhodobacterales bacterium HKCCSP123 | reverse complement strand
CCAGTCGAAGGGCGCAAGCGAGGGGCCGGTGTGGCGGGTCTGTCCGTCTGGCATGCTCAGTCTCCACGTCTGGTATCATGTGCGGCCTGCGTCCCTGCGACATGGCCGAGCACCACGGCCGACAGCAGGCCGTTTCCTGAAAGATATCCGCTATCCCCCTTGCCCGAAACACCGACGGCCGCGCCGCCAGCCGCGAAGAGATTGGGAAAAGCCGTCCCGTCGGGGCGCAGCACGCGCGCCTTGTCGTCGATCCCGAGACCGCCCTGGGTGTGAAAGAGCGCCCCGGTCACCCTGACCGCGCAATAGGGCGCGGAAAGCGGCGGACCGTCGAATACGCGTCCGAACGCGTCGGGCGCGTCCCCGGGCCGGTGCGCGATGCTGTCGCGCAGGCGCGCCTCCGGCAGCCCTGTCAGTCGCGCCAGCGCCGGGATATCCCCCGCCACGCGGATCGCACCAAGCGCCTCGGCATCCTTGAAGTCCTGAAATTGCCGCGCGATATCCGCGATCCGCGCGTCGAAGATCGTCCACGCGATCCCGCCGGGCTGGGCGAGGACGGCGCGGGCCGCCTCGGAATAGCCCTGACTTTCGTCCCAGAACCGATCGCCGCCCGTGTTCACCTGGATGCCGCCCTGGGTAATGACCGCCCAGGTGATCAGGATGCCCTCGGGGTGGGCGACGTTGCCGTGACCCTGGTACGCGCCCAGGTGCAGCCGTTCGGCGCCAAGCGCCTCGCCCCAGTCGAGCGCGTCGCCCCGGTTGCCGTCATGCCCGAACCAGACGGCATCGACGATCTCCGGCATGAAGCGCGCCACCATCTCGCGGTTGCCGCCGAACCCGTTGCAGGCAAGGATCAGCGCGTCGCATCCGATGCGCTCCGGGCCGTCGGGGCCCTCGACCTCCACGCCCGAGATCCGTCCGGACCCGGCAAAAAGCGTCCTTGCCCGGCGGTTGCAGACGATGTCGATCCCCCGGCTTTCGCAGGCACCGCGCAGGCGGTCGACGAGTTCCCTTCCGCTGCGCGTGGGCAGGCCATGCATGCGCCGGCGCGAGTGGCCGGGGTAGTCGAAATTCGCGACGAGCGAGAAGGGAAGATCGAACCGGTCGGCCAGCCAGTCGACCGTGGGGCCGGACCGGGCGGCGAGCAGATCGACGAGCGGTTGCGGGTTCTCGCCCTTCGCCTTGCGCTGGATGTCACCCGCGAAACGGGCCGCGTCGTCGTCGATCCCGGCCTCTTTCTGGAACCGCGTGCCAGCCGCCGGGATCAGTCCCGCAGACAGCGCGGTCGAGCCCGATGGCAGGGCGTCGGCCTCGATCACGAGACAGTCCCCGCCAGCCTCCGACACCGACAGGGCCGCCACCAGCCCACAGGCTCCGGCCCCGATCACGAGGACGGGCACATGCAGGTCGAACCCTGTCTCCGGTGGCGGAAGTACGGGCATCGTCAGGACGCGCCCGGGTCTTCGTAGGCCTTGCCGCGCGCCAGCATCTCGGCGGTCCCGAGCTGTGCGTTCAGACCGTCGAAATCGTACATCCGGTCTGCGAAGGGCCGATTGCTGCCGTGGGCATGCAGGCTTTCGTAATAGTCCCCCGCGGTCCGTGCCAGCGCGCGGACGATTCCACCGGGGAAGATCACGATGGAAAAGCCGAGCGCCTCCAGATCGGCGGCACCCGTGATCGGCGTGGCCCCGCCTTCCACCATGTTCGCCAGGAGCGGGATGCGGCCGCGAAACCGGTCGGCCGCCGTCCGCATCTCCGCATCGGAGCGCAGGGCCTCGATGAAGAGGACATCCGCGCCGGCGGCAACGTAGGCCTCGGCCCGCTCGAGCGCCCGGTCCAGCCCCTCGACGGCCACCGCATCGGTGCGCGCGATGATGAGCGTCTCCTGCGACGCGCGCGCGTCGGCCATCGCCGCGATCTTGCCGACCATCTCGCCCGTCGGGATGAGCGTCTTGTCCGAGAGATGCCCGCAGCGCTTGGGGAACGTCTGGTCCTCGATCTGGAGCGCATTGGCCCCGGCCCGCTCGTAGGTCCGCATCGTGCGCTGGGCGTTCAGCGCGTTGCCGAAGCCCGTGTCGGCGTCGATGATGACGGGCAGGCCGACCCGATCGCGGACAAGCGCCATCGTGTCCGCCATCTCGCTGACCGAGGTAAGCCCGATGTCGGGGCGGCCGAGGCGCGTATAGGCCACGGCGGCCCCGGACAGGTAGAGCGCCTCGAAGCCCGCCTGTTCCGCGATGGCGGCCGTCAGGCCGTCATAGACGCCGGGCGCGACGAGGATGCGCTGCTCTGCCAGGCGCGCGCGCAGGGTCACGACAGGGCCTCCAGCATCTCGGCGCAGGTCACGATCGGGGTGATCGAACCAAGCGAGACAAGGGTCGCGTCATGGACCTCCGGGTTGAAGGCGGCGCAGCCGTCGGACAGAAGGATGGTGTGGATGTTGCGCAGATGCGCATCCCGGACCGTGCTGGCCACGCCGCCATTCGTCAAGATCCCGCCGATGATCAGCGTGTCGATGCCCAGCGCGCGCAGGATGTATTCGAGCCGCGTCTGGTAGAGCGCCGAATAGGCCACCTTTTCGATGGTGTAATCGGCCGGGGCAAGGTCGTCGACCAGGCTGTGCCCGAAGCTGCCCGGCGCGAAATCCCCCTTGCCGAGGAAGGGGCGCAGTTTCTTCAGGTGAGGCGCGATCAGCGGCTCGCCGCCCGGCCCCGGCACGAGGGTGAACTGGGCGCTGATATAGGTGCCGCCCCGTGCACGCAGCGCATCGGCGAGGGGGCGGATCCGCGCGGGAAGGGCCGCGATCAGGTCCGAGGTCTGCCCGGCCCGGCCATAGGCCCCTTCAGGGTGCAGGAAGTCGTTCTGAAGATCGATCGTCAGGAGGGCGGTTCGTGCCGGGTCGAGATCGTCGGTCATGTCAGGCCTCGCTGTCTGGGCCCGCGTCGGGCGTGATGATCGTGTTGCCATAGGCATCGACCCGACCGGTCAGGCCCGGATCGATCAGAACGGTCGTGTCGGGCTGAACGAGGATCGCGGGGCCGCGGATCTCGGCGCCGACCGGCAGCGAGAGGCGATCGTAGATCGTGGTGTCGTGCCAGGTATCCCCGAAGTGGACCTGTCGGCTGCCGGTCCTCGCGGCCTCCGTGCTGCCGCCGACGGGCGCAAGCGTCGTCAGGTCGAACTTTGGCCGTCGCCCGATCACCGCACTGCGCAGGTTCATCACGCGGCGCGTCCCGTTCCGCAAGAGCCGTCCGTAGGTCGACATGTAGGCCGCGTCGAAGGCCGCCTCGACCTCGGCCACGGTGGGCGCGATCACGGTTGCATCCTCGATCCTGACCGAAAGCGGTACGGCGACCGTATGCGTCTGACCCACATAGGCCATGTCGAGCTCGAACACCGCGTCGCGCGCCTCGAAACGGGACTTCGCGGCGTCCAGCAGCGCAAGGCCCTCGTCCAGATGCCTCTGCATCACGTCGCGCAGGGCGGCCGTGTCCAGCGTGGCGGTCAGGCTGTTGACCGTCTGCACGAAATCCTGCCGCATGTCGGCGATCACGCAGCCCATGGCCGAGGTCACGCCGGGATAGCGCGGCACGATGGCCCGGCCGATGCCCACCTCCTTGAGCATCGCCGCCGTGTGAAGCGCGCCGCCGCCGCCGAAGGGCATGAAGGCAAAGCGCTTGGGATCGAAGCCGCGTTCGATCGACACGAGGCGGATCGCGCCGGCCATGCGGGAATTCGCCACCTTCAGGATCGCCTCGGCGGCCTGGGTCGTCGACAGCCCCAGCCTGGCGCCGACATGGGTGTCGATGGCGCGCGCTGCGGCGTCCACGTCGAGCCGGTCGAGCTTGCCGCCGATCGGATTGTCGGGGTCGATCCGCCCCAGCACGACGTTTGCATCGGTGACGGTCGGGCGGTCGTTCCCGCCGCCATAGGCCACCGGCCCCGGAGAGGATCCGGCGCTTTCGGGGCCGATGTTCAGCAATCCGCCCTTGTCGACCCATGCGATAGAGCCGCCTCCGGCCCCGATCGTGGTGATCTCGATCATCGGCGTCCGGACGACCATTCCGAAATCGATCGAGGTCTGCGGCGCCAGTTGCGACTGGCCCTCGGCGATCAGCGCGACGTCGAAGCTCGTCCCGCCCATGTCACCCGTGATGACATTGTCGAACCCGGCCGTCCGCGCGATGTGCCCTGCCGCGATGACACCGGCGGCCGGGCCCGAAAGCGCCGTGCGGACGGGCAGCCGACGGGCCGTGCCGGTTCCCATCACACCGCCGTTCGATTGCACGATCATGAACTCGCCGCGGAACCCGCCTTCGGTCAGCGCGCTGTCGAGCCGCCCGATGTAGCCCGAGACCTCGGGTTGCAGATAGGCGTTGAGCGCCGTGGTGGAAAACCGCTCGAACTCGCGGATCTCGGGAAGGATCTCGGAGGAACAGCTGACATGCGGATTGGGCCAGAGCGCGCGCACCGCCTCGACGGCGCGTGCCTCGTTCGTCGGGTTCGCATAGGCATTCGCGAAAAGGATCGCCACGGCCTCGCAGCCGGCCCCGATCAGCGCCCGCGCGGCCGAGCGGACCGCCTCGAGATCGACGGGCGTGTGAACCGTCCCGTCCGCCAGGACCCGTTCGGGCACCTCGAGCCGCAGGTCCCTTGGGACCACCGGGTCGAAATCGCCCCGCAGGCCCCAGGTGCGGGGCCGGTCCCGGCGGCGCATCTCCAGCACGTCGCGCAGGCCTGCGGTGGTGATCACCCCCGTCCTTGCGCCCTTGCGCTCGAGAAGCGCGTTGGTTCCCGCCGTGGTGCCATGCACGACGACATCGACCGTCGCCAGATCGTCGACGCGCGCCGATATCCCGTCGAGAAAGCCGCCGGACTGATCCGGCCGCGTGGTGGGAACCTTCGCCACCTCGGCCTTGCCCGATGCCTCGTCCAGCACGAAGACATCCGTGAAGGTTCCGCCGACATCGACACCGATCATCCGGCTCATCGGGATGCCTCCTGCCAGGCCGGCCCGTAGGCCGCGGTCGCCGCCTCCGGCGTGAGATACCCGAGCGCGACATCGCGGGCCACGGCCGCGGGCGGGCGATCCGACGCGGGGCCATAGCCGCCGCCGCCCGGTGTCTCGAGCCGCACCGCCTGCCCCTTCTTCAGCTTGATGCCCAGCATCTTGGACGCCAGCGGCGGCACGTGCCAACCGTCCGCCTGTTCGTAGCGGAATTCGTTCAGCGCCCCCGGCGCACCGCCAGCCACGCCCTGCGGCGGGAAGCGGCCGCGCTCGCCGAAGAGGAACGCCTCGCAATTCTGCTCAAGCAGTTCGATTTCATAGACCGCGCCAAGCCCGCCGCGGTGGGCCCCGGCCCCGGCGCTGTCGGACCGGAGCGCCCATTGCCGGAACATCACCGGGTAGGCGGCCTCGAGGATCTCCATCGGCGGGATCGTCGCCGTCGAGATGGGCGCGTTGCCGTGGTTCAGCCCGTCGCTTTCGGCACTGCCGCCGTGCCCGCCGCCGAAGAAGCTGAACATCACCCAGCGCTGGCCGTTCGCCCGCTTGCCCGCCAGCGACAGCGCGTTGATCGTGCCGTAGGCGTTGGCCACGACGCGACCGGGCGCCGCCTGCGCCGCGGCGCTGAAGATCACGTCGATCATGCGAAGGATCGTCTCGGTGTAGCCGCCCACCGGCGCCGGAAATTCCGCCGAGAGGAGAGAGCCCTCGGGAACGCGGACGTCGATCGGGCGCATCACGCCGGCATTCGCCGGCAGGTCCGGAAAGATGTGCTTGATCGCGACATAGGCGGTGGCCACCGCCGTCGGCAGCGCGATGTTGACGGGTCCGGCCGTCACGGGCGCGGTCCCCTCGAAGTCGAGGGTCATGCGATCCCCGGAAATCTCCAGCGCGACGCGGATCGGAAGCGCGGCATCGGTGATGCCGTCATTGTCGAGGAAGTCCTCGGCTTCCCAGCGGCCGTCCGGCAATTCGCTCAACTCCGCCCGCATGAGGGCCTCGGCCCGATCCTGCAGGGCATCGAGCGCCGCGCGCACTGTTTCGGGCCCGTATTCTTCCAGAAGCGCGTCAAGGCGCTTCACGCCCAGATCGAGCGCGCCGAGCTGTCCGTTCAGGTCGCCCATGGCCGATTGCGGCAGGCGCGTGTTGCGCAGCAGGATATCGATGATGTCCTGCTGGATCTCGCCCTTTCGCGCCAGCTTGACGGGGGGCAGGATGAACGCCTCCTGAAACGCCTCGGTCGCCGCGGGGTTGTAGTTGCCCGGAACGGCGCCGCCGACATCATGCCAATGGCCGACCGAGGCGAGGTAGCAGAACAACTCGCCGCCATGGAAATAGGGCCGCACAAGGCGCATGTCCGACAGATGCGTGCCGCCCATGTGCGCGTCGTTGAAGATGTAGATGTCGCCGTCCGAGAGGTCGCCCGCCTCGGCCGCCTTGTCGATCACGGCCTTCACCGCGAAGGACATCACGCCCACGAAGATGGGCAGCCCCGACTTGCCCTGGACAAGCGTGTCGCCGCTGACCGCGTGGTAGAGGCCGTGGCTTGCGTCATGGGCCTCGGCGATGATCGGGTTGAAGGCCGCGCGGAACAGCGTCGCGTCCATCTCGTCGGCGATCTGCTCCATGCGGCCGGCAAGAACCGCCAGCGTGATCGGGTCGATGTCATGCCTCATGCCGGGCGCACCTCCGCCAAGTCGTTCCACACGTCCTGCCGCGTGATCAGGCCGCCTTCGAGCTCGAAGCGGTCGATGAACCGGATGCCCTCGAAGGCCGTCCCGTCGGGCCATTCCCCCGACAGCGTTCCGCGCGCGTAGACGACGGTCGCGCCGTGCGCGTGAAACGCCTCGACCGTGTCGTAGGTCTTCTTCACGAAGCGGTAGCGCCCCCTGGCCCAGTCGATGAGTTCGGAGAGCGCGGTCATGGGGGCGGTGCCGGGAAAGGTCATGGTGAAGTCCGGGGCGAGCATCGCCTGCGCGGCGTCGATGTCGCGCGCTTCCATCCTGGCGAGATAGTCCAGAACCAGTTTCCCGGGATCTGGCAGGGCGGGGGCAGGCGTGCGCATGACGCCGCCGCGTCCGTAGTTCTCGGGCGGGTATTCGTGAATCATCACGGTGATGGCGTCGTCCGGGGCCGGCACCACCACGCGAACCGCGTCGGTCAGCGCGCGGACAAGACGCGTCTTGGCCTCCGGCGCGTAGCCTTCCAGCACATGAGCCTCGACGATCGGCATCATTCCCCCCAAATCTGTTCTTTGCATATAACAGATTTCGGTTTACGAAAATGTCAAATGGAATGCTGAAAAACCTTCAGGCGGCTTGACCCGCGCCTTGGGCGGCTTAGCATCCGACACGCAGGAGGGGGGCACAGACGTGACGATCCACGCGCAGCCGACGTTGCCCGAGGGCGGAAAGGCCCGCCGTGTCTACCTGTCCCTGCGCGACGAGATCTCCAATGGCGCGCTCGAGACCGGGGCCAGGCTTCCCGGCGAGCACAAGCTTGCCGAAAGCTTTGCCGTCAGCCGCATCACGATCCGTCGTGCGCTTCAGGCGTTGGCCGCCGATGGCTGGATCGAGACGCGCGCCGGGGCGGGCTCGGTCGTGCTGGCGCGGCCGCAGGACGACCAGCGCATCGCAGCCGACATCACCACGCTGATCCCGCATCTTCTGGAAATGCACCGCACCACCACGGCGCGGCTCCTTTCGTTTTCCTATGGCCGGGCCAGCGACGGCGTGGCCGAGGCGCTGGGCCTTCCGCAGGGCGGCAAGGTGCAGACGGCCGTTCGCGTGCGCTATTGCGGCGACGAGCCGTTCTCGCATCTCACCACCCACGTGCCCGAGGACATCGCGCTGACCTACGACGAGGCGGACCTTGCGACGCAGCCGCTGTTCCGCCTGCTGGAACGGAGCGGTGTGAACGTCGCTTCGGCGCATCAGACCGTGACCGCCGCCCTGGCCGTGCCGGATGTCGCCGAGGCGCTCGGCATCGTCGTGGGGTCGCCCCTCCTGTTCGTGCAGCGCATCGTGCGCGATGCCTCGGGCCGCGGGGTCGAGCATCTCTCGGCGCTCTATCGCCCGGACCTGTTCCGGCTTGAAATGAACCTGAGCCGCGTCGGGAACGGCGACGGGCGCCATTGGGAACCCGTGATCGGAGCGAGTGACCGATGACCGCGCGCACGATGCTCGACAAGCTGTGGGACGGGAGCGAGATCCTCCGCCGGGAGGATGGCGCCTCGCTCATGTGGGTCGACCGGCACCTCGTTCACGAGGGATCGCATCACGCCTTCGCCAAGATCACGGAGCGCGGGCTCACGGTTGCGGAGCCGGGCCTGACCTATGGCGTGGTCGACCATTACGCGCCCACGGCGGGTGGACCCGGAAGCCCCGCAATCGCCCGCATGATCGAGACGCTGGAGCGCAACGCGAAGGCGCATGGGATCACCTGCTTCGGGCTGGACGATCCGCGCCAGGGCATCGTGCACGTGATCGGACCGGAACAGGGTCTCACGCTGCCCGGCCTCATGATCAACTGCGGTGACAGCCACACCTCCACCCACGGTGCCTTCGGGGCGCTGGCCTTCGGGATCGGCGCGACCGAGGTGGCGCATGTCCTCGCCACCCAGACGGTCTGGCAGAAGAAACCGGCCGCCATGCGGATCACCGTGACGGGCCGCCTCGGTCCCGGCGTGGGGGCGAAGGACCTGGCGCTTGCCTGGATTGCCAGGCTGGGCGCGGACGGCGCGCGCGGACATGCCATCGAATACGCGGGGGCCACGGTGCAATCCCTGTCGATGGAAGCGCGCATGACGCTTTGCAACCTGTCGATCGAGGGGGGCGCGCGCTTCGGCATGATCGCCCCGGACGACGTGACCTTCGACTACCTGAAGGGGCGCCCCTTCGCACCGTCCGGCGACGATTGGGACCGCGCGGTGGATGCATGGTCGGCGCTTCCGAGCGATGCGGATGCGCGGTTTTCCCGGGACATCACGATCGACGCGGCCGAGATCGCGCCGATCGTCACCTGGGGCACCTCGCCCGAGGATGCCCTGCCGGTGACGGCGACGGTTCCGGACCCCGGGCGGGCACCCGCCGAGGCGGCTGCGCGCATCCGCGCCGCGCTGGACTACATGGGCCTGAGCCCGGGCCAGCGCATCTCGGATATCGCCATCGACCAGGTCTTCATCGGGTCCTGCACCAATGCGCGGATCGAAGACCTCAGGGCGGCCGCGGCCGTGCTTGCGGGGCGCAGGGCGAAGGTGCCGGGCCTCGTCTCGCCCGGTTCGAGACAGGTCAAGGCGCAGGCCGAGGCCGAGGGGCTTGATCGCATCTTCACCGAGGCCGGCCTCGATTGGGTGGGCGCCGGCTGTTCCATGTGCGTGGCGATGAACGGCGATACCGTGGCGCCGGGCAAGCGCTGTGCCTCGACCACGAACCGCAATTTCCGGGGCCGGCAGGGACGCGACTCGCGCACGCACCTGATGTCGCCCGCCATGGTGGCGGCCGCCGCGGTGACAGGTCACCTGACCGACGTGCGCCCGCTGCTCGAGGGGAGGGCGGCGTCATGAGCGGATGGACAACCCATACGGGCACCGGCGTCGCCCTCGATCGGGACAATATCGACACCGACCAGCTCATCCCGGCGCGCTTCATGTCGACGCCGCGCAGCGAAGGCTATGGCCGGTTTCTCCTGCACGATCTCCGGTACGACGCGGAGGGCCGGGAACGGCCGGAGTTCGCGCTGAACCGCGTGACGGGGCCGTCGGTGCTGATCGCGGGGCGGAACTTCGGCAGCGGTTCTTCCCGCGAGGCGGCGGTCTATGCGCTGGTCGATTTCGGCATCCGGGTCGTGGTGGCCCCGAGCTTTGGCGACATCTTCGCCTCGAACGCGGTGAACAACGGACTTCTGCCGGCCCGCGTCGATGCTGCGGCCGCGGCCGGGCTTGCCGCCCGGTTGGCCGGGGCGGATGCAACCGTGCAGGTGTCCCTCGAGGACCTGACCGTTTCGCTCGGGGACCTGACCGTTCCGTTCGAGATCGACGCGGTCTGGCGCGAGAAACTCATCAACGGTTGGGACGACATCGACCTGACCCGTACACATGCCGGGGCCATCGCGGCCCATCGCGCAGCCCGCGCGCGGCACCAGCCTTGGGCTATTCCGCGAGGGGAGGCGGCCCGATAAGGGCGCGGTGGGCAACCGTCGCGCAGAATGATGGCCAGGGCACTGGCAACAGGGAGAGGAGAACCCAACCCATGAAAATGCATCTTATGGCCGGCGTCCTTGCCGGCGCATCGCTGGTCGGCGCTTCCGCGCAGGCCCAGCAGACGATCACCGCCGTGCACGCGTTTCCCGAAACGCTGATCTACACGCAGAGCTTCCTGTCCTTCGTGGACGCGGTCAACGAAGCCGGCGAAGGCGTGATCCAGATCGACGTGCGCGGCGGCCCCGAGGCCATCGGCATGTCCCAGCAGCCCGACGCGGTGCGCGACGGGATCGTCGACATGGTCTACACGCCGGGATCGTTCTACGGCGGCGCGCTGCCCGAGAAGGATGCGCTGGTGGCGTCGAACCTGACCGCCATCGAAGCCCGCCAGAATGGCGGCATCGCGCTGATCGACCAGATCCACCGCGAGCGCATGGGCGTCATGTATCTCGGCTGGTTCGACAGCGGCGTGTGCTACAACCTCTGGACCCGGAACGAGCCGACCTTCGACGCCGAGGGCAATCTCGAGGTCGACGGGCTGCGTCTTCGCGGCAATGCCGTCTACAATGCCTTCTTCACCAACTATCTCGAAGCCCAGGTGATCGACCTGCCCACGGGCGATGTCTACACCGCGCTGCAGAACGGTGTCGTCGATGCAACCGGCTGGACCCAGATCGGCCTGATCGACCTGCGCTGGAACGAGTTCCTCAACTACCGGATCGAGCCCTGCTTCTTCTCGACCGACCTCGGCGTGATCATCAACCTCGAGACCTGGGAAAGCCTGACGCCCGAGGCGCAGGAGATCCTCCAGAACGTCGCGATCCAGCACGAGATCGACAGCGTGAACGCGCTCCGCGCCAAGCGGGACGAGGATTTCGCCGCGCTCGAGGCCGCCGGCATGCAGGTCGTCGAACTCGAGGGCGAGGCGCGCGCGAACTACCTTGCCGCCGCCCGTTCCACGACCTGGGACCGGATGCGCGAGCTGATGGAGCAGAACCCGGCGCCGTCCTCGGATTATGACCGCCTGATCGAGCTGTTCTACGATCCGGCGCTCGACTGATCCCTGATGCTCCCGGCCGGGGCGCGCGGCGATGTGTCCGTGCGCCCCGGCCACTCCACGCCACGGAGGCCCCATGCGTCACGTCATCCGAGCCTATGATGCGCTCCTCTACGCGATGGCCTTCATCGCGGCGCTCTCGCTTGTCTGGCTCATGGTCTCGGTCGTGGTGTCGGTCGCCATGCGCAATCTCGGGCTGCAACCCTTCGCGTGGCTGTTCACCTCGGCCGAATACGGGCTTCTCTACATGACGATGCTGGGCGCGCCCTGGCTCGTGCGCGAGCGTGGGCACGTGCATATCGAGCTTGTGACGGCGGCCCTGCCGCCCGCTGTCCGACGCGTCGTCAGCCGGGGCGTCTCTCTCGCCTGCGTGGCGGTCTCGCTGGCGCTTGCGTGGTACGGGCTCGAGCTGTTCCTGACCAACATCGAGCGCAACGATTACGACGTGCGCGCCTATTTCTACCCACGCTGGATGCTGACGATCACCTTTCCGATCGCCTTCAGCCTGATGGCGATCGAGTTCTCCCGGTTCGTCTTCGGGAAAGAACTTCTGCACTCCGGCGAAGCGGGGATTCACGAATAATGGAATGGTTCGAAGCGCTCGGCCTGCTTGTCGGCAGCATCATGCTGCTCATGGCGCTCGGCATGCCGGTCGCGCTGGCATTCCTCGCGGCCAACATCCTCGGCGCCTGGGTGTTCATGGGCGGTGAACGGGGCGTCGTGGGTCTGCTCAACAACGGCTGGGGGGCGCTCACAACCTTCGCGCTGGTGCCGATCCCCCTCTTTCTTCTGATGGGCGAGGTGTTCTTCCAGACCGGCCTGGGGCAGCGCATGTTCTCGGCCATCGACCGCCTGCTCGGCCGGCTGCCCGGACGCCTGAGCTATGTCACCGTGCTGGGAGGGACGGGCTTTTCCACGCTGTCGGGCTCGTCGATGGGGTCGACGGCCCTGATGGGGTCGCTGATGGTGCCCGAGATGGGGCGGCGGGGCTACAAGAAGCACATGTCGATCGGGCCGATCCTCGGCACGGGCGGACTGGCGATCATCATCCCGCCCTCGGCGCTTGCGGTGCTTCTGGCCACGCTTGCGCAGATCGATGTCGGCGCGCTCCTGATCGCGGGCGTCATCCCCGGCCTGATCCTTGCGTGCTTCTACGTCGGCACGATCTACCTGCAGACGCGGCTGGATCCCGAAGCCGCGCCCGCCTACGACGTGCCGCCGATCACGGCGGGCGAGAAGCTCATGCTTCTGCTGCGCGACGTCGTGCCGATGATCGGGCTGATGGTGGTGATCGTCATCATGATGATCAACGGAATCGTCACCCCCTCCGAGGCGGCCGCCTTCGGCGCGCTGGGCGTGCTGATCCTTGCCGCGCTCTACCGGTGCCTCAGCTGGGAAGCGATCCGGAAATCGGTCCGCGGGGCCTTGCGGGTGACGCTGATGGCCTATCTCATCGTCTTCGGGTCCGCGACGTTCAGCCAGATCCTCGCCTTCTCCGGTGCGTCGCGCGGTCTCATCACCTGGGCGACCGGCTTCGACCTCGAACCCGTCATGATGCTGCTGGTGATGTTCGGGGTTCTGCTCGTTCTGGGCATGTTCATGGAGCAGATCTCGATCATGCTCCTGACGGTGCCGATCTTCTTCCCGCTTGCCACGCAGCTTGGATTCGATCCGATCTGGTTCGGGCTGATCATGCTGCTCGCCCTCGAGATCAGTTTCACCACGCCGCCATTCGGGCTGCTTCTGTTCGTGATGAAGGGCGTCGCGCCGCCGGACACGACGATGCGCGACATCTACCGCGCGGCGTTCCCGTTCATCCTGTGCTCGCTCCTGCTCGTGGCGCTCCTGATCGTCTTTCCCGCTCTCGCGACCTGGCTCCCGGGCGTCGGCTGAGCCTCGGCGCCTCGGGCGTCCCGGCGGCGCCGTTATGTGGTCGCTGTAAACTATGATAGGCTCCCCTTCAGGTTCTTTGGGGGGAAGCCAATGTCGGACTATTTCGATCTCGGGAGCTACACGCGTCCCGCCAGCGCCGAACCGGACGCACAGACATGGTTCGATCGCGGCATGGTCTGGCTGTTTGCCTACAACCACGAGGAAGCCATCCAGTGCTTCGAAAAGGCGCTCAAGGCCGACCCGTCCTGCGCGCTGGCGCATTGGGGCGTGGCCTATGCCCTTGGCCCGAATTACAACAAGCCCTGGGAAGTGTTCACCCCCGAGGAGAAAGCGCCTGCGCTGAAACGCGCGCATGAAGCGCTTCAAGCCGGCCTCTCGCTGAAGACAGCCAGGCCGGCGGAGCGTGCCCTGATCGAAGCCCTCGCGTCGCGATATCCGACCGATCCGGGGATCGAGGATTATCAGCCGTTCAATGACGGATTCTCGGCAGCCATGAAGCCGGTCTACGAGGCTCACCCCGAGGATCTCGACGTCGTCTTCGTCTACGCCGAGGCCATGATGAACCGCACGCCCTGGCAGCTTTGGGATTTTCACCGGGGCGTGCCGAACCCCGATGCATCGACATCCGAGGCGATGGCCGTGATGGAACGTGCGTTCGACCAGACGCCGGGCGCCTGGGATCATCCGGGGCTTCTGCACATGTACATTCATCTCATGGAGATGTCGCCGCACCCCGAGCGCGCACTGCGTCATGGCGATCGCCTGACGGACCTTGTGCCCGATGCCGGTCATCTCGTGCACATGGCAACCCACATCGACGTCCTGTGCGGCGAGTATCACAACGTCCTGCACCGCAATCTTGCCGCCGCCAGGGTGGACGACGTCTTCAAGGACTACGCCGGGGCCGCGAACTTCTATGCGCTCTACCGCATCCACAACCTGCATTTCGCCGCTTATGGCGCCATGTTCCTGGGGCAGAAGGCAGCCGCGATCGAGGCCGCCCGGCGGCTGCGGGAGGAGGTCCCCGACGAGATCGTCCGCGCGTATCCCGACATCTTCGAGACCTTCGTCGCGGCCGCGCCCCATGTCTATATCCGCTTCGGGATGTGGTCGGAGATCCTCGAGCTCGAGCAGCCGGAGGACAAGGAGCTGTACGTCACGACCAATGCGCTGATCCACTATGCAAAGGCCGTGGCGCTGGCGAACCTCGGGCGCCACGAGGAGGCGAAGGCCGCCATGGTCGATTTCACCGCCGCCTATGCCGAGGTTCCGGATACGCGGATGCTCTTCAACAACACCGCGCGCGATGTTCTTGCGGTGGGCGAGGAGATGATGAAGGGCGAGATCGCCTTCAAGGCCGGGCGGCGCGAGGAGGGATTGGATCATCTCCGCAAGGCCGTCGATCTGGATGACAACCTCGAATACGAAGAGCCGTGGTCATGGCCGCAGCCGACCCGGCATGCCCTCGGCGCGCTCTTGCTGGAGGCGGGGGAATACGAGGAAGCCGAGGCCGTCTACCGGGCCGACCTCGGCCTTGACGGCCAACTTCCGCGGCCGAGCCAGCATCCGCGCAATGTCTGGGCGCTGCACGGCCTGCACGAATGCCTGGCTCGGCGCGGCGAGACCGTCGAGCTGCCCCATGTCAGGCTGCAGCTGGATCAGGCCGTGGCCCGTGCCGACATACCGATCCGCGCAAGCTGCCTCTGCCGCGCCAGCGCCGCCTGACCGGTCTGGACGGCCGAGCGCCCTCTGCCCTTGTCCGACATGTCCCCGCTCCGCGCGTCGGGCGTCCGTGCCGTCAGGACGTCCTGCGTGCCATCACGTGATCCATGACCGCAGAAAGCACCTCGACATCGTCCTGGTTGTAGGTTCGGTACCGGAACCGGACCACGCCACGGTCGGGCTTCGAGCGTGACGGGGTCATCCTTTCCACGGTGACGCGCGCGCGGATCGTGTCGCCGGGACGGACGGGGGCGAGCCACCGAACCTCGTCCATGCCATGCCCCCCGAGGTTCGTGCCGGTCAAAACGCCGGTGTCACGGAAAAGCCGGAAGGTCATGGCGAGGGTCTGGAACCCGCTGGCGATGAGGCCGCCGAAGATCGACCCGGTCGCGGCCACCCTGTTCACGTGGAACGGTTGCGGGTCGTAGGTCAGCGCGAAGTCGACGATGGCGCTTTCGGTAAGGGTGATGCCCCCTGTCTCGAAGGTCTCGCCGACAGACAGATCGTCGAAGTATTTGCCTCCCGTCATGCGGCGACACTAGGTGACGGGCCGGGCGTCGGTCAACGCGCCGCTCGCACCGTCCGACCGGCCGGGGGCGACGCATCGCGCGGGCCAGTCGCCGAAGACGCGCGCACAGCGATACCGGGCAGGGCGGGTGATCGCGCCGGAGACGATGCCGAACTGAGTGTATCGACGGTCGGCATTGTGTGACATGCTCGCAGGACAGCAACACGGAAGGTGAGCGATGACTATTCGAACCACAGAAGGGCGCAAACGCCTCTATGACAGCATTCTCGACACGGTCGGAAACACGCCTGCCGTACGCGTCAACCGGGTCTCGCCCGGACATGTCACCGTCTATGTGAAGTTCGAGGCGTTCAATCCCGCCGGTTCGATCAAGGATCGGCTGGCCCTCAACATCATCGAAGCCGCCGAGCGCGAGGGCCGCCTCAAGCCCGGACAGACCGTGGTCGAGGCGACGTCCGGAAACACCGGCATCGGGCTTGCCATGGTCTGTGCCGCGAAGGGATATCCCCTTGTCGTCACCATGGCCGACAGCTTCTCGGTCGAGCGCCGCAAACTGATGCGCTTTCTCGGCGCCAAGGTGGTGCTGACCCCGCGCGCGCTGAAAGGCTTCGGGATGTACACGAAGGCCAAGGAGCTCGCCGAGCAGAACGGCTGGTTCCTTGCCAGCCAGTTCGAGACCAAGGACAACGCGGATATCCACGAAGCCACGACCGCCCGGGAGATCCTCGCGGATTTCGAGGGCGAGCGGCTCGACTACTGGGTGACGGGCTACGGGACGGGCGGAACGGTGTCGGGCGTGGCGCGGCGTCTGCGACAGGAGCGACCGGAGACGAAGATCGTTCTGACCGAACCCGCCAACGCCGCGATCGTCTCGTCGGGCCACGTGAATGCGCGTAACGAAAGCCACCAGCCGACCGGGAGCCACCCCGATTTCGAGCCGCATCCGATCCAGGGCTGGACCCCGGATTTCATTCCCTGGGTTCTGCAGGAAGCGATCGACGGGTCCTATTACGACGAACTTGTTCCGATCCCCGGACCCGAGGGCATCGCGTGGTCCCGCCGACTTGCGCGGGAAGAGGGCATCTTCACCGGGATTTCCGGCGGCGCGACCTTCGCGGTCGCCATGCGGCTGGCCGAGACCGCACCGGAAGGCTCGGTGATGCTGGTCATGCTGCCGGACACGGGCGAGCGGTACCTGTCCACGCCGCTGTTCGAGGGGGTCGAGGAAGACATGACCGAGGAAGAGCGGGCCATCTCCCGCTCGACGCCTTCGGCGCAGATGGAGTGAGGCCGCGGCCGAAGACACGTGACGGTCGTGAAAGCGTGATGCCTGTCGGGCCCGCGCCGCGGGTCCGGCCTGGCCATGCAGGGGGCTGGCGGATGCCCCCTGCCTGGTCCGCGCCCTGCAGGTGACAGCGGCGCGCGCGGACGCCCCTTGATCACGATCAAGGCGCATTGGCGCGCCGTGCTGGTTGACTGGACAAACGTTCACTCCGGGCGTCGGCAACAGGAGGCCAAGTGATGAACCATCGGTCAGCGCGGCGGGTGGCCGGTTTCGCGGTTGCCGTGGCTTGCGGCCTTTGGGGGTCCTTCGCCTCGGCGCAGGCAAGCGTCGAGGCCTGGCTGGCACAAGGGCATCCGCCGTTGATTGCGCCCTTCCGTGGCGTGGCAGGGGGGCATCCCGAAAGCTCGCTGGCCGGAATGAGGGAGGCGGTCTCGATCGGCGCGGGACTGATCGACATCCAGGTCCAGATCACGGCGGACGGGCACCACGTCGTGTTCCACGACCAGTTCCTGAACCGCATGACCGATGTGGAAGCGGTTTTCGAGCGTGGCGCTCCGGGCGGCCCGACACGCGCCGAACGCGCCGGGCGGGATTACCTGAGCGACTACACGCTTGCCGATCTGCGCCAGCTGCGCCTCATGGTGGACGGCGTCCCGAGCGCGCATGGCATCCCGACCCTGGACGAGGCCCTGGACCTGATCGCGGAACAGAGCCTTGGGCTCCTGACGCTCAACGATTTCGATCTCGATGGGCTGGTGGCGGACCTGGCGGGACGGCCGACCGGTCACCTGCTGGTCTACAATGTCGATCCCGCGATCCTGCAGGAGGTGGTGGCGGCAACGAACCTGCCGGCCTTCGTCTCGATCCGGAGATCCAGGGTGTTCGACACGTCGGACAACGTGGCGATCCTCGACGCGCACCACGCGTTGCTCGGCGCGTCGATCGCCATTGCCCATATCAACGGGACCAGTCTCATGACACCGGAACTCGTGGCGCGTGCGGCGGAAGTGGGCGTGCGGCTCTCCGTCAGGGGAGGCCGAGAGGATTTCGCCCTCGAGGACGGCAATTCGGCCCCCTGGCGGGACGCCCTCGTGACGGACGCGGCCGTCTTCTGGACGACCCACCCCGAGCAGGTGCTGGAGATGCTCGAAAGGTAGGCGTGCCAAGGCGGGCCAGGCGTGATGCATGGCCTGCCGACTGGACGCTGCGTGTTGACCCCGGGACGGGAGGACGCCAGCCTTGTCGGGGTGATCGGGATGGGGGTCACGTCGCCTGAAAAGGGAGCCGCGCTTGTATCCTGTGTCAGCGAAACACCTTCCGAGACTGGTGGCTGCAGCCCTCTGCATCGCCGCGCCGGTTCGCGCCGAGGATTTCCTCTGCCCCGGCGGCACCGTGCTCGTTCAGGGCGGAGGTGAACGAGCCGAGGACATCTGCGAGGCGGCGGCCGAGGCCAGGGCGCAGCTTGCCAGCTGCAACCTGCCGGTGACACAGGCCGTGACCGTCGAGGTCACCCTTGGATTGTCCGGTGGGTGCTACGGCCTCTACCATTGCGACGACGATCTGATCCAGCTTCTTCCGCTTAGCGCCTATTCCGGCTTCCTGTCCGGACATCCCGACAGCCCGTTCGGCCATCTGGACCCCGAGGCGTTCTTCAACAGCGTCCTGCGCCACGAGCTTGCCCACGCGGCGCTCGACGTCATGCCGTGCCCGTATGACGGTTGTCCCGCCACGCAGGAATTCGTCGCGTATGCCATGCAGATCCGGTTCCTGTCCGAGGCCGAACGTGCGCCTTTCGACCGGTTCGCGACAGAAACCGGTGGACCCGTCACGAGCGACAGCCTGAACGTGCTTGTTCTGATGATGTCGCCCGAGACCTTCCTCCGGAATGCCCACGCATATCTCTCGCAACAGGAGGACCCCTGCGGTCTCATTTCCGAGATCGTCGAGGGGGACGTCCTATTCGACATTCCGTTTCGGTGACGGTCCCGGGGTCGGACACGGACCGGGCGCGGATTGCCCCGGTTGCTCCACCGCCGGGTCGATGTTGAAGCTCCGCCGCCCTGATGGCGC
Organism: Rhodobacterales bacterium HKCCSP123; assembly: GCA_015689745.1. GTDB lineage: Bacteria > Pseudomonadota > Alphaproteobacteria > Rhodobacterales > Rhodobacteraceae > Roseicyclus. Next base: position 53,725 of record WVSO01000009.1, on the reverse strand, counting down.
GGCAACGGGGCCTGATCCGGCTTCCCCGGCAGATCCGCCACTCACATCCATACGCGGTGTTCTGGTGACCCCGGCAGGATTCGAACCTGCAACCTGCCCCTTAGGAGGGGGCTGCTCTATCCAGTTGAGCCACGGGGCCACGCGATCCCGGTTTTCGGCCATTCCGGCCGACCGGGCAACCCGGAAAGCGCCATCGCGCTTGCAGCCCTTCCAAGCGACGCCTATCAAGGACTGATAGCGCTACCTCCCCCCTGAAGGACCGGCCTTTTGCGCGGACGCAACCCTTTCGACGGCAAGCCCCAGATGACACTTCGCGACGTGGCCGATGCCGCGGGCGTCTCGGAGATGACGGTCAGCCGTGTGCTGCGCAATCGGGGCGACGTCTCGGACAAGACGCGAGAGCGGGTCTTCGGCGCGGCGCGGCGGCTTGGCTACGTTCCGAACAAGATCGCGGGGGCGCTCGCCTCGAACCGGGTGAACCTGGTGGGTGTGGTCATCCCGTCCTTGTCGAACATGGTCTTTCCCGACGTTCTGTCGGGCATCGGCGAGGTGCTGGACGAAACGCCCCTTCAGCCGGTGATCGGCACGTCGAAATACGACGACCAGCACGAAGAGAACGTGATCTACGAAATGCTCAGCTGGCGGCCCTCGGGCCTGATCGTGGCGGGGCTCGAGCATAACGAGGCCGCCCGCGCGATGATGGCCAACGCCGGCATCCCCGTCGTCGAGGTGATGGATGTCGACGGCGACCCGGTCGCCGCCTGCGTCGGCATCAGCCATATCGAGGCCGGTCGCCAGATGGCGCGCGAGATCGCGGCGCGCGGGTACCGGCGGATCGGGTATTGCGGCTCCTCCTCGCTCAACGACCACCGCGCGCAGAAACGGCGGCAGGGCTTCGAGCAGGGGCTGGCCGAGGCGGGGCTGTCGCTCGCCGATGCCTGCCTCTATGCCGGGACCTCGGGTTTCGGCACGGGCCGCGGCATGACCGCCGAGATCCTCGGCCGGACGCCAGACCTCGATTTCCTCTACTACAACAGCGACATCAACGCGGCGGGCGGGCTGCTCTATTGTCTCGAGAAGGGGATGGATATCCCCGGCCGGATCGGGCTGGCCGGCTTCAACTCCTTCGAGGTGCTGGACGGCTTGCCGATGCGCATCGCCACGATGGACAGCCAGCGCCACGAGATCGGCCGCCGCGCCGCCGAGCTGATCGCGGCCAATGCGCTGACCGACGAGATCGTCACGCTCGCCCCCGTCTTCCTGCCCGGCGACACGATCCGCGCGGGCTGATGCCCGGCTTGCCTGCCACGCCGGAGGGTGGGCATTCTGCCCACCAAGGTGGGGTGGAACCCCACCCTACGCCTGCAATTCGCCGCGGCGCATGTCGGGAACGGACAAGTGCGTCGCCCGCGCCCGTGCTTGCCTGATGCCGTGACGGGGAGGGCCGCATGGCACGTCAGACCGGTGATTTCATCCTCGATACCACCTGGCCGGACATCCCCGAGGCCGCGCACAGGGCGGCGCGGCTCTGGCTGCTGGACCTCTGCGGCGTGGCCGCCGCCGGGTCGCAAACGCGTCTGTCGCGCATCATCCGCGACCATGCAGCGGGACAGTTCGGCGCAGGCGCGGCACCTGTGCGGATGCTGATGGACGGCCGCGCCGTCAGCCCCGCGGGGGCCGCGCTGGCGGGCGGCATGACGATCGACGCCGTCGACGGGCATGACGGGCACAAGCTGACCAAGGGGCATGTCGGCTGCGGCGTCCTGCCCGCGCTTCTCGCGGTGTCCGAGGCAGAGGCCGCATGGGATGACCGCGCATTCCTGACCGCGCTTGTCGTCGGCTACGAGATCGGCACGCGGGCGGGCATCGCGCTGCATCGCACGGCCTGCGACTACCACACATCGGGCGCATGGGTCGCCGTTGCCAGCGCTGCCCTGGGGGCCCGGGTCATGGGGCTTTCCCCCGCGCAGCTTCACGAGGCGATGGGCATCGCCGAATACCACGGCCCGCGCAGCCAGATGATGCGCTGCATCGACCATCCGACCATGGTCAAGGACGGCTCGGGATGGGGCGCGATGGCGGGGGTTTCCGCCGCATACCTGGCCCGCGGCGGCTTTACCGGCGGGCCCGCCGTGACCGTGACGGGGGCCGAGGTGGACGATCTCTGGTCGGATCTGGGCACGCGCTGGCGCATCCATGAACAGTATTTCAAAGCCTACCCGGTCTGCCGCTGGGCGCAGCCCGCGATGCAGGCGGTGCTCGACCTTCGCACGGCGCATGGGCTGAGCGCTGCGGATGTCGCCCGGATCGAGGTCGTCACCTTCCACGAAAGCCGCCGCCTCGCCTCCACGCGGCCCCGCACCACCGAAGAAGCGCAATATTCCACCGCCTATCCCGCCGCAGTCGCCATGGTGCGCGGCAGGTGCGACCCCGAGGATATCGCGGAAGACAGCTTCGCCGACGCGCAGATCCGGCGGCTCGCCGAAACCATGATCATCACCGAGGACGACGGCTTCAGCGCCGCCTTCCCGGCCCGGCGCATCGCCCGCGTGACGCTGCACCTCGCCGATGGGCGCAGGCTGACCTCGGCGGACACCGAGGCACGTGGCGATCCCGAGGCGCCCGTGGAGGCCGCCGAGATCGTCGCGAAGTTCCGCCGCTACGCGACGCCGGTTCTCGGCCAGGCTCGCACCGGGGCGCTGGAGGCCGCGGTGACGGGCCTCGGCGACGGCTCGGGCATGGCCGCGTTCCTTGACGCGGTCACGGCCCCTCAATCAGCCCCGTAACACACCGCCTGAAGCTTGTTGCCGTCCGGGTCGCGGACATAGGCCGCGTAATACTCCGCCCCGTATTGCGGGCGCGGGCCGGGCGGGCCGGCGCAGCTGCCGCCCTCGCGCAACGCGGTGGCGTGGAAGGCATGCACGGCGTCACGGCTCTCGGCGACAAAGGCCACATGCGTGCCGTTGCCCCAAGTCGCGGGGCGGCCATCCTCGGGCGGATAGAGGTAGATCGTAGGCATCCCGCCGCCCTTTTCATAGGCGGGCGGCTTGCCGGGGGGCTTGGGCAGGCGCGCGAAGCCGAGCGTGCCGAGAACGGCATCGTAGAACCGCCCCGCGCGGTCGGTGTCATTGGTGCCCAGGGTGATGTGACTGATAACTGACATGGCCCGAGGCTACGTAGCCCCGATGCCCTTGGCAACGCCCCTCAGCACTCCGGCAGGTTCACCGCCAGCCCGCCGAGGCTTGTCTCTTTATATTTCGTCGACATGTCGATCCCGGTCTGGCGCATCGCCTCGATGCAATTGTCGAGCGGCATGAAATGCGTGCCGTCCCCCCGGAGCGCCAGAGAGGCCGCCGAGACGGCCTTGATCGCACCCAGCCCGTTGCGCTCGATGCAGGGCACCTGCACCAGACCGCCGACCGGGTCGCAGGTCATGCCGAGGTGATGCTCGAGCGCGATCTCGGCGGCATTCTCGACCTGCTCGTTCGTCCCTCCAAGCGCCGCGCAAAGCCCGGCCGCGGCCATGGCAGAGGCTGACCCGACCTCGCCCTGGCAGCCCACCTCGGCCCCCGAGATGCTGGCGTTGTGCTTGATCAGCCCGCCGATGGCCGAGGCCGCCATCAGGAACCGCCGCCGCCCGTCTTCCGTCGCGCCGATGCAATGGTCGCGGTAGTAGCGCAGCACGGCGGGCACCACCCCCGCCGCCCCGTTGGTGGGCGAAGTCACGACGCGGCCGCCCGCGGCATTCTCCTCGTTCACCGCCATGGCATAGACCGAGAGCCAGTCGTTCACCGTATGCGGCTGCGTAAGGTTCGAGCCGCGCTCGGCCAGCAGTTGATCGTGGATCTTCTTCGCGCGCCGTTTCACCCGCAGCCCGCCGGGCAACTCCCCCTCCATGCGCAAGCCGCGATCGATGCAATCGTCCATCGCCTGCCAGACCGCGTCGAGCCGCGCGCGCACGTCGCTGGCCGAGTGACGGGCCGTTTCGTTGGCCCATTTCATCTCGGCGACGGTCTTGCCCGCGCGGCGGCCCATCTCCAGCATCTCGGCGGCCGAGCCGAAGGGATAGGGGTAGCCCGCGGCCTCCTTCTCCTCGTGGAACGCCTGCGCGCCGCCTTGTGACTGCGCCTCAAGCTCCTTCGCGGTGGCGATGAAGCCGCCCCCGACCGAGTAGTAGGTTTCCTCGAGGTAGAGGTTCCCGGCCCCGTCATGGGCGCGCAGGATCAAGCCATTCGCATGCCCCGGAAGGGGCGGGCCGTAGTCGAAGACGAGGTCCGTCTCGGGGTCGAACCGCAGCGGCGGCAGGCCCGGTGGTGCGACCCTCCGCGTCGCGCGGATCTCGGCCTCCAGTGACTCGGCACGGTCGGGGTCCAGCGTTGCGGGTTCGAAGCCCGCGAAGCCCAGGATCACCGCGCGGTCGGTCGCGTGCCCCTTGCCGGTGAAGGCGAGCGAGCCGTGGAGCGAGGCCGAGAGCGCGGCAAGCTCCCCCGCGCCGGGTTCCTTCTCGCGCCCGCCGCGCAGGTCGGCGAGGAAGCGCGCGGCGGCGGTCATCGGCCCCATCGTGTGGGACGAGGACGGGCCGACGCCGATCTTGAAGATGTCGAAGACGCTAAGGAACATGGGCACGGAATACCGCATTTCCCGGCAGAGCCCGACAGGAAAGCGACTTGCGCCCGCGAAATCCCGACCATCGCTCCGGTCCGCCCCGCCGCGCGCCCGGCGCCGGCGCCGGCGCCGGCACAAGGATCATGGGCACGGGCCTTCGGCGGAGGCGGACCCGGGGCGGCGCTACTCCTCGGGCACCGGCCTGAGGCGCCAGAGGTTTTCGCCTTCCGCCACCAGGCCCTCGCGGGTGGCGGCGCTTTCGCCCTCGTTCAGGAGGCGGTTCAGGTCCTCGCCCACCGCCCGGCTGTAGATGTGATAGAGATGCCCGGTGGGACCCTCGGACGGCAGATCGCTGAGGTCGATGACCTCGACACCGGACAGCCCCGAGACATCGTTGCCGGACTCGCCCAGCCTGGGATAGCCGTGGAGCTGCGCCGAGAGGGCCAGCGGCCGGTCTCCGGTCGTGGCGTAGACCGTCAGGCTTGCCGCGATCGGCGCGATGCGCGGCAGGATGCGCTCGAAGATCCCGAAATCCATGTCCGGCGCCAGCAGCACGACCCGGCCGAGCCTGATGTCGGGGCGCCGGTAGGCCACCTCGGCCAGCGCCAGCACGACGCCGCGCGCGCCAAGGCTGTGCCCGATCACATCGACGGCCCCGGATTCGAACCGCTGCTCCAGTTCGATGATGGTGTCGGCCAGGTCCGGCAGGCTCCAGTAGAGGTCCGCCTCGTCATGGGTATAGAGCGCCGCGGCACCGTCCGATGGCCAGCTGAACCACAGGAACCGCCCCTCCAGCCCGGCATTGCGCTGCAGGAGGGCCGCCCGTCGGCACCCCTTTTCGAAGTCGATGTAGTAGCCGTGCACGTAAAGCGCGGGGCCACGGGCACCCGTCGTCGCCTCGAGCCCGTCAAGAACTGCTTCCGGGTCCATCACCCGAACGGCCTGCACGCGCAGGAGTTCTTCCTCGAGGAAGTTCGGGGCCATGTCGGCCAGGGGCGACAGCACGCCCAGGTTGAGCTCCCCGACCGCGCAGAGGCCCGCGCTCAGCCCGCTCCGTTCGCCGCCATAGGCCTCGCCGGGTTCGGGCGAGTTCGTCCTGTTGCGCAGCGTGACGAAGGGGAACTCGAGGCTCCGGGTCTCCGTCTGGGCCATGGACGGCACGGGAAGGGCGCCGACCGGGACGCAGAGCAAGAGGATCGCGCCGAGACGGCGGAGGAGGGGGGACCGAACCATCATCATTCCCGTTTCATACGCGAGATGCGCCCCACCGGGGTAGGGCCGCGACACGGATGCCCCGCTGCATGCAACACGTCACTCATGCGCCTTGCCCGTCGTGTAGGCCCTTGGCGGATCGCCGTTTGACGTGACAATGTCGCAAATATCGGCGCGAGCAAGCAATTCGGAGGAAGAATGGGCAATCGGCGACTGGCCAGGATCATGGGACCCTTCTCCGTTCCCTGCCTTCTGCTCGGCCTGCTGTTCTTCGCGGCGTCGCTGACGCCGTCGCTCATTCCGCGCGGACCTGCCGTGCAGGGCATTCTCGGCGGCCTCGTCACCGCGATCGGCTACCTGATCGGCCAGGTCGTCGCGCTCTTGTGGCGGGCGGCCGATCTTCCGCGGCTGTCCGGGCGGCCGGCCCTGGTGCTGACGACCGTGATCTCGGTCCCGCTTCTCGGCTTCTTCTTCTGGGTGCTCGGATACAGCAGGACCTGGCAGAACGACATCCGCACCAAGATGGGGATGGAGCCGGCCGATGCGCTCCACCTCGCGACGATCCTGCTTGTCGCCGTCGCGACCTTCGCCGTCGCCTTCGCGCTGGGGCGTCTCGTCGCCTCGCTGTTCCGGCTGATCCGCGCGTTCTTCTATCGCATCATGCCGCCGCGCCGCGCCAACGTCCTGGGCTTCGTCGCGGTGGTCTTGATCCTTTTCGTCGTCACGCGCGACGGCATCGTCGACCGCGTGGTGACGGGCGTGGACGAAAGCTACGAGGCCGCGCAGATGCTCTTCCAGAACGCGCCTCCTCCGCCGGGCGATCCGGGCATGACCGGCAGCGCCGCCTCGCTGATCGACTGGGCGGCGATGGGCCAGCCGGGGCGGGACTTCATCACCACCGGACCCACGGCCGGGGATATCGCGGGTTTCACCGGTCGGCCCGCGCTCGACCCGATCCGCGTCTACGTGGGGCGCGCCAATGGCGCCACGCCGCAGGAGCGGGCCGAGCTGGCGCTGGCCGAGCTCATCCGCCAGGGCGGCTTCGAGCGCGAGGTGCTGATCGTGGCAAGCCCCACCGGGACCGGCTGGATCGATCCGGGGATGCAGGACCCGGTCGAATACATGCATGACGGGGATATCGCCACGGTCGTGGCGCAATATTCCTACCTGCAATCGCCGCTGGCGCTGATCCTCGAGACCAGCACCGGCCTCGAGCAGGCCATGGCGCTGCAGGACGCGATCCACGGCTACTGGAGAACGCTGCCCGAGGATGCCCGCCCGCGGTTCTACGCCAACGGGCTGAGCCTCGGGGCGTGGTCGTCGATGCATGCGACGAACATGTTCCGCTTGCTCGACGATCCGATCGACGGCGCGTACTGGGTCGGGCCGCCCTTCCCCTCGGCCTTCTGGAACTACGTCCAGAACCAGCGCAACCCGGGCACGCCCTGGGTCCTGCCGACGATCGGGAACGGGTCGCTGGTGCGCTATGCCTCGAACACGGCGGACGCCTCGGAAGCCAGCGCCGACTGGGGCGAGATGCGCATCGCGTTCCTGCAGTATTCCAGCGACCCCGTCGTCTTCTACGACCCGCGGTCGCTTTGGCGCGCACCGCCCTGGATGCTCGAGCCCCCGGCCGAGGACGTGTCGGATCACCTTTTCTTCATGCCGGTCGTGACGCAATTCCAGCTGGCGCTCGACATGGCGCTGTCCTTCGGCGCACCGCCCGGTCACGGTCATGCCTATTATGCCGAGGACTATATCGGGCCCTGGGTTCAGGTCACCGCCCCGGAGCGATGGACGCCCGAGGATACGGCGCGCCTGATCGAGCATTGCGATGTCGGCTACCAGCTGGGCTGTGCCAACAGCCAGCGTTGACGCGGCCGCGGTGCCGGGAAGGTCGGATCGGGCCCGGCCCGTCAGTGAATGACGAACTTCACCACGGCCAGGGCCAGCCCGATTCCCCCCGCGAAGACCGCGCCCCCCAGCGCGGGCACGGGCCGGCGCTCGACCACCCAGCCCAGGCGCGCGCCGACGGCCATCAGCACCAGCACGCAGACGCCCTGCGACAGGCCCCCGGCCGTTTCCACCGACAGCCAGCCAAGCCCCGCAGCGACGAAGAGAAGCGTGGGCAGGTTCGCGACCGCAAGCGTCGGCGCACTGTGACGCCAGGCGGCCTGCCAGGACGTACGGGTCACGCGCTCGCCCTTGTCGATGGCATGGCCGACAAGCTCGGCAAAGGCCTTGGCCAGCGTCACCGCCAGGACCGAGCCGAACAGGATCGCCGCGGTCTCGAACGGGGCTTCCGGGTGGTCGCCCATCGCCATCAGCAGGCTCAGCACCGTGATCGCCCCGTAGACAAGCCCGAAGGCCGCCCGGTCGATGCGGTGCCAGCCGCCCTGGCCGTCGGTTCGAACTGCTGCCATCGCGGGGCCCTAGCGGCGCGGAACCGGGAACGGGCAGGCGGGGCGATGCGCCGCCGCCGGGCCCGGAACCGTGCGGCGCGCGCGCGCCATCCCCTGTCTCATCGTCATCGCGGTTCCTGCAGGATGCGGTTCGCGAAGAACGGGCGCGACGGGGCACCGGCCACGGTCGGGAGATAAGTGCAGGTCAGGCGGCCCACGGTCGGCCGGTCCGGCACCACGACACGCGGCCGTCCGCCCTGCTGGCCCGTCATTTCGCGGATCAGCTCGTCGAGCAGCACGCTGACAAGGCCGCGCGGACGGCAGGTGATCTCGGCCGCGGCCCAGGCCCGCCCGAGGTTGCAGGACTGGCGCCTGAGCGAGATGCTGACCGTGTCCCCCGAGATCCTCCAGCCCAGCCGTCCCTCGCAGACCAGCTGCGGACCCTGGACGGCATAGGAACCCTGCCCCCTGTTCCCGAAGCACAGGCGAAGCCGGTACGGGCCGTAGAGCGGACGGTCGACGCGGTAGCACCCGTCGACGAAGGCGCCGCCCTGCGGGCCGCCCGGCACCACCACGCGCGCGCCCTGGTCCTGCGCGAGGGCGGGGGCCGCGAGCGAGGCCGCGAAGAGCATGGCGGCGAACAGGGCCTTGAGCATGCGTGTCATGGGCGCGTTCCCCCTTGCGCCGGGGCGGGACAGTGCCGGGGGGCGGTTGCCGCCCCCCGGGGCGTCATTGCGCCATCAGGTACTCGGCGACGGCCTGGTAGGCCGGAAGCGAGGTCGGGTCGATCCGGCTGTTGAAGGCGATCGGGAAGGACGAGAAGCGCACGATCACCATGTCCGCCGTCGGATCGATGTAGATCGTCTGACCATGCACGCCCCGCGCGGCGAAGGCGCCGTGCGCGTTGTTGAAGATCCACCACTGGCCGCGATAGCTGCCGCCCGCAAGGTCGGCGTAGCCCGCCGCCGCGAACTCCTCGAGGCCGCCACCGCCGCGGATGCTCTCGACGGCCGCCGCGGGCACCAGCTGCTCGCCATGCCACTCGCCGCCGTTCAGCATCATCTGGCCGAACCGCCCGAGATCGCGCAGACCGGCCGAGAGCCCGCCACCCGCAAAGGGCGTGCCGACACCGTCGACCGTCATGTAGGCGTCCTGTTCGGCGCCCATGCGGCTCCAGATCCGCTCGGACAGAAGCTCGGTCACTTCCATCCCGCTGACGCGGCTGATGATCCAGCCCAGGACATCCGAGTTGGGCGTGCGATAGTGGAACTCATCCCCGTGCCGGATGCCCTCGGGATCGGGGCCGACGGTCTGCAGGAACTCGAAATAGCCGTTCGGCCCGCTGTAATCGGCGGACCGGGGGAAGGGGCTGGCCGCCGCGTTGTAGACCCAGATCGCCGCGTTCGGATCGCCGTAATCCTCGCTGAACTCGAAGGCCGTGGTCATGTCCATGACCTGGCGCACCGTGGCCGAGCCGAAGGCGCTGATCTCCAGCTCGGGGATGATGTCGCGGACAAGCGCGGTGTCGTCCAGCGTGCCCTCCGCGACCAGGATCTCGGCCAGCGTGCCGGTGAAGGACTTGGTCATCGACATCGCCGCGTGCTGGCCCGCCTCGTCCAGGCAGCCGAAGTAGCGCTCGTAGACGATGCGCCCCTCGTGAAGGATCAGCATGCCGTCGGTGTAGTTGGCCGCCAGCGACTCTTCCCAGGTCATTTCCTCGATTTCGCCGCGCAGCGGCCGGAAGGTCACGGCGTCGATCCCGTCATCGAGGGCGTATTCGAACGGGATCGGCGCGCCGAGGCCGCGGCTGACCTGTTCGGTCGGAAGGAACTCGCGCAGGTGACAGACCGACCAGCGCAGGCGCGGGAAGCTGAAGAAGACGGAGTCCGGGTTGGTGATGCGCAGCTCGGGCGGCGGCGGGAAGCCCTCCATCCAGCCCAGCGCGTTGGGGTCGGATTCCTCTGCCGTCGGGTAGCCGGTGGCCTGCGCCCGCAGCTCGGCGGTCGATGCCATCAGTCCCGCCGCGAGACAGGCCGCCGCGGCGATGAGCCTAGAAGTTGAATACGACATTAACAAAGCCTCCTACCCAGTTGGGGTCATTCCCAGGAAAGTCTTGGATCCCTTCGCCCGGCAGGGCGATGCTCACACCCGCGGTCAGGAAGGTGTTCCGGTTGATGATGCGGCTGTACTCGATGAAGAAATCATCCGAGAGATGCGCGTCCGAAACGCCGGTCTGCACCACGCCCTCCACCGGGTCGAAGGTGGTCGCCTGCCCGAACTGGATCGGGCTGTTCAACTCGTTCGCGCGCACATGTGCGTACCGAAGCGTGATCGTGTCGCGCTGCGTCGGCCGCACCGACAGCGAGATGTTGTGCGACTGCACGTTGGAATTGATGAAGACCATCGCCGACTTCGACCCGGTGGCCCATGCACTGGGCGAGCCGTCGTAATAGAGCGGGTCGAACCGCTCGAGCGTGGGTGTGTTCGGATCGTCGCCGGAGAAGCTCTGGTAGCTGTAGGTCAGCGCGGGCGACCAGGGCGCGTCGGCGAAGGTATAGCCGACCTGGAGGCGCCCGGCCCAGGCCTCGAGGTCGATCCGGTCGTTCCACTGGTAGGCCAGGTCGCCGGCGAAGAAGAAGTTCTCGAGCGCCCCTTCGAAGGGATTGGTGCGGCCGTAGAGGCTGATCGTCTCGGTCCCGTCGCGCCCGCCCTCGATGATCCTTGGAGCAATGGCCTGCGGATAGGGCGCAGCCGACTCGAGCACGTTGACATAGGTCATCCCGAGAAATCCGCCCTCGGGGAAATCGTAGCGCAGGTCCAACCCGCCAAGCGCGTTGCCGTTGTCGCTGCCGGGCAGCTCGCGGGGGTCGATGTAGAACAGGGTGCCGGTGAAGTCGCCCGAGGTCAGCCTTGCGATGCCGGCCAGTTCCCAGGCCCGGCGCGGACCGAACTTCAGCGCACCGCGCTCGAACCCGTCCGATGCCCCGTCCGAGATCAGCATGCCCGTTCCCAGCCGCAACTCCCGCGCGCCGAAGGACAGGTCCAGTTCCGCCTCGTCGCCGATCGGCATGCGCAGGCCGGCGTAGCTTTCCTCGAGTGTCAGCCGACCGGTGTCGCCGGTATCGAAGGCATCCGTCCCGAAGGTGTAGGACCCGACGGCAGAAACGCGGCCGTAGATCTCGACGCCGTTGTCCAGGGCCGTCTCGAAATTCAAGCCGGGTTTGACATAGACCTCCAGCCAGGTCGCATCCGGATCGAACCCTGAATCGGGCGCGGCGAAGTCCGACAGGTTCCAGAACAGGTTGCTTTCGCTGACGAGGTTCGCACCGAATTGAAGCGTTGCGCGCACGGTCGTGCCGTTGGCGTCGTAGAAGAGCCAGGGATCGGCCTCTTCCGCGCCGGCCCGGTCGCCCGCCATGACGAGCCCGAGGATCACGGCCAGCGCGATGGCGCCGCGTCCGGCAGGATGGTGATCCGGATGCTCAAGCACCGGGCAAGCCACGCGAAAACCCGGCAAGGCAAGATCGGGCGTGTGCATCGGTCCCTCCACTGATATACGAAGATCATAGTTGAACGATGTCATTCGACAACTGGACGGTCACCCAAAATGAGCGCGCAATCCCCGGAGCGATCCATGCCGACACGTGACAGCCCGCAGGGACAGTTCGTACGGCAGAATTTCGGTCGGATCTGGCCCGCTCATCTCGAGGCGTTCTCGCGCCTTCTGCGCGCCCTGCGCGACAGTTTCGACGGCGATCTCGACCTGCTCGTCATCCTTCTCGCGATCGCCGAACGCACGCCCGTCGAAGCCTGGGTTTCCGAGGCGCTCTCCTTGCGGGAACTCATGCAGGACCTCTCGCGCGACCTGAGCCAGCGCCCGATCAACATCCAGTCGGTTGCCGATTTCACCGGGATCCCGCGCGAAACCGTCCGCCGGAAGATCATGGTCCTTCGGCGCAGGGGATGGATCGCCCGGCACGCCAACGGACATCTCTCCGTGACGCCCAAGGCGGCCGCCGACCTCGAGGGTGCGACGGGCCACAGCGTCGCCTATATCGCGGCCCTTTTCATCGCCTACGAAGAGGTTGCCGACCGGGAGGCGTGACGCCGAACGGCCCTGTCACGCCGGGAGCCGGCCTGTGACCGGACGGGGATTACCCGTCGCTTGCATTCATCAGGTTCTCCATGAACTCCTCGCATTGCGCGACCGTGCTGGCCTCGGGTGTGGCCTCGGTCGCGGCGCCGAGATCGGCCGCGGCACGTGCCATCACCTGCTCCACCTGCTCTGCCGTCAGCAAGCCTTCCTCCGTCGCTGCCATGACGGTGGTGCAGACACCCGCCGTCATGCCCGTCGCGATACCGATGCCCGCAGCCGAGCCGCCAAGCAGCGCGCCGCCGAACATGGTTCCGCCGACAAGCCCGAGGATGAGGCCGACGAGGCCGAATAGAATGCGTCCCATTTTCTGTCTCCGGTTCAGGTGCCCGACCCGTTGGGCCCGACGAGGTTGGGAATGAACACCAGCGCGAAGGTGCTGATGAAGCTTGCTGCGTCCGACGGCCCTGCCGGGCGTCTCACGGGGCGAATCCGCGCCGGGTCGGACGGGTGATCGCAGGGCCGGTCACGGCCGAGGCGGCCCGGTGTGGAGCGCCGCAGGTCAGGCGCGCCCTCGTTTCATCCTGCCGCAGAGGGCGGACAGCAGGGCGATGTTGAGAAGCGGTGCCACGATGGCCGCCCAGGGCAGCAGGCTCTCCGGCAGGCCACCGGTGAACTGGTTCCAGGGCAGGCCCAGCGGCAGCAGGAACACTCCCGAAAGCGGGTCCCTTTCCTGGCCGAACCAACCGAAGGTTCCGACCAGCAACAGGAAGACCGCGCCCAGGTACAGCAGCACGAACAGGATCAGGACGGTTCTGCAGATGCCATGTGCCATGGGTCCGACCTCCGGACACGAGGGGTGGTCGGGGCGACGGCATGTCCTGCGCATCGCCCCGACAGGCATGGGCGCGCGCTCAGGGAGACGAGGTAGCTCCCGTCAGCGCGCCCATGGTGACCTCAGAGGAAACCCTCGTTGGTCAGCGACGTGATGCCTGCGGTGCTCCCGTCGCGATACGCGATGCAGCGCCACTGGGCGCGCTGCGGTCCGATGCCCACGATGACCTCGGTCCCGGCCTCCGAGAAGGACGAGGAAAGGACAGCCGCGTCGTAGTTGCCGGTCTGGGCCGAGACGTCCCGCAGGCAGGCCTGGCGAGCGGCGGCCTCGGCGGAATTGCCGGCGCCGGTGTCGCCGCCCATCCCGGCATCCATCTCGATGCACCCCGCCAGCATCGTCATTGCCGCGAGGCCCGCGGCGAGGGTCATGGTCTTCGTCATTCCGTTTCCTTTCTACGGTCGTTGGACTGGGTGAGCCCGCCTCGGACAGTCCCGGCGAGCAGCATGAGGATGGTGGAAGAGCGGCCGCCCGAGGGGGCGATCCCGGTGAAGTGACCGCGGCCCCGGGCCACAGCCATCGACGCCCCGGTCACGCGGAAGGTCTTCATCGGGTATCGCGGTCTCTCGGACATGCCGCCTGGGGTCACCGGATGCCGAAGATCACGTTGTAGGAGACCGTCGCGTTGCTCCGGTTGACCACTTCGACAACGTGGTCGCCGCTTTGCCAGAGCTGGCCGCGATACTCCTGCCGGGCCGGGATCAGGTCGAGCAGGAAACTGTTGTCGGGGTTGAAGATCTGGTACTCGAGCGACCCGTTCCACGGGGCCACGCGGACATAGAGGAACTGACCGTCGCCCGCGCCGAGCACGTAGCGGCGGCTGGCACCGGGGGCGAGGTTGTCGGACAGCTCGGTCCCGCTGCTGCCCGCGGGGAACTGCACGCGAACGGTGTCGGTCTGACCCGCGCCGGCCCCGCCGCCACCGCCGCCGCCGCCACCGCCCGAGACGCGCAGGAAGCCGCTCTGGTCCTGCCCGTCGACGAAGAACTCGGTCTGGCGCAGGCCGGGCCGGGTGAAGGCGCAGGCGATGTAGGGGGCGCGGCCGCGCAGGTAGATCTCGCCGCCGACGGTTTCGGTGCCGTCCACGCGTGCCCCGTTGTAGCGCATGTTGGTCTGGGCGCGGGGCGCGCCGAAGTAGTCCTGCGCCACGCCGGCGCAGCGGTCCAGAAGGACGCCGACCGATTGCGCGGCGGCAGGGATCGGCGCTGCGGCGGCAATGCCGAGAGCGAGGGTGAGAAGAGCGGGTCGAATGGACATGGCGTAAAGCTCCGGATGTCTGGAAGGGCAAGAACCCCGGCCCGCGAAGGCGCGGACCGGGGATGACGGCGGCAGGGCGTCAGCCGCCGGTCAGCAGGGCTTCGGGGATCACGAAGCGGGCCTCGCCGACGAAGACGATGAAGTTGTCCCGGTCGTCGCGCGACACTGTCATCACGGCCCCGCCATCGGCCTCGGACTCGTCGTAGTGATGCGGAACGTTGCCCTCGAAGAAGATCGCCCGCGCCCCGCCGTCAGGCCAGGAGATCACGACGAACCCGTTGCCGTTCCCCTCGCGGACGACACCCGCCTCGCACATCGCCTCGGCCGCGTCGCGGTCTCGCACGCAGGCGACCTGGGTGGTGGCGTTGAAGCCGGTGTCCGCCACGGTCGCGTCCTCTGCCGCGGGCGGCGCGACGAGCGGTGCGCCAAGGCCTGCGCCCACCTCGGCATGCGCGCCGAAGAGCGCCACCGGGATCTCGAACCGCCGCTCGCCGATCGACACGATCCAGAGGTCGCCCTGCCGGGCCACGTTCATCGTCAGGTCGCCATCTGCCTGCGACCAGTCGAAATAGGCGGGCGCGCCGTTCTCGAAGGTGATCGCGCGGCCATTGTAGCCGGGCTCGGTGATCTGCAGGTAGCCGTTTCCGCTGCCCTCGTGGACGGTGCCGTAGCTGCACTCGGACTGGCCCGCGTCGCGGTCAGCGTAGCAGGTGAGCCGCCCGGTCGCGTCATAGGCGGGCCCCAGCACCTCGGGCGTGGGGATCGTCTCGACCGGGAACTCCGGCACCGGCGTCGGCAGGTGCGTGGCGACGCCCGGCGCACTGCCCTCGACCAGGTAGTCGCCCGCGACCCAGCCGGTCACGTCGCCCGAGACCGAGCTGACATAGCACCAGCGTGCCCCTTCGGACATGCGGCAGCCCCCGGCGTTGCGCAGCGTCGCGCCGTCGTGGAAACGGGCGAAGATCGGTGCGCGGGTCGAAGGTTGGGTATGCACGCGCAAGGCGCTGCCCGAGCGATCCAGGTCGACCTCCCACCAGTCCGGGCCGCCTGCCATGCCATCGGCGAAATCGCTGGTGACAGGACGCGGTGCGCCGCTGGAGGTCGTCATCGCCGCTGCGGGCGGATGGCCGTCGCGCAGGTACTCGGCTGCGACCCAGCCCGAGACGCCACCGCCGGCCTGCATCACGTCGCACCAGTTGCGCCCCTCGGAGACGACGCAGCCGCCGATGTTGCGGAGGTCCGACCCGTCGGGCAGGCGGCCGACGCGCACCGAACGCGCCGAAGGCTCGGCATGCACGTTGAGGTGCCCGCGCGGATCGGTCAGGTGCACGTGGAAGAAGTCCGAGGTCGTGCTGATCGGCAAACGCGCGGTCGGTGCCGGCGGCGCGCTCGGCAGGGTCGAATGCGGACGCGGATGCGTCACGGGGGCCGCCGCGTGGCGCGGCGAAACCGGCGCGAGGAACTCGCGCGCGACATAGCCCGCAAGGCCACCCTCGGCGGCCATCACCTCGCACCATTCCCGCCCGCCGGCCGCTTCGCAGCCGCCGATGTCGCGCAGAACCGCACCGTTGTCATAGCGCCCGACGCGCGGCGCCTCGGTCGAGGGGCCGGTGTGGACGTTCAGGTGCCCGCCCGAGGTTCGGGTGCGCACCTGGAAGAAACGCGCGTCCCCGTCGGCATCGGCCGCGGTGGTGGGCGACAGGAGGTCGAACTCGATCGTGTAGGGGGCGACCTCGTCGCGGCGGGCGGCAGCGCGCACCATGTAGACGGTCACCGTGTAGATGCCGGTCTCCGGCAGGGTGCCGCTGAACTCGTTGAGGTCGAGCATGGGGCCGCCCACCAGGCTGCCATTGGCCAGCGCTTCATCGCCCGGCCCGCGGCCCGGGCCGTAGACGTTGAAATAGGTGCCGGTGTGCGGCGTCTGGAGCCGCACGGTCAGCGTGTCGCCCGCGACGGCGCTCAGTTCGTACTGCACGAAATCGCGCCCGACGATCTCGCCCTCGATCGCGGCTCCGGTCCAGCCGCCGAAATCGACATTGGCGCGGCGCAGATCCAGGTCGGTCTGCGCCGAAACGGGTGCGGTCATCAGCAGGCCGACGACCATCATTGACAGGCTCATGGCCCTCATCATTGCAATTCTCCTCGTTTTGAAAGCTGTGTGACGGCTCATCCGGCGGCCTTGCGGATCAGCCGGACGATCAGGATGAGCGCAACCGCGCCGGCCACCGCGGCCACCAGCGGGCCGACCCAGCCGGAGCCAAGGGAAACCCCGAGCATGGGCAGCACGTAACTGGCCAGCATCGATCCGCCGATTCCGTAGAGAACGTTTCCGAAAAAGCCCGAGCCGCCGCCCTTCACGATCAGACCGGCAAGCCATCCCACCACGGCGCCCACGATCACGGCCAGCAGAAGGCCGATCAAGGCCCCCATCCCGGCGCCGAACGCCTCGGCGCCCGTGCCTTGCGCTGCGGCGGCCGTCGCGAGCCCCGGGACCGCGAGCGTCGTTGCAACGGCAAGGCTGCGCCGCTGTGGCGGCGTGAAAGGTCTGGTCATGTGCTGGTGCTCCAGTCTGGGCCGCCCCGTCCTTCTCCGGGCGGCCCCGTCGGAGGCCTGCCATAAAGGGCACGGAAACAGTTTCAATCCGTAACATTAAACCGCGCCCACCAGATGCACAGAAGGGCGCAAATATGCGTTTGGGATAAAATCCTTTACGCTTTCATCGGTTTCGCGGGACCGCGCAACGGGCCTCGCGGCGCCCATCCGCCGCGTCAGGGAATCCGGTCGGCATGCGGACCGCGCTGCAGCACCGCCAGCGTGTCCGGGTCATCGACCGTGACGAAGCCCACACGTTCCAGTACCGGCGCGTCGGTCTTGGGAAGGTCGAATTGCGTGGCGATGAAGTTCAGGGCGCCGCGGTACACGCCGTCCTCGAACATCGGTTCGTAGACCGTCGTGTGGCCGTATCCCCGCATGTTCATCGTGAAGGTGAAGAACAGAACATCCCCCTCGGCGAAGCCGCACTCCGACAGGAAACCGGCCAGTTCGGGGATGCCCTGGCGCTCCACGTAATCCTCGAAGCCGGTGCCGATCAGTTCATCGGGGTCGCGGCCGCGGGCAAGGAAATGCGCGCGCGCCTGGTCCGACATCGCACGCATCCGGTGCTGGGCATCCATCAGCGTCGCCGCGGCGAGGTTATGGCGTACCATCGCATGACAGCGCGCGACGTGAAGCGCCCCGGCATTCGGGCCCAGCAGCGCATGAAGCGCGGCAATGCGTCCGGGGCGCGGCGCTTCGATCCCGCGCTCCCAGCGGCTGACCGTGCCCTGGTCCACGTCGAGCGCGTCGGCGACTTGACGCTGCGTCAGGCCAAGTCGCATGCGGCGCCTGCGGAGTGCTGGTCCGTCCATGTCCACCCCATGTCCGGTGCTCGGTTCAAGGCACCTCCACGCTAATCGAAAAGTCGGGAAGGACAAAGCCCCGTGCCGGAATTTCCTCGACACAGCTCGGGTCGATTTCCGAGGAAGGATCGGCGACGAAATCCCGCACGATCTGCCCCGCGCACTGGTTGACCTCGCCGAGCTGCACATGCGTGCCTTCCCAGAACGTCACGAGCGTCGCATTCGGCAAGGCCCGCGCCACCTCGAGGCTGCGGGCCGTCGGCGTGCGAACGTCGAGCCAGCCGCTCAGAACCAGCGTCGGGACATCCACGACCGGATCGACGTCGGTCCCGTCGGGCAGTTCCGGGACATCCACGACGTCGCAGAGAAGCAGGTATTCCTCCAGGACCGCCTGGCCGAAGACCCGCGCGAATCGCGATGCGCCCTCCGGCACGATCATGTCGTCCACCGAGGTCACGGGATCGTCGGAACAGACGACCGCAGCGTGCATGAGCGTCGCGATCCCGCCGCCGGTCGCATCGCGTGAGGCGATGATCTTCCGCCCGACCATGTCACCCAGCACGGTCGCCATCGACTGCCGGCCTTCGGCGACGGACATGTGCAGCATCGCCGGGAGCGTCCTGATGAAAACCTGGCCCGTCTGCATCTCGAAGATGGCCATGGCGAGATCTTCCTCGGTGAGCACCAGCTCGATCGAGGTTCCGGGATCATTCGGATCGGTGAAGGTGGTCGCGATCGGCCCCTCGTCGAACAGGGCCATTGCCTGATCGAGAAGCGCGCGGATGTCGTAGGCCTCGGCGCATCTCCCATCCGCCTCGCAGGTGGCGACAAGATGCTCGACACCATCTTCGACATTGACGACGCGGTCCTGCATCCAGCTGCGCACCGACAGCGCGCTCGCCCCGTCGAGGATCACGGCTTCCAGGGTCTCCGGGTAGTCTCGCATCATGTGCTGGCCCAATTGCGAGCCGTAGGACGCCCCGTAGTACAGGATCCGGTCATAGCCCAGGACCTGCCGCGCCGCGTCGATATCCGCCGCCATGGCGAGGCTGTTGTATCGGGCAAGATCTATCCCGTGCGCCCGAGCCTGCAGGACGCAGTCGGCGAACACCTCTCGATGGAGCGCGCGAGATGCCTCCCGGTCGAGGCCATACCGGTTCGCCGTCCAGGGCAGGCGATGCAGGGCGGGACAGTCGAGCATGGGCACGCTGTGAAACGAGCCGCGCTCTTCCAGGATGACGATGTCCCGGTTCTCGCGAAGCGGACCCAGGAACTCGTCGGAAAACAGGCTGAAGGTGATCGGACTGAGCAGCGTGCTGCCCGGCCCGCCCGACAGCATGAACATCGGCGCCTCCGAGGCCTCGCCACGCGCGGGCAGCCGCACGAAACCGAGCCGCACGGTCGGACCGTCGCCGCCGCCGTGGTCTTCGGGCACGATCACGTAACCGCAGTCGAACGGACCGATCTGTTCCGACATGTCCGCCGTCGGCTGGACGAAACAGTCGTCCAGCAGGTCGACCCCGACATCGGCAAGCACGGAGGAGGCGGTGCCCGCAAACAGGAACAGGCCCAGAAGGCCCGAGATCGCAGAGACGCTGGACGAAGCTGTGGTCATTGGTGTTCCCCGGTCGTTCTGCCGAACCCTCGTCCGGCGTCGGTCAGACGTGAAAGGACAGCCGGAGGCGCGCCGAGCAAATGTTTTCCCGCGCGTGTGTCCGCCCAGCGATGAGGGCCACGGAGAACGTGCTCACAATGACCGAGAGAACCAGCGCGAACCGCCGCGACTGGGAAGGCATCGAACTTTCCGATCGACATCGGAACATCGGCCCCCGCGCTGAGGCGGATAACGCGCCTACAAGCGTGTGGCCCATCCGCACGCGTGTCAGGCCCCCCGGCCAACGCTGTCCGTATACAGCGCTTCGCCGTCCGGGCGGACGGTCTGCCCTTCCGATCACGCCGCGCCTTCGCTGCCAAGGAAGCTGACGGCGCGCGTGCTGCCGTCCGGTGCGCCGATGCAGCGCCAGGCCGCGCGCGGGCCGCTTGTGCCGCCCACGCTCAGGATGACCTCGTACTCGCCGCTCATCATCGCGGTGGCCCTTTCCACCCGGACGTCGGGATTGGTCATGACCGCCACGGCCTCGATACAGCGCTGTTCCGCCAGGAACTGCGTGCCGCCGCCCACCGAGGCGGTGCCGCCGGTCTCGACACATCCGGCAAGGGCCGTGAGCGCGAGCGCGCCGACTGCAAGCTTGGTCTTGTGATCCATCGTCATTCCTCCGTCAGTCGTTCCATGTGTCGTCGCCGTCGCCCGCCCTCGATCCGGGGTCAGCCGCCGATCAGCAGGGCGTCGAAGACCTCGAACCGCGCATCGCCGACCGTGACGATCTGCACGTCGCCAAGTCGCGTGACGCCCAGCATGGCGCCGCCATCGGCCTCGGACTGGTCGTAGCGGATGATCTCGCCGTTCTCGAAGTAGAGGACCCGGCTGCCCGCATCGGGCCAGAAGACCATGACGAAGCCGTTGCCATTGCCTTCGCGGACGACGCCGGCATCGCATTGGGACGCCCCGGTGCCCGGGCGCTCGCAGGGGATGATCGACGAGGCGGAAAAGCTGGACCCCGCCGGCAGGACGCCCCCCAGGGGGCGGTCATAGTTGGGCATGGACCCGGATGATGCGCCCCCGCCGCCTTGCAGCTGCGCCAGCCTGTCGGCGCCATCCACGTAGAACTCGGTCAGCCGGAACTCATTGGCAGGGAAACCGCAGCGGACCTCCGCCACGTAGTTGCCGAGGTCGATCGTCCCCCCCGCGGTGCGCGAGCCGTCCACGCGCGGGTCGTCGGCCCGCATGTCGGTCGGCGCATCGAAACTGCCGAAGAACTGCCGGGCGGCATCGCCGCAGGCGGCCACCAGCTCGGCCGGGCCTTGCGCGGCCGCGGGCCCCGCGACGCCCGCGACGAAGGCAGCGGCGCACAGGGCAAGCGTCAGGTGGCGCTTGCCGTTCCTGGTCTCATTGATACCGGACATCGGGTTTCTCCTCCGGAACTGTCTCAGTTGATGCGGAAGGTGACGGTGTAGGATTGGGATCGGTTGGTCGAATTGATGACCTCGATCACGTGGTTTCCGCTCTGCCACAGCTGGCCGCGATAGCCTCGGAAGGCGGGCTGCCGGTCGAGAAGCGTGCTGTCGGGGTTGAGGATGCGCCACGACATGCCCGGATCGCCCGACATGAGCCCGAAGGTCAGGAACTGCCCGCTGCGCGCGTTGAGCACGTAGCGTCGCGTGGCATTCGGGGCGAGCTGTTCGCGAAGCTCGGTCCCCGTCGCCCCGGCGGGAAACCGGACGACGACCGTCGTGGTCTGACCGGTGCCCGCCACGGGCGGCGGGCTCGGCAGTTGCGTCGCCGTTCCACCCTGACCCTGACCCTGCCCCGCTCCGCCGGGCGTCAGGTAGCGGGCGCTGACCCATCCGCGCTCGCGCATGTCGGTCAGCATCTCGATCTCGCACCAGGTCGTGCGCGACGGCGTTTCGCAGCGCAGGCGCCTCACGCGGTCGCCATTCCGGAGTGCGCCGATGATCCGGAACGTCGTGCCCGGCCCGCTCCGCACGTTGAGCGTGTCGCCCGCCGACAGCCCGATGACCGTGGCGATGTCACCCGCTCCGGGGACACCGGCGCCACCGCCGCCGCCACCCGGAAGAGGATTGGGACGCGACCGTCCCTGGGCGAAGAAATCGACCATCCGCCGCCCGTTGCGGTCGTAGGAGCAGGCGAAATCCTCGAACCGCGTCTCAAGGTAGATCCGACCGTTGATCGCGTGGGTGCCGTCGACGCGCTGGCCATTGTACTGCATCGCGGTGCGCGCCGTGAAATCCCTGAAATACGTCTGACCCGCGCTGGAGCACTCGTTCATCATGAAGTCAGGGGATTGCGCGGCGGCTGCGGAAACCCACAGCACCGCGACCAGCGACTGAACCACCCCCCGCACGATGCGCAGGGCCCGCCGAGAGCCCCGCAGAGGTCGATGCGCAGGCGCCTCGGCGCCCGGGCCTCCGGTCGCCACGGCACCCGAAGCAAGCGCAGCCGCGGGCGCCGGGATGCGCCGTGTCGTCGTCGAGATCGGTCCGGTCATCTGCCTGTGCCCCTTGGGTGTCGCCGCGCGCCGCGCCTGGTGGAGCGTCGGTCGGACGCTGCCGCCGATTCGACGCCTCAACTGTTGCTTTTGAAATTGGTAAGCCTCGACAACCGGCGAGGTGGAAGGGCGGGAATATGCGTTTCGAAAAGGATCATGCGTCCTGCGATCACGATCTCGACGGCCGCTCCCGCGCCCGCGCCGGGCGGGATCCTGCGCCGGTCCCCTGCTGCCTGAAGAAGGCGCTGCCGAAGTGGGTCTTCGTGCCGGAGCCCGCCGATTTCCGACCCTGATGACCGCGCCGCCTTGTGTCCGGGACGTCGCGGTGATGGCCTCTGGCCGACGGACACCGAACGCGTCTTCTGGGCGGACCGGGCGAGAAGTGGCATGACGGATCAGACGGCCCGTGTGTCCGGGCATTGAACACGGACGTTCCTGTCGACTCTCGCAGACGGCGGGCCATCGACGATGATGGATGGGCCGTCCTTGCCCCGGGCGCCAATGCCGCCGATCGCGCAGGGTCCCGGACACGCCATGCAAGGGCGGTCTGCCCCGGGGGCCTGACGGTCCCGCGGAATGACGGCATGCCGTGGCTCGCGTCACGACCCTGATCGCCACGCGCGGTGTCACGGTCGGCGCATTCACCCCATCGCGGGGGCTGGCTCGGTCCCGCCAACTCCGATGGCGACGGCTTGGCGGAAGGCTGCGCCGACCGCCGGGTTCGGGCAGCGGGCGACCATTCCGGTCCTGCGCGGCAACGACCGACGAGGGGGAAGAAAGGTCCCCTGTGAAATCAGGCGCTTGAGCATGTCATCGGACATTTCGGAGAGAAGAATGGTGCCGGTGAAGGGCGCCCCAACCTGCAAGAATATAACCTAGTAACAGAGTGTTGTGCGGTGTCTTCTAGATCGGAGTGGTCCCGAAAGCGGTCCACATGTTGGGCATCAATCGACTCCGGCGTTATTGGAGCTTCGAACACGATTGGATGCCCGAATTCGGGTCCGAAGCAGTCATCAGACCAGAACGCTCAGATGTCCCGAACGAGCCCATAGCCGCCATTCTCTGCAGTGCTCTGAACGCGACAGAAGGGCGGTAGCCGGGGGTCGGCTGCGATTGATGCGTATGCGGGAGTCGCGGAAAGATCGGACGGGGCATGCACGCATGGCGTGATCCAAGTTGGCCAAACGTCTTAGTTCCGGTTGCGCCTGTCTGCCGTCTTTGATCCGCTACCCATCGAGACATCCGGGGGTGCCAATTCAAGGCCAAGAGGAGCGGCCTATGTGCAAGACCGCCCCCCCCAGTGCCCGCTAGTTCGCGAACTCGCTGAACACGGTCACGCTACCGTCAGCCTCGAGCCGGCAGCTCAGGCGCTGCCCTCCGGCATCGAGCACGAGTAGCGGTCCGCCGCCGGTCTGGATGCGATCCACGATGTTAATGTCGATCGCGGGATATCCGCTGAAGCGGGCCGCCTGGTCAATGCATGGAGCCGTCATGCTGTTGAACTGAGCTTCCGTTCCGCTCAAGCCATCACTGGGCGCGCCGCCCATGTCGACGCAGCCTGCAAGGCCGGCGGTGACGACCGCGAATGCCGTGATCTTGAGATGGTTCATTCTGCTATCCTCTCTTTTCTAGTTGCAGATGGTGGTCGTGGGGGGCTTAGGAGCACCTTCTTCGATGCGAGACACCATCACCGACGCGGAACGGCGAACAGAACCCAGCCCTGAACCCGTGTCAGCTCCCTCGCATTGTAGGTGAACGCGAACAGTCCGGCATCGGTACTGGGCGGACAGGCCACGAGGGTGACCGTATCGCCCAGATACGCTTGAGTGAGAGCGCTTTCGCCGACATTGCGGCACGGATCGCCCGGATTTGGAAAACCCTGTCCGAAGACGGGCAGCGATGGCGGGGCCTCGGGCAGCTGGGTTGCAGGCGGCCGGGGCGCGGTTGGCGCCGAGGCGGTGCCACCTCCGGCGAGATACCGAGCGTTGACCCAGCCACGCTCGCGCATGTCGGACTGCATCTCGATCTCGCACCAGCGCGCGCTACCGACGTTCTGGCAGCCGAGCATCCGGACACGGTCACCATTTGCCAGTGCGCCAACGATCCGGTTACCTGTGCCCGGTCCGCTGCGAACGTTGAGCACGTCATTGGCCGGTACACCTGCAACACGAACCATGTTGCCGCCGCCGGGTGACGCCGAGCCCTGGTCGCCAGGTCCGGGAAGGCCGAGGAACCTTGCGGACACCCAGCCAATCACACCCCCGCTTGAGGCCTGGACCTGGCACCACTGCTGACCATTCGACATCGTGCAGCCGCCGACGTTCCGCAGCACCGTGCCGTTGCGATGCTCGCCGATCTTCTGCGCGCTTGCCCGTGGGGCGTCGCGAACGTTCAGCGGACTACCCGTGGTACGCACCACGAAGAAATCCTCCTCGGGAAGCGGACCCGAACCCGCCCCGGGCGAACCCGCGCCCTGCGATCCGCCGCCAGGCGCGATGTATACGTCGATCGAATAGCCCACGGTGCGTCCGGTGTCGGCGTCATTGCCCATCAGATAGACCCGGATCGCCCAGTCACGGGTTTCGGGCAAGGTTACCTCGGCGCGCCGGTCGCTGTCCGTGCTGCCGTTGTAGAGAGCCGGAAAGTCCTGCCCGGCAGGCAGGATGTTGAAGAAGGCCGAGCCGTTGCCATTCGTCCCTGTGACTGCAAGCGACACGACCATGGTCTGGCCCGCCCGCGCCCCGAGCACGTAGTCGATGTATTCGTTGCCGATGATCGTGCCATTGATCGTCGTGCTCGTGGCCCCCGACGGGAATTGAACGCGCACGCTGTCCTGCGCCAGTGCGGGAGAGGTGGCGCTCCCGAAGGCCAGGGCGGAAAGGCTGAACACAGCGGCGAACAGCGTGGCGATGCGTCTTCTTCTTGTGATCATGGGGCGTCCTCCCTGGGGGCAAGCTCGGTGTCTGCTTGTGCGAACCTATTCCGGCAGTGGATCGTCTGGCAGCACGAAGACTGGGCGCAAATCATCAACGCAGCTCAAGTTGAGCTCCTCTTCCGGGTACATGAAGAAGGCGTTCGTGATATCTCTCGCGCAGTTAGTATCGCGGGTCGCGCCGTGGGCACTGCTAGGGAAAGTCACCATTTGCGCATTCTCCAGACCTTCAAAAACTGTCTCACCCCAGATAGCCGGAGTGTTGCTATCCAGGCTGCCATTTGAGACCAGAACAGGAAACCGACTGGAATTGGAAATTGGCTCTGACGGGTTGGCACTCAAACCATATGCCGCACATCTGGCACCAAAGCCAAAGTCGACGGCGCCTGCGCCGCCGGGGATCAACTGAGGAGCATCGTTGGCGCGCAGGGTTTCGAATGTCTTCCTCAAGTCGAATACACGGTCATTACAATGGATTACGGTTTGAATAATGGAAAAAAGACTGACGAAGCGTTCGCTGTAAAGCGGATCAGCAAGTATCGAGTATAGTTCCGCAATATCGTCGTCATCCATCAAGCTAAGCAAGCTAAGCAACAAGTTTCGCTCTGACGGGGAAAACACCGTAACTATCTGCAACAGCTGTTCCCGATCGCCCGAGGTCGTCCGCATATTTACTAAGAACAGGTTAACTTGCTGCTGAACTGCACCCGGGAGTTGTTCGGCGCTATTCGCGAATTCGTCCGCAAAGAATTGGGGCAGAGGCACGCCACGATCGTATGCCTCGCTCAGACGCCGACTTTGAGCGGCCAGGTTCTCGACTTCATCTGCCAGAACGCGCATCTGGTCCGCAATATCATTCGCTTCCACCGCGATCGGCTCGAATGGGGTGCTCAACTCTGGCAGGTCTGCATCAGAAACGATGGGTAGCGTTTCATCCTGCAAACGCAGGTACAACTCTGTTTCTCCTCGCTCCAGCTCATCGATCAAGCGCGGAAAGTAGACACGTGCTTCGTTACGAAAAGCATACCTTCTCAGTATGCCGCGTAGATCGTCGATCGTAATGGTCGTCGACTCGCCGACGGTAAGCGGGTCAGCCGCTATCATCTCCACCAGATCGATCGCGCGCTGGCGAATGTTCGGGTAGCTGGCCAAGCATGCGTCATCCGCTTCGCACTGCTCAAACGCATCGAGTATGACATTTGGAAAGGCAACCAAGACGGCGAGCCAATCGACCCAGGTGCCTACGACGCCGTCGATGACTACGCTTCGAATCACAGGAAAGTTCACACTGTCATTCTCGTCGTAGTAGCGCATCACCTCCATCGTGTGGTTCGAGCCGTAGGAAATGCCGTACAGGTTGTAGGACGGGTAGTTGAGCGCGTTCATCAGGGCGATTGCATCCAGCGCATTGCTGTAGGAGCTATATTGGCTCAGATCGATGCCCTGCTCTTCGAAGTAGGGTGCGCAGTTGAGAGCGTCGTCACCGGGTCCCAGAATTTCGGCCGCTTCCAGCAGAGCATCTTCGTCAGAGTCCGGGGTTATGTTGCTAATCGTGCTGTCTAGCGCCTCCAGGTCGAAGCCTTCCGGGAATACAATCTCGTTCACAGTGCTATTGACTTCAGGGGGGCACTCGAGCGCAGAACTGTACCGAATACCCCGCTGATCAAAGAAGATGATGTCGCGGGTCTGCCGCAGGCGACTTGTATTTCCATCGAGCCACTCGATTTCCTCAAGAGCGGAGATGCCCGGGCCGCCTTCGAAATACAGGATTGGGTCCGCGAAGGGCGCCTCATTGCGAGCCTTGGCGATCGCGTATGTGATCAGAAGCGTTCGGTCACCCGGATCATCCCAGTTCTCTGGAACCTCGATCTGACCGCAAACCATGGTTTCGCCGTCAATGTCGCCGGCGGGAAGGGACATCGGGCAGGGTATCGTCTCAGCACTCAACGGCAGAGGGTTGCCCAAACCAACCTGCCCGAAAGCCGGTACTGATCCCAGTGACAGACCTGTAAAGGCAAGCACGCCAAGCATTTTGCAGGAAGAATGCGTAGGTCTCATTGGGTTTCCTCATGCCATTGCCATGACATAAAGCAACACTTGGCGCCTGTTTTGGCAAGGGTATGAAGTGGAGCACCTCTACGAGGTCCATGGGTTTCGTCTCGGGCGATCACGCCGCCGCGCCTGAATACTGCCGGTAGATTTGAGTCGAGGCCCCGGCAGGAAGGGCGCTCCACTCCAACAAGGTCGTCTTGTGAAATGACACAGACACTAGCTTGGGTCTGCAGGGATGTGGAAGGTTTAGAATGCTGCAGCGGGCAGCAACAAAGACATGGTAGTAATGAGATGCGTTGCAGATAAAGTGCGGCCGCTGGTGCTGAATGTAGCCTGTCTTTTCGTACGTCGCATGAAGGCCCCTGCCTGCGGAATCCGTATTAAGACTGGCAGGATTTTTTAAGGTGGATGACTGACATGGCCGGCTAGCCAGCTAGAGCTGCCCTTCAACGGGAAGCCATCCAGTGACCCTCGAGAGTACGCGATCCAGAAAACGGGCGCCGGGTTCTGCGTTGAAGGTCTCTGGCCCCGCGTCCCCAGTGTAGTACCAAAGCAGGTCGCCATCCTGGCCCTGACGGACCTCGAAGGCGTAGTCCGGCGCAAGAGCATCAATACGCGATAGTATATTTTGGCCAATGCTCGGGCTCTGGATCACCATCGCGATTTCGGTGTTGAGCCGGAAGGACCTTGGGTCCACGTTCGTGGATCCGGTAAAGATGGTCCGCCCGTCAATGACCGCGAGCTTGGTGTGCATGGTCAGCGGTGTTGAGTGCCCGGTTACCAAGGCCGGAGCATCGGCACGCACTTCTAGAAACTCGACACCAGCAGACAGAAGGCGCGATCTGTAACCTGAGTAGCCGCCGTGGACATAGGCGTGATTGGTGGATGCCAGGGAGTTCGTCACGATCCTGACCCGTACCCCTTGTTCCGCCTGTGTCATAAGCAGGTCCGCAATGGCCTGCTGCGGCACGAAGTAGGGTGTCATGATCAGGATGTCGTCGCGGGCCGCCTCGAGAGTGTCGTAGAAGGCTTGGGCGACGGCGGCAGGCCCGTGCCCCGGTCTGGACCGCAGTTTGTCAGGATGATCGACGACGATACGTCCAGCTCCTTCATGGGCCGGTACGGACCCGTCCGCCACGGATTGAAGGAACGTAGACGAGATCGCTCCAGAATAGATCGAGAATAATTCTGTCTCGGACTGGTTGCGGAACCGGGTGGCCACGTCCTCCAGCGGTGCGGCGTCGGCCGTTGCGAGGTGTTCAAGTGGCACCGACCATCGATCGTTCCAATAAAGGTCAAACGCGTCCGAGACTTCGCTGGTCACAGGTCCGGTCACCAGCATATCGAAATCGGCAAACTCGTGATCCGTTCCGATCTGGTAGTACTCATCGGCGATGTTGCGCCCTCCGATGATGGCAAGGGATCCGTCAACCACCATGGCCTTGTTGTGCATGCGTCGGTTCACCCGGGCGAAGTCCAAGACGAAGTTCATCGCCGTCGTGCTGTTCCGCGACAGCGGGTTGAAGACCCGGATCTCGACATTCGGATGGGCATCCAGTGTGGCGATCTGATTATCGCGGGCCGTTGTGAACACATCGTCGAACAGCAGCCTGATCCGGACGCCGCGTTCGGCGGCCTCGTACAGTTCAAGCCATACCAGCGTGCCGGCCGCGTCCGGTTTGATTAGGAAGGTCTGCAGGTCGATCGAACGCTCGGCGGCCTCGATCATCCGCAGCCTTGCCCCGAGCGCATCCCTCCCGCTGAGCAAGGGAACGAACCCGGCATCACCATCACGCCCGGCCGCGAGCCGCGTTGCGAACTCCGCGGCGTAAGTGCCTTCGCCGGAAAGGGCCCGGGTCACGTCCCTCTCTGCGTCGAAAGGCACGAAGGTGCAGCTGGAGAGTGAGAGCATGTAGAGCCCCAGGAATGATGCCCCGGCAAGCGCGGCGAATCTGATGATACGCTTTAGCATGGCACCCTACTAAGTCCCGGTCGGTGCATTGCGCATTGACGCAGCGGCCCGGCCGTCGACCGGCAGCGGCCTAGTGGACAAACGGCCAGAGAATATTGAAGACCAACATGACCACAAAGACCGCTCCAAAAAGTGGCCAGCTCCAGCGCGGGCCGCCATCCTTATGCCGCACGTAGAGGCCGGCCCGCTCCATGCCGTAGATCACGGCGACAATCAGCAGCCCTGCTACGAGCGCATGCGCAAGGTCGAAATGCATCATAAGGTCCTTTCGCCTTAGGGGACCGGCATCGGAGCGCCGGTCGAGTTGCGTGCAAACACGAGCGCCTCTTCTGTCGCCGCAAGCGCAACGGTCTGCCTAAGATAGGCGACAAGCACCTCGGGGGTGAAGCCCTTTGACCTCAGCGTTTCCAAGGCCTCCGGTTCGACCTCTGACAAGACAAGCTGCCCTCCGGCTTCCTCCAAGGCGCGGAAATACACCTCGAGCCAGTCCCGCCCGGTCATTCTTTCA
Source organism: Rhodobacterales bacterium HKCCSP123 (assembly GCA_015689745.1). Classification (GTDB taxonomy): domain Bacteria; phylum Pseudomonadota; class Alphaproteobacteria; order Rhodobacterales; family Rhodobacteraceae; genus Roseicyclus. The sequence continues at coordinate 24,275 of WVSO01000009.1, read as the reverse complement.
AATTAGTTCAGGCCCGCGCCCTCTGGATCAGGGGGCTCCTCCCTTGAATGGGATCTGGCAGGTGCCGAACGAGGTCATGCACACCGGAGAAAAAATCGGGCTGCGTTGCTTATCTGAGTCTGCTCTCAGGTACAGCCCACAATCATAGCGGCTACGGCGATTACCCAACTAGTGACCAAGGCGCCATGAAAGCCAGTCTTGAGGGTGGCCAACTTGATATGCGGCATGCTTCACTGAACTCGGCTCCGGGGGCCGTTCTGATACAATTTGACCAGCAGCGGCAACGCCTTCGGTTTTGAGTGGAGCAACTGGGAATGAATCTAGCTCTTCAAGTCCTAGTAGGCACAGGCCTATTCCTTGTCGCGGCATTCTTGCAGCTTGCTAGCCTGGTTAGGCTATCGAACGTCGCGCAAGAAACGGAGTCGCTCGGAACTGCTCGGATTGCTCGCTTGCTCGCTGTGATTGTCTCGATACACCTACTTCAGATTGCGCTTTGGGCCTTGGCTCTGTGGATCATCGTCCCTGCGCTGGCAGTGTTTTCCGATGCCTTCTACTTCACTCTGGTGACATACACGACTGTCGGATACGGAGATCTTACTCTCGGCTCTGGGTCACGTATCCTAGGTGCGATGGCTGCATTCGCCGGTATCCTGGGGTTCGGAATGTCGACGGCGTTTCTCGTAAGCGTCTTCGCAAGATCGAACTCTTCGAGATAGCATCGCCCAGATAGCCGTTTTGTCCGCGTAGCCGCCGATCTCGGCCGCCGATGACGACGGCTGCTCTATGCAGCAGCGGACCTTCAGCCTAACCGGTTCAGATATGCCCGGAAGCGGCCAGCCAAAATCTATCGCCGCAAGAGGTCCTGCACCACCATCGGCAAGCGTGTCATGTAGGCGTCAGCGCCGACCGCCAAAGCTCTCGCCCAAGGACTGTAATCCGATCCAAGTTGTGCAGCATCATCGAGCGAGAACCCATTGATGCACACGGCCACCTCGTGCTCTTCGGCTCTCTCGCGAACTTCCGGTGTGAACTGGTCGGGCCCCACACTCACCATCTTCAGCCGAGATGCATATCGGTCGACAGACCGGTCAAAGGCCCGGCCCGTCGATGTGAACTCTTCCAGGTCGATGAAGACGCCAATGCCGGTCGCCTCGGCGGTCTCCAGCAACTGGCTCTCACTTGCCGTGGTGAACAGCAACAAGTTCTCTGTCGGCCGACTTTGGAGCAACGGCACCAAGGTGTCTTTGTTCCAGATCTTCAGGTCGAGGATCATCAAGAGGTTGTTCTCTGCCAGATCGAGTGCATCCCTTAGCGTTGGAATGCGATGTACTCCACCTTCTCGATCATTGAGCCGCAGTTGCGAGATGTCTCCGGGCGTGTAGTCGGCAATCAAGTGACGGCGGGCAGCGGGGTCTCCCGTTTCTAGACTTGGCGCCCCGTCCGGGAATACGTCTCTGACATTCGTGGTCGTGCTGAGCGTTGGATCATGCATGAGGATATGATCACCTCCGCGCGTGACCTGCACATCGACCTCCACCATGTCGATCCCGGCATCAATCGCGTTCTGGATGCCAGCAAGCGAGTTTGATGGGGCCCTCCCTACTCTGGCCCGATGGGCGATCACCAGCGGTGGCATGCCGCCCGCAAGCCGCTGTTGAAGACTAGTTTGAGCAAACGCAAACCTTGGTGCGGCAAACGCGGCTGCTGCCGCGCCGGTGAGGAAGTCACGTCGTTGCAGGATGCCCGCCACAGGAAATGGTCGTAGGGTTCGCACCAGCATTCTCCTGCGCCAAGCTGCTGCCAATTTGGCTGACACTCACAAGCAGCGGCCCCCGCGTCATTGATGGGGAACAAACGAGTAATGAGGGCTCTGTCCGCAACCCTGTCGCTGAATGCAACCGATAGGCACGGCAGTTTCTGAACGAAACCGCCGTTCATTATTTTTGCGATGCCCGGCTTGGAGCGACGCCCTACCACCTGCATTGACCGTCATTTGCATGATCAGCTGAGATCAGATGGCTGAGTGGACCCCGCAAGCACCAAGCGCACGTGCGTGATCGGACTATTCCGAGTTGAAATTGAACGCATCGCGGAAGATGCGCCAAGACCCATCATCCTGTCTCCGGAAGATCGTCAAGAACTTGCCCTCAACGGCATCGTTGACTGTGAATGTGCCGCGCGAATACGCCCAATCACCTGCAACCACCACTTCCTCGGCCATGATGTTCATCGAGTCTGGCGCATCTGCAAAGCGTTCCGGCGTCCCAGGAGCGAACGTGGCATAGTCTACGGCAGGAACGCCCGGTGGCATCCGAATACCGTCGGTGTCCCACAGTCCAAGCCAAGCCTCTGCATCCCCTGCCACACGCGCTGCGCTGTAAGCCGACCAAATCTCTCGTATGGCGGCCTCATCGGCAGCTGTATCGGCTAGCGAGGCAACAGGCATAAGGATGATGGCACCCAACGCACTAGCTGCCCCAATGTTTCTGAAGCGTTCGAACATTTGGCTCTCCTCCCTCAAAATGAATACAGAAGAAATAATAGCGGTAGTTAATCACCTTGCATTGACATGAGTCATTATCTTGCCGCCGAAGCCGACACCCAGCGCAAGCAGATCTCACTAAACATCCGTGGGAATCCTTAATGCAGAGCGATGGCAGCTTCGTCCGCCTACCGGTCCTCAGCTACGCACGACGCCCTGCCTGCTTTGGCGCCCAGAGCAGACGCATTTCGCGGTGGCGTTTTGGTCCAGCAAGTGTGAGGTGCAGGACTGAGGCACTCCATGAGGCGCCTGATGGCAAAAAAAATAGAAAGACTGCCCCCCGCCCGACACCCCCTGAGGGGCACCGGACGGGGGAGTGTTGGTGAGGATCGATTGGGCGGTCAGCCCTCGAAGCTCTTGTTGAGGACGTAGGAGGCGAGCACCTCCCAATAATGCTCAGCAGAGCGGAAGCCCTGGCAGCGCGCCGCGAAGTCCTCGGCCGCCTGACGGGAGAGGCCGCCATCATACTCGGCAATGGCAGCGCGCTCCTCGAAGGCCTCGATGTCTGGGAACGGGGTGCGATCCCTCACAGCTCGATCCCCTCTGGGAGGGTGATCTGATCGATGATCTCCCGCTTCTGCCTGTCGGAGATCCCAGCCGAGTAGAGCCCGTAGGTCAGACGATTGGCAGAGCGTGCCGACTGATGCCCGACCAGGGAGGCAGTGAAGTGCTCTGGAACACCTGCCCGCTCACATTGGGTGGTGAACCACTTCCTCGTGGAGTGGAACACAAGCCCCGGCCGCTTGAGTCCGAGACGTGCCCTGTCACGTGCGAAGAGCTTCACGACCCGATCGACAAAGAGATCCGGAAAGAGGGGACCCGATGTCGGTAGCGTGGGCAGCAGATGGCGTTCGAGCAGCCCGTGGAGAGGCACCTCCCGTTCCGCCGCCTTGGACTTCAGCGAGCGACGCCCATTCTCTCGGACGGCGAGGAACACTCCGAGATTGCCCTCCTTCCGGATGACGTCCTCCACGAGGAGCCCTGTTGCTTCCCCGGAGCGAAGCCCAGAGAGCAAGCAGAGCAGCAGGAGAGGCCGCAGAAGGGGATGACCGCACTGTAGCAGGGTGGCGACCTCTCCATCCTCCATGACCGAGTAGGAGGCATGAGAGAACCTCGGGGCAGGGATGCCCTCGAACGGATCACGCGCCAGATAGCTTTCGGTCACGGCCCAGGAGAGGAACTGCCGAACGACACCCCAGAGGCGGGCTTGGGTTGTTCCAGAGAGACGCTGTCCCGCGCCCGTTCTCGCCCCCCGAGCAGGAAGCGAGGCGAGAAGGCTCAGGTAGGCTCTGCCCTCTGCCTTGGACAGCGACCCAATCGCCTGCTGCCCATAGGCCGATACGAAGAGACCCAGGGCATGACGCAAAGCCTGGAAGGTCTCGGGGCGTAAGACCGTGGACCGATGCTCCAGGAACAGATTGGCCAGATCCCCCACATTGTCCTGGCCCAGCAGCCGCAGACGGCGTTGGAACTGTGGCAGAGCGACGGGAAGGCGGAGCGTCTGTCCATCCTCGTCCAATCTGCCGTAGTAGCCCGAGGCAATCCGAGTGCGCGCCTCGGACACCATCTCCTCGAAGGTGGCATTCAGCTGCGCAATCCGCGCCCTGGCCTCCCGGACATCTCCGGTTTTGAGGGAGCGCTTGAGCGCGGTTCCCAGGAGCGGTTGGACATCTCTCGGGAAGGTACGACGATAGACCCAGGTGCGATGACGCAACTGGGCGTAGCTCATGTGTGACGACATGAGATCTCCTGACTGGGGCAGCGGCCCCGGTTTCGGTGGATTTGAGGGAGTTTTCGTTACGGATCAGGCAGGTGCTTCGTTAAGCATGAACCCTGCCGGGTTGATCCTTGTGCGACAGGCTCAGCTGTCCGCCGAGAGAACCCGAAGGATCATCTCGCGCTCTGGCTCACCGTAGCAGCCAGAGAGAGGCCCCGAGAGGGCAATACCGGTGACACAGTCCTCGTGGACCTCCTCGACTTGGAAGAGGTGTTCCGGGACGTCATCGAAGGCGTCGATCACCACGACATCCCCTGGATGGATCTCCAGAGGCTCAGTCTCATCAAGTGGCCTGGTCATTCCCCAGCCCTCCCGACGCGTTGCATCATGAGATCCACGCCAAGGAAGCCAAGCGTCAGGCTCAGAGGGATAGGGAAGCTGATGGGGCTCACGTAGCCCGGCAGCCCCGCCAGGATGATCAGGACACCGGCCACCGGCTGCGAGATCGAGAGGCGGTATCGGGTGTACCGCCGAAGCAGTAGGCCCATGACAAGGCGAAGCCCCCCACCCAGGAGGGCGAGGAGCCAGAATGTAGACAGCATCAGAATGTCTCCTATTGACGGATGTCTTCTATAGATGCCTGTCTTTTCTCAGTTTTCGTGGGCTGCGCGGGCGACGTGAGTGTCCAAACTAGCCAAGTAGACAAGTAGCCAGTGCCAAAACCACTTATGGTTTGGACTTCGGCTTCTTCGCGGGGCCAGCCTGTTCGTCGCGTGCAAGTGGCTCTGGAACGTAAGGGTCTGGCCGGAGTTGCAATGCTTTTGGAACGTGAGCTTCCAGGGTTTGACCGCGGCCTTGTGGGGAGTTCCCCGCATACCGACGCCGTTCCTCGTCCTGTCTGTTCTGTTGGGCTGAGCCTACTTCGAGATGGTCCGGCCGGATGCAGGCACGGTTGTTGCACAGGTGCCGAACATGATCGTCCTCGTCGAGCACCAGCGCGCGGGTCAGGATGAAGACGAGGCGGTAGGTGTAGGTCGTGAACGCGTCACCCTCTTCGCCTGTGACCCGTGTCCTGCCCGGTGCAATCTGCGTGCCAAGCTCCCAACAGCCGCCGGGCGCTTCGATGTTCTGGATATGGTAGGGGAGGGCAGGGCGCACCTTGGCGCGCGAGAGGCAACCCTTCAGGAACTCCAGGGAGCCGTCGGGATCCTCGATCAGCGATTGATACGCGCGGCGTCGGTCCGTTGTGAGGAGGTCACTCAGCGGGCTTGGCGCCCAGGCTCGCAGCTTCGTCTCTGCCTCCGCCATCCACGCCTGGACCAGAGCCTCGTCCTCCGCTGTCCGCACGGGAGCGCTCACAGCTAGGGTCTCTCTTCCTGGAGGAAGCTGTTCAGCTTTTTGACCTGAGCCGCCATGTCATCCCAGTTATGACCGGACCAGATCTTGCCGCGCCCTGCTGGGTATCGGCGGTCGACTTCCTTGTACCAGGCGTACTTCTGAGGTCCGCCATCCCATGCAAACTTCTTCTTCTTCCACCCAAGTCGCGTGAACAGATGCGTTTGGGCGTTGATCTCCCGACGCGCGAACTTGTCCATGACCCGATGCGCGAGCTCGACCGGTATGAAGACGATGTTACGTTCGGCAAGAGCTTCTGCAATGACCTGTTCCGCCACGTCCGGCGATAGGTCCTGCAACTGGGCCATGATGTCCGTTCGGTACCGCTGGATATCCAGCTTGTCGCCGAAGTCTTTGGGCACCTCGCGTGCTATCAGGCTCTCATAGATGCCCTTCAGGCGTTCAGGGTCCTCGATCTGTCGCTTCACCTTGGCGACAATGGCTGTGAAGGTGTCATAATCCTGTCCGCCGTTCGTATAACCCTGGTGGTCGAAGTCCAGGATGTAGAAGCGACGATCGGAGGCCTCGAGCCATAGGGGTAGATGGTTCGTGGTCATGACGAAGGCGCAGTAGATCTGCTCGACATAGGCGGGTAGCCCCTTTGCCTCGACCATCGTGCTGTCCTCCGTGATGAGGCTCTTGATGCTGTTGGCCTGAGGCGATCCGCGCCGAACCTCCACCTCCTCGACGATCACGAGCTTGTTCTCGAGGATCTCCTTGTTGAAGCGCCCGACGAGCTTGCCCACCCCATTCGTGCGCCCTGTGTTCTGTTCCCCGAAGAGCGCCTTGAGAACATCCGCGAGGGTGGATTTCCCGGTCCCTTGCTTGTCGGAGTAGAGCATGATCGCCCAGGAGGGTTTCTTGCCCTCATTCTGGAGCGTCCAGGCAAGCCAGTTGAGGAAGACCTCCCGCTCGGTCTCGCGGGGGATCACATAGGCGAGGAACGTGTCGAAAGCTGTGTCCGGCTTGGCGCTCGCCCGCCGATAGGCAGGTTCCTCCCAGATGTTCACCGTCGCGGTTCCGTCTCGAAAGAATACCCGCTGCGGGTTCGCCGGAACGCACACACGCTTCCCTGACCACACCGGGATGCTCTTCTCCGGGTGCAGCTTGTCCACTGGCGGGTCGAGGAGGAGCTTGAAGAAGTCACGCCAGAGCTGCTCTGATGGCTTCCACTTTGGGAAGACCTCGCGCATGCGATGGACGATCACCTGTTTGACGTCGTGGGGCTGGTATTTCACCTGCAGGTTGGTGACGTCGTGGTAGTAGTTTGCCTTCTTCACGAACCAGGACGAGACGATCCAGGAGACCTCGCCAATGTCCTCAACGGTGTAGTGCGCTCGAGGGTCGGTGAGGTTCGTGAAGGGTGGGTCGTCGTCCGGAAATGGAAACTGCCCAAGCCCTTGGTCCAGGCGCCTCTCGTACCGTTCGATATAAGCCTCGGCCTCGGCTGACAGCGGCTCGTGCTCATTGTCCTCGTCGCTCATGACGCTTTCGCTCAACAGTTGCCCTTGGAAACAGTTCCAGACCGGGGGCTAGACCGCAAGCTCAGGGCTCACGAATGTCGGCTGCTACCAAAAGCGGAAGTTGGCTTGGGTCCATCCCTCTGGCAGGAATGCGGGACTATGGCGCAATTCGATCATAGATCGAGATTGTCCGCTCCGATCTGCGTTGCGGACATTCACGTTCTGATTGCTCACAGGACGCACCCTACAGCCCGAAGCCACGTTTATGAACGTGGAGTACTTGTCCCATCTTGCAGAAGCTCCAGGGTCCAAACGTGTCCGTTGAACATTACCGGTGGTGATCCGCCAGCGCCTCACTTTCCCGTCTTTCTCAATCCGCAATCATGGATCGCGAGTGGGAGCATGTCATCAGATGTTGCCGCGCAGAACCGGGATCATCCGGTTCACCATTTCGACGAGCGTCAGGTTCGATTTCCCGTTCGCATCAAACCTGAATTGCCTCCAGTTGCATCATGATCTTGTCGATCAGATCGGCATCGTACGCACGGCGCTCGTACATCCAGCGAATGTCGGGCTCTTGCTCAAGCAGCATTTGTTTGGTCTCCCGCGCAAGTGCCTCGTCACCACGGATCGACGCGCTGATTGCGACGGCTGCCAGGTAAAGCTCATTGCCGCTGCCCCTGAGCCCGATACCGGCGGCTGCTGCAGCCTGAAGGTCGCCCAAGCCGAGATGTGCGAGGAAGTAGCCGTAGTCCCGCCAGGCAACGCCACCCGGTGTCAGCCTGCGAGAGACCTCGAATAGCTCCAGCGCTCTCTCATGCTGACCGACGATGTTGATCCTGGCCGCGAACCCGCCCACCGCCTCGCCGTCGAAAGGATTGAGTTCCAGAGAACGCTCGCCCATTGCAATGCCTTCCTCTGTGGCACCCAATGCGAAAAGCACACTCATCAGGGCGTAATAGGCATTGGCGTCAAAACGATCGAGTGCGATCGCTGCCCGCGCCTCTCGCGCAGCGCGCATAAGAGGATCGCCTGGCATCAGGTTGCGCTGGTCGGAATGCTCCTCGCGATAGAGTTTGGCAAGGTCGATACGCAGACGCGCGGAATCGTGACCTGCACTGAGCCGTTCGAGAATACAGTCTCGGGCGGCCAAGTGACGGGCGTCGGTCTGGTTCGTGAAGTAGGCCTCGGTCAGCACAGAACACGCGAAATCGCCCGAGTAGGCTCCACGACGGATGAAGTCGGCTTCGATGAGACCGTTTCGGGTTGCAACCTGGCCCAGCCAGACCTCAAAGTCGCTGAGCTCCGAAGCGTCGGCTTCTTCAGTAATTTGCTCATCGGAAAAGACCCGGCTCGAAATCACCTCGCCCGTATCGTTGACACGAAGTTGGGCGAGCGTCTGGGCACCCGCCGGGGCCAGTATGAGTTGGTAATTGGCCGCGCGACCCGCCTCGGCATACAGGCCGCCCGTCGACAGTTCGATGTTGCTGAAATGCGACAGGGTGTCCACCGCCACGCTATACGCGGCTCGTGCGGTACCTTCGGAGGCTTCGATCCGCATGCTCGGTTCCCCCTCGCCCGAATCCACTTCGCCGCCCAGGCTCATCCAGGCAAATAGGGCCATGGCGCAGAGTCCCGCCGCACCAAGACTGAATACAGTGCCGCGCCGTAGCTGCCGTGCACGCCCGGCGGACACTGACGTCTCCTCGACTTCACCCGCCTTATGCGCCGTGGTCGTCAGTCTCGATATCTGAGGAACGTATGTTCCTTTCGGGACCGATATCCGTACCGGATCCTCCTCTCCGACCGTGGCATAGTAGTGATCAAGGATTTCTCGCAGGCGCTTCATCTCGACGCGGACGATGCTGTCATTCGACGCGTCGAAATTATCACCTCGGCGGAAGACATCTTGCGCGATCGTGAAGGCTTTCAGGCGGTCGGCCCGACCATTTGCTGTTTCGGTCACGACATAATCCAGCAGCCGGGCCGGGTTCGAATCGTGTGCTACGCCCGTTCGCTCTATGATGCGCTCAACTGCTTCCGACAGCTCCGAGGCGAGCTCCGGAACAGCCTCCGCCGAGGACAGAGAAATCATGCCTTTCAGAGTTCTCCGCTCCGTTACCACGGGTGTTACAACACCTCGGATCATGGACATGCTGCAGTCCTCAACGTCTCGTCACCGAACGTAGGGCGGTTTGGCGGATGATCGACACATCTTGTGCGATGTAGGCTGTTCGACCACGAATTAGATTTATCGGCGAGGAACGCTTAAATGCTAAGACACTTTACAGCAATGCTGCTGGCCTTGCCTATCCTGGCAGGATGCGTCGAAACTGCCGGCCCGTTGCCGGATCGGATCCCGGTAGGGGGGATCAGTCAACTGCCGGATCGCGTTCCGGTCGGTGCCGACGGGCAGGAACAGGTGTGCGCTGCGGCATTTGCGGACCAACGAGGGCTCCCCATTTCGGCGATCCGTGTGAACGGCCGCGACACCGCGCCTAGCGGCAACACCGTTGTGTTCCTTCAGACGGCAGATCTGTTCTCGCGCGCGACGTGCGAGGTCAACGACTTCGGAAACGTTCTTTCGATCGTATCAACCAGCTGATCGGTGCAGAGCCAAGCATCAATCGTCGCTACATTTGTTGCGATGAAAACACCCGCCGCTTCGTTCCCCCGTCCGATACCAAGAGGGAGACCCTCTACAGATGGTCGGCGAGCGCTCCGTCGAAGGTCGCGATACCGCTGGTCCCGACGAATTGCAGAGTGGCTACAGGGCCGGTCTGAATTGGTTTCGCGAGAACCTTCCGAAAGGGAATTGGATATGGGACTGATCGAAGCAACCCGAACATGCATGTCGAAGTTCGCAACCTTTTCGGGCAGGGCCAGCCGTTCGGAATATTGGTGGTTTCTTCTGGCCGTGGTCATCGCGTCGGTTGTCCTGTCCGTGGTTGAAAGCATTCTCTTCAGCACAGAAGAGAACAGTGGCCAGCCGCTGACCGGTATTTTCCAGCTCATCATGTTCGTTCCGCTTCTGGCGGCTGCCTGGCGCCGGTTGCAGGATTCGGGCCGGCCGGGCTGGTACGCGCTGCTGCCAATGCTGTTTTCCTTGGCATTTGTGGTGGTCACACTCTTCGGCGTCTTCGCGGTCTCAGTGGTTGTCGAAGGCGGCGAACCAGCCGGAGATGAAGCGCGCGGCCTGCTCTCACTGATCGGTCTGAGCGGCCTGATGATCATGGGGGCGATACAGATCGCCGTTTCGGTCCTGATGCTTTGGTGGCTGACCCGTCCGTCCGAGCTAGGCACCAACGCGTATGGGCCGGCTCCGTGACCCGCGAAAACCTGAAATCATTCATCACAAGGGAGAAAGATATGAAGACAGCAGTTCTGTCGCTCGGTCTGTCTGTCGCACTGGCCTTTCCGGCCGCGATGGCGCCGACCGCGGGATACGCGCAGGACCCCGGGTCGGTGGCCCGGGGAGCGTGTGAGGATGCCGTAGTCAGCGCACTTCGCAACCAGCGCGGTGCAGGTCGCGTATCGTTTTCAGGTGCGAACCTGCGCCAGGTCTCGAACGCGGAGACAGGGGTGTCGGGCAACGGCAGCTTCGGCAACGCCGCGTTCAGCTACCAGTGCGTGTACAACATCCGAAACGGACGCACGACGAATGTGTCGGTCCGGACCTCGGGTGGGGGCTCCGCTGGCGGTAACGACGCGGGCAACGTGGTGGGTGCGATCATCGGCGCTGCGATAGCAGGTGCCATCATCAATGCCATCGACGACAACGGTCACGGGAACACCCAATCCAGGGACGATGGTTGGTGGAGCCCCGAAGGCAATATTAGCTGCAATTCCTATCAAAGCATCTGCCAAGAGCAGGGTCGTTACAGTGCTGAATGGACCCATCGGATTTATGGAGGCTAAGCCAATGAAGACATCGTTTTTCAAACTGATTTCCGCGGCCGCTGTCGCGCTCGCGCTTAGCCCCGTGTCACTGCATGCGCAGTCCGAGTCGCCGGCGACCAACGCTGAAGAGGCCGAGGCCATGGGGTTCTCGCCCACCTTTGTGCGGGCCTATGACGTGGCAATGGCGCGGATTCTGCAGGACGTCAGCCATGACGAGCAGATTGTCTTGAATCTTGCCGCTTACGCTGCTGCCGCGGGAGCCATGTGCCCTGATCTGGCGCTCGATGAGGGGGGGCTGTACGGACTTCTGTCAGAGTCGAGTCACAACGCGCTTGCCGAGGGGTCGAGCCTGACGCCGGAACAGCATAGGGATTTCTCTCTCATTTCCTTCGGCATTCTTGTCGGCCTGATCCTCGAAGAAGCTGCAGCGGACGAAGCGGCGTTCTGTACGGATGCAGTCGAGTATTCGAATGAAACAGGTCAGGCTCTGCTGAGACAGGTCAGTTCAGCCGTTCAGTACCCGTCGAATAACTAGTTCTGTTGGAGACCTGTTTCCAAGGCCGGCGGCAATACCTCGTGCGCCGGCCTTTTTCGCAATAATCCGACCAAGATATGACAAGTGCCAGCACTGCACGAAGATGGAACAAGACGTGGACTCACTGATCAATGCGCTTCGGCTTTGGGGCCGGATCGGCTTTTTCTTTTTTTGCGCAGTTGCTCTGATCATCGGTGGCATTTCCGTGTTCGAAGGCAACATTTCCCTTCGATCCTTTCTAGTGGTCCTCGGGACTCTCGCTTTGGCTTTCATCGCGCTAGGGCTTGCAGGGTTGTACGAATGGCTGGCCGAAAAGCTGATCATGGGGCGACGATGAGTTGCACGGCGGCCCCCTTTCAACCCAAGTTTGCATCGATTGTTCCTGGGACAACAGATCGATGGAAAGCATGAAGCTTTTCATCATCGGCCTCGCGACAGGTATCGTTTTGACCATGGTCTTGGTTGGCGTGCTTGCGGCCCGCAAGGCGGAATGGCTTTCGCATTATCGGTTCGAACTCGTTCAGCCACCTGTTCCAGCCATCGTTCTGCAGCTCATCCGGAACGCCGAGGCTGAGTTCTATTCACAACAGCCGCTGTGGCGCCGCCTCGCCGAAGAAACACAGGACGCGTTGGCAATCGTAGCGCCTGGTCTGGTCTACCGTTTGAACCTCTCTGTGGGCCCCTACCGAATGAAGGCGAGAACCGTCGAGGACCTGCTGAGATGGGCCATCGACGCCGACTATCTGCGCCTGCGCGGCGATACCGAAGCAGCAAGCCACGCGGCCATATCGTATTTCGCCGAACAACCGGTCCTCAGCGATTGGGAATCCGCAATTTACCTCGCTTGGCTGCGTGACAGTCACCCCGGTCTGGCAGAATTGTCGTGGTCCGAGATTGCCGAAACGCCGCAACTGATTGCCAAGTTGTATTCGGGATACATGGGTGCCGGAGGAGACATGGACCTCTGGCGTTCGACGCTCGAACCGGGCCCGGTTGCGCTCGAGCGGCTGCTACTGGGAGAGGGCCAATGAAACTCCATCGGATCGCGATGATGCGTCGCGTTTGCTTGGCCCAGATGGCTGCGATCAGCCTGTGTATCGGTGGCATCGCTGCTGCAGACATCCTGAGAACGGATGTCGAAACCCTGTCATCCACGGCATTCGCCGGGCGAAGCATCGGCACGCCGGGGTCGGCGCAAGCAGCGGAATACCTAGCCGGTCGTCTTGAGGACGTCCGAGCGGTACCGCTTGCCGGGAATACATACTTTCTGCCGGTGGCCATCAACGAGGTCGTGTTGTCCGGTGCATCCGGCAGCCTGTCGGCGGATGGGCAGCCGATTGCGGAGCTCGGCCGTGACCTGACCGTTAGCCAGGGGCTTGTCGGGCCAGTGGAAATCGAAGCCGCAGTTACCCTTGTGCGCTACACGGCGACCAGCACATCGTTTCCCGAGGGGTTTGATCCGGAAGACCTGAACGGGCATCTCGTCATCGCCCAGCGGGCGGACCCGCCCTCGACCCCACTCGGCGATCGCGCTGGCGCCTTGCTGGGCACGCTTGCGGCGTCGCGACCGGCGGCGGTTCTGACGGCTACGCCCGATCTCCGCGATCTGCTCGACGTGGAGACAGGTGCGAGTGTCAGGAAGTACCGTCTCGCGACCGCTGCCGACCAAGCGCTCGGTGGCCGTATCGACGCGGGCGTTATCGATGACATCTTCGGTGCCGCCGACACGGTGAACGATAGCGGCGCGATCGAGATCCGGACGCTTGAATCGACCGTCCGCCTCGAGATCAGCCTGGATGAGGTGCAGTCCCGCGCACTCGATGAGGTCAATGTCGCGGGAACGGTGCCGGGTTCAGAGACGCAAGAAACGCGGATCCTTTTGACCGCACACTACGATCACTTGGGGAACATCGACGGAACGATCTTTCCCGGAGCCGACGACAACGCTTCCGGAGTCGCGGTGCTTCTTGGTGCCATCCAACGCCTCGCGGAAAATCCGGCCGAGGTGGCCGTCGACGTCGTGTTATTCACCGGCGAGGAACACGGCCTGCTCGGCTCCACTGCCTTCGTCGAAGCGCCGCCGATCTCGTTGTCGAGTTATAGCGCCGTCATCAACGTCGATGCCGTCGGTCGACCTTTCGCCGACCAGGCCGAATTTGCGGACAGCATTTTCGCTTCTGCGGTGGAATGCTTCCGCGCGATCGGGAATGCGCTGGAAGTTGGCGCACACGAAACCGGCCTCAGGATCTTGAGGTTCGACGATGTGCCTGCCCTGGCGCCGCTTTCCGCATCCTGCGAAGCTCAACGCACAGGAACCGGAGGCGCTCCGGCGGACCAGATACCGTTCCTGACGGCTGGTGTTCCCGCAGTTCTGCTAACCGGAGGGCTTCACGCGGATTACCACCAACCCGGCGACACCTCGGACAAGCTCGACTACGACAGGCTGGATCGCTTGTCTCGGTTGGTTGAGATCGCCGTGCGCAGCCTGGCGGTGGCGCGATGACCGAGGCCACTAGAGATGGATTGTCGAGTGCCGAAGGGCTCCGCCCGATTGGAGCAGCTTCAATCCTGGCTGAACGTACGAACGGATCGCATCGATGACGATATTCTTCGCTCTTTTGGCCGTCCTTTTGGCCCTTTCCTTTCCGGTGTCAGCTCAGCAACAGCCCGCTCCGGCAGACTGTACCGAGTTCGGGCTTCCGGAGGGGACTGATGGGATCACGTGTTACAGGGTCGAAGTTCCCCTCTGGCATGATGAGCCCGACGGCGGGTCGATCTCGCTCGCCGTCGCCCGGATCGCTCCGCTGGAGACGGAGGGCCCGGCCGATCCTCTCTTCATGGCACAAGGGGGACCCGGCGGCGCGACCATCGGCACCTATGCCACCTATCTGGTTTCCACACCTGACAGCCGACCCACGGCAAACCGTGAAATCGTGCTGTGGGATCAACGGGGCACCGGCTTTTCTCGGCCCTTGCTGAACTGCCCCGAACTGCAGCAGGCGGAACTCGAGGTAGCGGCGGCGGATCCCACGGAGGAGACATCAGCGGAATTGAACGCCTTGTCCGCCTGCGGCGCGCGTCTCGCAGAAAGTGGTGTCGATCTCTCGGCCTTCAACTCGGTCGAGAACGCCCGGGACGTCGATACGATCCGCATGGCCTTCGGCTTTGATGCGATCAACATCTACGGCGTTTCCTATGGTTCGGAGTTGGCGCAATTCGTGATCCGCGAGGTGCCCGTAGTGCGTTCGGCAATCCTCGATGCCGTCGTGCCGATCAGCTATGACCTGCTTACGGAGCCCGCCCGAGCCCAGCAAATGATCGGCGAAAAGTACCTGCTTGGATGTCGCGATCATCCGACTTGCGATGCCGCGTTTCCCGACCTGGCAGAACGTTATGTTGCGATGATCGACCGGCTTAATGCCGATCCTGTTCCCCTGACGATCTATCCGCTTGAGGGTGAGCGCCGGGAAATTCAGGTGCAACTGACCGGGGACCTGTTCGAAAACGCCCTGTTTTCCGCGCTATACAGCAATATCACTTCGATCGTGCCACTGATCGTCGACCGCGCGGACAGGGGCGATTTCGCACTGACGGCCGCCGTCCTGCTTCCCTCGCAACTCGGAGCATCGGATATCGCCGAGGCAATGCACATCACGGTCGTCTGCGCCGAACGGAGCAAGACGACCACAGCACCCGATTTTACGGGAATCCTGCCGCGTCTAGTCGAGACCACGCTGCGGGACGCGGCCACAGCAGAGGCGACTTGCGATGCCTGGGGTGTAGATGCGCTTCCAGCCGAATTGGTAGCACCTGTCACGAGCGACACTCCCATGCTGCTCCTGTCCGGCGAATTCGATCCGATCACCCCTCCCGTCTATGCCGAGACCCTTCTGCCGCAATTCCCCAATGCCGTGCATGTCGTGTTTCCCGGGGGCACGCATGGTCAGGCTGTGACCAGCGATTGCGCAAACCGCATCATCGCTGCATTTCTCGACGAGCCGGACCGCATTCCTTCAACCGAATGCCTGCCGGCCGCCGCGCCGGAGTTCGTGACGGACGAGGACGTGATCTTCGTCGGCCTTCTCAACCGCTCAATCGCGAACTCGGGGATCATGGGGGTCGCGCAGGCCGCCATGGCGCAATTGCCGGCATTGGTCATCGGCGTTTTCTTGATCCTCGCCTGGCTCTTATATCCGATTGCGCTTCTGATCCGTCGTCTTGCGGGACATCCTCGCGCTGAACTCCACGGTGGCATGCGCTGGGCCGAGGCCGCACCACCCTGGATGACGGTCCTTGCAGGGATCGCGATACTCGGAACCATCGGCGCGCTTTCCGGCGTCGTGGCCTCAACGATGATGAAGAACGAGTATCTCGGCATCATGGGAGCGATCCCGCGCTCCTTCGCAGCGGTTCTGGTCCTTCCATGGGTTGTTGTGGGGATCGTCGCCGCAATGGCTGGCGTCGCGGTGGTGCTTTGGCGTCACCGCCTGCGGTCGCTACCGGGACGGGTCGGGTTTTCGTTCACGACGCTCGTCGCCGCACTCGGGGCGATCAGCCTCGTGATGCTGGTGCAGTAGTTTCAGTCTTAGGGAGACAGAGAACAATGACGCGTGCACTTGGACGGAAGAAACATCTGATGATTGGCGCCGCGTTGATCTGCGCCGGCGCAGCCGAGGCGGAAACGCTGACCTGTCGATCTACCGAAGCGTGGCGCCTGGAGGAAAGCGGGCTGGTCGCACATCCGCAGGACTTCTACGGTATCATCTGGGCGTCGGACCTGAGGGCGGATCCCGATGCGGGCACGTTCAGCAGAGGCGACGAACCTATCCCGGACATGAGACTGCGTTCGCTCCCAGATCTCGCGACGGGCGCGGATCTCGTCTACTCAACCGACGACGGGCAGATGTTGTTCCGGGTGCGTTACGTGTTCGACGACGCGATCCCGTTTATGTTGGTCGACACATACGACGTCTATGTCGGAACCTGTGAAAGATAGGCCAATTCCCATTCCTGCCGGACTACGCCGCAGGAATGCGCCGGACCAGGTCACGCAGGACCAAAGCATCTCGGCAAGCATGAAAAGAGGAGAGAACCTCATGCCCACCAAGAACCTTGCTATCGTTGTATCATTCCTCGCTTTGGCGGTGCCCGCGGTCGCCCAGCAGCCGGTCGGGATCGTGGGCCAGGAACAGGCCTGCGCGGGTGAATTCTCGATGATGTTTGATGCCGAAATGTCCTCGGTCCGGGTGAATGGCCACGACGAGTCCCCGGCAGGAAACACCGTAATCTTCCTCCAGACGGCGGACGGCGCGTATCAGGCGAATTGCGAGGTCGACGACTTCGGCAATGTCGTCGAGATGGTGAGGACCGGTGGCTGATGGCGCGCCCGGGTCGAGCATCCACGGTCATCAAGAGTCTCAGCGCAGTGCTTTCCGTAGCAGCAAGTCAAGCGGCAATGGCTGAGTCGGAGTCCGCCCAGGTCTGGTCCATCCTCGAGATCCGTGAAATGATCCCATCCGAGGATGCCCATATCATGCTGGACGTCGATGGAAATGCCTCGGGATCGTCGGGATGCAACCGCTTCCATACGACTATCACCCAATCCGGCAACATCCTGACTTTCGGACCGATTGCGGCCGCAAGGATGGCCTGCCCACCCGACACCGATGGGCACGAACAGGCCCTCTTCGGTCTGTTCTCGCAGCCGCTGTCACTGTCCTATCATGTCCTACGTGATCAGATCGTCCTGACAGGACCGGACGGAACCCGTCTTGTTCTCCAAAGGAGCGAATAGCCATGCGTTACACCCTCTCCCTCCTCGCGGCCATCGGGCTCTGCATAGCCGGTCAGGTCCCTGCTCAGACGCTCGCGCCGTCCTTCGACTGTTCCAGAAGCGATAGCGATGCCGAGGACGCGATCTGCCAAGATACAGGGCTTGCGGAACTCGATCTCGAACTGAGCCGAATTTACCATCTTGCCTTGACTGGTCCCAACATGACCGAAGACCGCGCCGAGGAACTACGGCAGTCCGAGCGAGACTGGATACAGGACCGGCGTGAATGCTGGAGGGCGAG
This sequence comes from Rhodobacterales bacterium HKCCSP123, assembly GCA_015689745.1. GTDB lineage: Bacteria > Pseudomonadota > Alphaproteobacteria > Rhodobacterales > Rhodobacteraceae > Roseicyclus. The sequence continues at coordinate 6,649 of WVSO01000009.1, read as the reverse complement.
TGTCGGCCTCGAAACCTGTGTCGCCAATGCCTACGCCTTCCGGATCCACGAAATTCGTGAGAGCTACGCAGAAGCACGCCGCGACGATGCGACGGGCATCAGCCTCGGCCCGGTCGCTCTGCGCTGCAATGGAATGGATGCCCTTTTGAGCGCAGTCTTCCTGAACGGCGAGCGGTCTCTCGTATCACTGACATGGTTCGATCGCGCTATGGTGCTGCCGCGCGTCCCTTCGGGGTCAGGCAGCAAATACGAGACCGACATTTGGGACGGTGGTACATCCATGCTTTGGACACAAGGTGATGAGGCGGTCTTCAACGAGCCGGGCGGACCGGAATTGAGGTGTGTCGTCGAAGAAATCGGCTGAGCAAGGGCAACTCGTAATAGTGGCGGACGATCAGCGGTCACGCGGCGCCGCCTGTTCCCGACCGATGGTTTGATGCGCTACTTGGCAGCCATTCAAGAGCCCTCAAGTGCACAAAAACAGGCCCCGTATCCACCAAATAACTACTTTCATCATGACGCAGAAGGCGCGTCGCGACCCGCTTTAAACGGAGACCGAAGTCGACTTGACGTAGCACGCGATGACGCGATCGAAAGATGAACATGTAGCCCGGTTGCGGCGCGCCACTCCGGTCGGCGGTCGCCCCTCCTGAGACAATCCGCGGACAGCCTCGACACATGTCGCCTTGATCGGGAAGGCCGGCGTTGGCCCGGCTCGCGCCTCCCTTCAACCCCGTACTGGGCTTTTTTTGACGGCCTCATCTCCGGCAGCGAAGACCGTGCAAGAATGCGCAAGAACGACTACCCGCCGCCCGGCCAGACCGTGCCTCTGCCGACGCACGGCAAGAAAGGTGCCGAGGGCGGCAATGCAGAACAGGGCCATAGACAGCGAGTTGCCGTTGATCTCCGGCACCGGCACCGCGGAACCGACGGCCCACCAAAGGTTGGCCGTTCCGGTATCCGCGTCGTATTGCTGGGCACTTGACACGACACCAAGGTCCTCATCCACGAGGATCGCACTCACCTCGGTAGATGATAATAAGTACGCGAAGGCGAGGGCCTGATTGCCAGTTTCCGTGAAGGGGAGCACGGTTTTGCCGAGCGTGTTCCAATAGGCCTCGGCGAAGTTCCGCGCCGTCTGCTCCCCCTGACTCCACCACGGCGTCGTGTAGGTGAGGGAGGGGTCAATGGCGGTGAAGGCCTCGCCCGAGCCTGTTGCAGTGACGTCATAGTGATCCCCGCCCACCTCGATCTCGTAGGCACGCCCGGCATCTGCCGATGCGCCAATCCAAATCGATACCCAGAGCAGCACAACAAGGATACTGCCAGCCAGCGATCTGTTGAAGGCTCGGACACGGAGCGATGTCGATCGATCAATCATGTTCAGTCTAACCTTTTAGTGGGAAGGAATTTTCTGATGAGGTGGCGTCCAGTCCGCTCATGGAGGGTTGCACCGGTGCTACCAGCGGTCTTTGCGCTGACCGCCTAGAGGCGATCGCCGTCACGCCAGCCAAGAGCAGGAGCATTGTCCACACCAGTGCGCGTTGTAACACCTGTTGTAACAAACCCCGAAAGACTGGACGTCATTCAAACTTGGATGAGAGTGACGTTGGAACAGACACATGATATCGAATTGCACCAAGCCCTCGATGGCCTTTACCGGCAATCGGGGATTGCGCCCGACTCGAACCCCACCCGGCGATTGTCCTACATAATATAGCAAGCGGTTGCGGGACGCGCGCCTGCGATCACGCTTCCCGGAGGCGAGACCATCGGAGAGTCAGCGGCCATCGTCATAGTTCTGGGGGAGGGCGCCCCGGGTTCGGGGCTTACGCCGCGGCCAGTATTTCCGGATCGGAGCGCGTTCTTGTTCTGGCTCAACGTGATGGCAACCGCGGGCTATATGACCGTCGCGAGGCATGGGCACCCCGAGCGCTATGCGTTCGATGAGGCCGCCATAGTCCAAGTTGAACAGCGAGCCGCCCAAGACCTCGAGGCGTTTTTCGATTTGATGGAAGCGGCGATAAGCGGAGGAAATACCTTCCTCGCATCCGGCTTTTCAGCGCTCGACTTGTATCTGGCAATGCTCACCGAATGGTCGGAAGACAAGAGCGGGCTGTTCGCCAAACGAACCGCCCTTGCCGAACTGTGTCGAGCGGTTTCTCTCCGGCCGTCCTACCAGTTGGCGATGCAGACGCACCGTCTATGATGACCCCTTTGGGATGCTCCTCTTCGGAGATTTCAAGACGACCGCTTCGGGCTCGAAGTCGTCATCCGAGCGTTTTGATCAGATGACCGCTCTGTGACGGTTCTGCGCCGTTGAGATCTGTTGCCTCAAGGTTCCTGCTCGAACCGCACTGCGAGGCAGCCTGCGCGACCTGCCCCAGAATACCCTGACGTCTTATCCTTGGCGTTCATGGCCTTAGGCACCGTTTTCCTAGTTGATTCTCTGGGTCGATTGGATGCCAAGTTTGAAAAACTACCCACGCAGATTCTAAGGGCCGCCTGTCTTGGCCAGACGTGACCCAGAGTGCTGCAGAGCGGACCAGAGACGGACGAGAGCCAGCTCCGGATGACGAGGCCATCCACATCCCAGAGGCCTGACTGCGGACCACTCTCGCACAGTCTCCACGAAGGCCCTTTCGCAGCTATGCGGCCCCACTGGGAAGAGCCAAAACCTGTCCCCTATATGAAGAGGGTAGAAGACCCCCCCTGATAATTAATGTTTATGTTGCTTATCCTTAGTGAAGATAAACCTTCCCCCTAGGCCTAAGAGTGAACCACTGGAGTGATCCCGGTCTGCTTCTTGAAGACACTCTTCATGGTCTGAATGGTCTTCTCCCGGTCCTTATCAGCGACAACGACCCCGTCATGGATCGGGAGGGCAACAACACCTTGGTCCCGGAGGGTCAGCAGAACCTCGACCAGTATGTCGGACTCCGTCCGGAAGAGGCGGAGACCCGCGTTGCTCGTCATCAGATCGAACACGCAATCATGCTTCAGGCGAACGGCCTCGATCACCTTCTTGACGGTGTACCTTTTCGGGAAGTGCTTTCGGGCACCACCTGGCATCCGGGTAGGGAGCTTCGGGCTGTTTATGATGGCCTGGATGACTTTTTTGATGCCCTTCCTGCAGTCAGTCGGAATCCCATACTCCGAGAGGTCGTAGAGGTCGCCCTTTGGTGGGGTTTCTCCGGCTTCCGCATAGAGGAGCATGAGGCTCATCTGCCCATAGTCGCACTCGGCAACGCCATCGTCGTTGATGGCGATACCGGTAAGGCGGTCGTTGGAGGACAGGACCTGCCAGAACCCTCCGTAGAGCCTGCCACCCTCTTCGAAGGTGTCGTTGTTGAAGATCCGCCTCAGAAAGCGGTTCTTCGCGTGTACGTTCGATAGACCACACTCAATGTCTGCCTGAGCGAGCCAGGCATTGATGTCCTGCATCTCTTTGCGCAGGCGTTGGGTCTCTGGGGTGTCGGTGTACTCAACAAGGTCTGCCGTATCCTGACGCGGCTTTTTCCTAGTCCGGAGCACAATCGGCTCCTGGTCAAGGGAGGGTGCAATGTCGCTCGCTGTGATACCGAATCGCGCGATGCGGCTGACCAGCTTCGCTCCGGGAGCGAGTGTCGTCTGTGTACCACCAGTCGGTACGATCCTGAGGCCGGCAGCTGTGAGTTTGAAGGACTGCGAGCCGGGCGTCATCTCCACGAACGCCATCTCAGGTGCGGCCATGATATCCAGCAGGTCTGGCAACTTACCTGACAGGACCTCACCCTTGTAGCGAGACGGCTTCCGCAGGACCTTGTTGCTGCGGGGTATGTGGACGGCGGCCACGTCACTGGACAGCTCCACAAGGGATAGATCGCAGATGATGGCCTCGATCATCCGTTCGAAGGTGCGAAGATCTGCAGGCCTGCGTTTGTTTTGGCGCGTCTTGTAGAAGTGCTCGTAGCCCTCGATCTGGCTCTGCACCTCCGCAATCAGCGTCCGCATCTGCTCGGAGTCCGCGCGCAGGAACGGGTTGAACGCTCTGACCTTCGGAACAGGCGTCGGGGTGGTCACTTATCCCAGACCTTCTCCATTGCCGCGCGCATCACCGAGATGGCGTAGCCCGATCCGTAGTTGGCTGCGATGCTGTTGTTGGAGTGTCCCAGGATCGCCCGCGACAGATCCTCAGGGCAGCCAGAGTTCCGAAGCGCGTCCTTCATTCGGTGACGCAGGGAGTGCATGCTCTTCTTCGGGTCGGTGATGGCCTTGCGAAGGCGCTTCATCAGCATTGCAGAGGCTCGATCGGCCCCGCGGTTTGCGGCGTACCGTGGGAAGACGGCAGTGTTTGGAGCTGCCTGCTCGATACGTGATGAGAGGAGATCCTGGGTGCGTTTGGACAAGGGGAGAATGCGTTCAGACGACTTGGTCTTCAGGCCTCTGATGGCATTGGGGCGCAGGTGCATTGTCTCTGCTGCGAGATCGATGTCCTGAGCCTCGAGCCCAACGATCTCTCCCAACCGGGCCCCGGTATCAGCCAGGAGCCAGAAGAGAAGCTCCGCATCGGGATTTCCCTGGAAGTGGGGGATGGCCGCTTGGAAATCCTGCTCGCTCAGAGGCAACCTGTCCTGCTTGCTGGTTCCCGCGCCTGCCACCTGCAGCTCAGCGAAGGGGTTCTTGGCCTCCACATCCTCTTCCCGGATCACGTAGTTCACGGCCGCCTTCAGAATGTTCAGGTATCGCTGTACGGAATTGGCCGACATCCTGCGCAGCATATGATCTCGAAGAGCGTTGGCATCTCTACGGCGCAGATCTGCAAGATTGGTATCCTTGTAGAACGCTTCCCCGAGGGCAGCCGTAATGTCTTTGCGGAGCCGATCCAGGCGCCCCTCAAGTTCTTTCATCCGTGCAGGGTCGGGATCAGTGCTTTCCTTATGCTTGCGATAGAGCAGGAACGTGCGTTCCAGGGTCATGGCATCAGACCTGAACTGCCCCTGGGCTAGCTTCCTCAGCACCTCCATCGGAACCTGCCCCTCCAAGTCGAGCGCGAGGTCGTGGAACTCCCCGAAGTCGGGAAGCTCTTCCCCTTCACCGTCGACCGTATACATGCCCTTTGTCTCGCTCGTGCGAACGGCTGCCTCTCCAAACTCCAGCACAGCAAGGGCCCGGGCACGTTCCTCGGGAGACAGCATCCTCTCGAAGGCGAACAGGTCTTCGATCTCCTGGTGCACCTTCGGGAGCCGGTCCATCGCCTCCTTGTAGGTTGTCCCGAGTTGTCGGTAGAGGGTGGCCTTCCGGATGTACTTGCGCAGGCGTTTGGGAACATTGCGCTTGTATCGATACGTCCCATTCGCTCGACGGAACACGTAGCGCGGCAGTGTCACCTCAGTCTCTCCCATGCGGATACCATCAGCTTGAGTGTGCCGGGAGGCAAGCCGGATCGTCCGTTCGAATCTGACGAGTGAGGTGGCGTTTTTGACCCAAGTGGTCCCGAAAGCGGTCCCGATTATGGTCCCGCACCGCGATCAAGCTTCTAAAATCAAATGGTTTCTTGGAGATATCGAGAGAAGAATGGTGCCGGTGAAGGGACTCGAACCCCCGACCCCATCATTACGAATGACGTGCTCTACCAGCTGAGCTACACCGGCATCCTTCTCTGTCGCGGCCCTACTATGGCCCTACTAGTTACAGCGCGCCGCGCCTAACCAACTGGTCTCAAACGTAGTTCGCGAGCGGACCCGCTAATTACGAATGACGTGCTCTACCAGCTGAGCTACACCGGCATTCTTCTCTGTCCGGGGCCTGCCGCCCGGGCGTCGCGTCGGGAGGGAACCGAGTGGCCGCCCCGACGTGCCGCGCGGCCTCTTAGCAAGCCGCGCTGGGGTTTCCTAGCCCTAATTTCGGCTCTCTGCCGTCGCTGCCGTCGCGTCTCCGCCCGCGGCGGCCGCGGGGGCCTGGTCCGTCTCCGTCGCCTCGACCACTTCGGCCTCCTCGGCCTCGGGTTCGCGCTTGTCCTCCAGCGCGCCGACGATCAGGGGCAGCATCTGTGCGGGGCCCATCAGGGCCGCCTCGCTCTGCGCCACTTCCTGCCAGCTCAGGCTGTCGAAGCCGTTGCAATGCGCGCAGACCGGGCGCCATTCGGCGTGGACATGACCGCAGTTGTCGCAGACCCACTGCATGCCGCGCGGTGCGGTCACGGCCTTGGCCAGCCAGGCGCGCACGATGCGGTCCTCCGAGCCCTCGCCCCGCTCGATCGCGGCCATGATGGTCAGCGAGCGCGCGGTGGGCGCGGTCTCGGGCAGGTCGCCCAGGGCGCGCCGTGCGGCGGGGAAATCCTCGGCCGCGATCTGCAGCTCGGCCTCGAGCATCTTCGCCTCGGGGTGGCCCGGGTGCTTGGCGATCAGCGGGCGGAAACGCTTGAGCCGCGCGGCGGGGGTCTCGTCCGGGGCGATCTCGGCGAAGGCTGCCGCGATATCCGGGTGCGGGTCGGTGTCCCAGGCGGCTTTCAGGATCTTGGTCGCCACCTTGGGCCTGTCATTGGCGATCGCCAGCCGCGCCGACATCACCGCCGCGGGCACAAGGCCCGGCGCCATGCGCTGCGCGGCTTCCGCGTCGCGGGTCGCCTCGGCGATCTTGCCCTCGGCCATGGCGTCGCGCGCATGGG
>WVSO01000089.1 GCA_015689745.1 Rhodobacterales bacterium HKCCSP123 | reverse complement strand
CCCAGACATCCAGCACATGCGTCGGCACAACCGCCTGCGGCGGCAGGAACTGGTGCAGCCGAAGCGTCACCTCCTGCGCCAGCGCGCCGGTGGCACTCAGACCCAGCGCCAGTGCCGCTGCGCCCAACTTCAGAAAAGCGTGTCGCGTCATCTTGGTTCATCCTCCCTTGGTGACCGGGCGGTCCTTGTGATCCGCCACCCGATTCCGGCGGAACGCTATACCACGGACCGGCGGCGACCAAGCCCGCAGAGACCTGCGCCCGGCGGCCAGAGCTATGGCGCGGCGCGCGCCCGTGCCTGGTCGGCGAACCAGGCGACCTGGTCGGGGCGCGGGGGAACGCCGGTGAAGGCGTGAAGATAGGCCGGAACCCGCGCGAGGCGTTCCTCGAGCGTCTCGTTCAGCTCCAGCGCGTAATAGCCGATCTGCTGGTAGTAGAGGACGCGGGCGCGGATGTCGGCCTCCTCGGGCGGGTAGCCGTGGCGGGCGAACATCTCGGCCAGCGCCTCGGTCCGGGCGGTGTCGGAGCGGTCGATCACCGCGCGCACCCGCGCATCCCGGCGCGCCCATTCGCGGACCGCAAAATCGAGCCGGTGGTTGAACCCCGCGGGGTCCACCACGCAGAGGAAGAAGCCGTTCACGGCGTCGATGATGTCCTCGGCGGGCAGGCGCGTATGGGCGATCAGGATGCCGGTGTTCGTCCGCTCCCATTCGGCGAGCAACTGGCCGAGCAGGTCCTTGCGGCTCTTGAAATACCAGTAGAAGGACGAGCGCGAGACGCCCAGCCGGTCGCCGATGGTCAGGATCTTCACCTCGGACACGCCGTCGGAGACGAGCAGTTCCATCGCCACGCGCAGCCAGTCCTCGCGCGTGACCTTGGTGTTGCCGGGCAGGCTGTCTTCCGTGGGGTCCGCGGTCATGGTCTCAGCTTTCCGGCGGCGCGCCGCCCTCGGCGCTGCGCCGGGCGATGAAGGCGTCGAGCCGGGCAAGCCGGTCGGGCGGGGTCATGGCCTGCGGCTGGGTGGCGAGGATGGCTTCCCAGACGGCGGTCGCCCGCGTCGAGGCGTCGGGCGCGCCGCGCTCGGTCCAGGTGCCGAAATTGGCGTAGTCGTGGACGACCGGTTCGTAGAAGGCGGTCGCGTAACGCGCCATGGTCTGCGGCGCGTCGAAGAAATGGCCCATGGGGGCCACGGCGGCCAGCGCGGTGTCGAAGCCGATCTCGTCTTCGGTGGCGCTGGCCCCGGCGCAAAGCTCGGCGACCATGTTCAGCACCTCCACGTCGGTGATGAGCTTTTCATAGGAGACGGTCAGCCCGCCCTCCAGCCAGCCCGCGGAATGGAGGATCACCGTGGCCCCGGCCAGAAGGCAGCCCCAGAGGCCGAACTGGTTCTCGTTCGCCGCCTGCGCGTCGTTTGTGTTCGACGCCGATCCCGCCGCCGAGCGCCAGGGCAGCCCCAGCATCCGCGCCATCTGCCCCGCCATGAGCGAGGCGTGGAAATGCGCGGGCGTCCCCAGCGCGGGCGCGCCCGAGCGCATGTCGACATTCGAGGTGAAGGTCCCGTAGCAGACCGGCGCCCCGGGGCGGGCCAGCTGCGTCAGCGTGATCGCGGCAAGGCATTCGGCATGGGAAAGCGTGATCGCGCCCGCCACCGTGATCGGGGCCATCGCGCCCATCAGCGTGAAGGGTGTGACGATGGAGAGTTGCCCGGCCTTCGCGAAGTCGATCAGACCCTGTGCCATCGGCACATCGAGCGTGCGGGGGCTGTTGGTGTTGATGATCGTGTAGCCATGGACCGCGCTGCGGAAATCCTCGTCGGAAAGGCCGCGGGCCATCGCCAGCATCTCGAAATTGTCGAGGGTCTGGGGCGTGCCGCGGGCGAAGAGAAAGGGGAACTTGTCGGTCAGCTCCACTTGGGTGCGGGTGGTGAAATAGTGGCGCAGATGGGGGGGCACGTCCTGCGGCTCGACCGAGGGGGACATCATCTGGAACACGTCGTAATGATGCGCGATGCGGGTGTAGTCGCGGTAGTCGCTGGCCCCACCGGGGCGGCGGCCGCGCCTGAGGTCGGTCGCATGGGGCGCGCCCGCGCCGGGCTGGAAGGTGAGCGCGCCGGGCTCGAGCGTGATGTCGCGCTCCGGCGCTCCCGCATGGCAGTGGATCGCGCGCGGCGCGGTGGCGAGGGCCGCCTCGACCATCTCGCGGCCGATGAAGACCATGTCGCCCTCCACCCGCGCGCCGCCCTGCCGGAAGAGCTGCCGCGCCTCGGGCAGAAGCACCTTCATCCCCAGCTCTTCCAGCAGCCGCAGCGCCGCGGTGTGCATCGCCGCCGCCTCGTCGTCGGAAACGGCGTTCATCACCGGGAAGGGGTTGCGCAAGCGCCGGTACTCGGTGGCGCGGGTGCGGGGCGGGGCGGTGCCCTGCGCACGGCCCCGCCGCCGGGGGCCGCGCGTGATGTCGGCGGCGGTCACGCCGGTTCCGCTGCGGGCAGACCGCGCATCGCGCGGCCCGAAGGATCGTAGGGCGAGGGCGGGATGACCGTTGCCGCGCGTTCCACGCCGACGACATGGACCGAGAGCTTCGTGCCCGGCGCTGCATGGGCCGCATCGACCAGCGCCATGGCCAGCGACTTGCCCGTCGTGTGCCCGTAGCCGCCCGAGGTGACGAAGCCGATGCGGGCCTCGCCCGACCAGACTGGCTCGAACCCGCTGGCGTCGGCACCCTCGGCGGCGATTTCCAGCGTGACGAGCCGCTTCGCAGGCCCGTTCCCGTCGCGCTCGGCCAAGGCCGCGTCGCGCCCGATGAAATCGCCCTTCTCCCAGTCGATCCAGCGGTCCATGCCGGTTTCGCCCGGCGTGTAACCTTGGGTGAATTCCGCCGACCAGATGCCGAAGCTCTTTTCCAGCCTGAGCGACAGGAGCGCGTTGAAGCCGATCTCGCGGATGCCGTGATCCGCCCCCGCCTCCAGCAGCGCGCGGCGCAGCGTGATGTGGTCGCCGTAGCGGCAGTTGATCTCGTAGCCCAGCTCGCCGCAGACGCTCATCCGGGCGACGCGCGCGCGGATCATGCCGATGTCGAATTCGCCGATCCCCATGAAGGGCAGGGCGGCGATGTCGCCCTCGGTCAGGCGCTCGATCACCTTGAGCGACTTGGGGCCGGAGAGCGAGAAGCCGCAGACCTCCTCGCCGAGGTCGCGCACCGCGACGCCCTCTTCGAGGTGGTCGTCGAACCAGCGCATGTGCCACGCCCGAAGGTAGTAGCTGCCCATGATCCAGAACGTCCCGTCGCCCCAGTTGAAGACGGTCAGGTCGCCCTTGAGGCGGCCATTCGGGGCCAGCATCGGCGCAAGCTTGGCGCGGCCCGGCTTGGGCAGTTTCGAGGCCATCAGCCGGTTCAGCCACGCCTCGGCCCGCGGGCCCGAGACCTCGAAGCGCGAGAAGGCCGAGATGTCGAGAAGGCCCACGGCCTCGCGCGCAGCGCGGCATTCCTCGGCGACGATGGGATGCGCGTTCGAGCGTTTCAGCGTCGGCGTCTCCGCGAAGCCCTTGGGCGCGAAGTAAAGCGGCACCTCCATGTCCCAGCTGGTGCCCCAGACGGCCCCCGCCGCGTCCATGTCGCTGAAGGCGGGCGCGCGTTTCAGGGGACGGCCCGCGGGGAGCTGCTCGTTGGGGTAGGTCATCACGAAGCGGCGGGAATAGAACTGGCCCGTCGTCTCCCGGATATACCGCTTGTTCTCGGCCCATCGGCCATAGCGCGCCACGTCCATGCACCAGGCGTCGGCCTCGGGCTCGCCGTGGATCATCCATTCGGCCAGCGTCTTGCCCACGCCGCCCCCTTGCAGGAAGCCCGCCATCACCGCGCAGGCCGACCAGTAGCCGCGCTTGCCCGGCACCGGGCCGACCAGCGGGTTGCCGTCGGGCGAGAAGGTGAAGGCGCCGTTCACCCAGGTCTTGATCCCGGCATGTTCGGCAGCGGGGTAGCGCGAGAAGCCCAGCACCAGCTCGTTCTCGATCCGGTCGAGGTCTTCGGCGAACAGTTCCATCCCGTAGTTCCACGGCGCGCCGTCCATCGCCCAATGTTCGTGCTGAACCTCGTAGATGCCGATCAGGATGCCCTTCTGGTCCTGCCGCATGTAGGTGAAGCCTTCGAGGTCCACGGTCATCGGCATCTCGAAATCGCAGGCGGCGACCTCGGGGATGGTGTCGGTGATCAGGTAATGGTGCTTGAGCGGGCTGACCGGCAGCTCCACCCCCGCCATGCGCCCCACCTGCTTCGCCCAGAGGCCCGCGGCGTTGACCACGTGCTCGCAGGCGATGTCACCCTTGTCGGTGTGCACGATCCAGCCCTCGGCGGTCTGGGTCAGGCGCTCGACCTTGGTGTGTTCGAAGACCTGCGCGCCGCGCTTCTTCGCGGCCCCGGCATAGGCGTGGACGGTGCCGGTCGTGTCGACATACCCCTCGCGGTCGGCCCACATGGCCCCGAGGATGCCGTCGGTCGACATGATCGGGCAGCGCGCCTGCGCCTCTTGCGGCGTCAGAAGCTCGCAATCCTCGATCCCGATGGACTGGAACACGCGATAGGCCGATTGCAGCCACTCCCACCGCTCGGGCGTGCCCGCCAGCGTCAGCCCGCCGGTCATGTGAAGCCCGATGTTCTGGCCCGACTCGGCCTCGATCTCGGGCAGGAGGTCGATGGTATAGGCCTGCAGTGCCGCCATGTTCGGATCGGCGTTCAGCGCGTGGATGCCGCCCGCCGCGTGCCAGCTGGACCCTGCCGTCAGAACCGAGCGTTCCAGCAGGCAGACATCGGACCAGCCGAATTTCGCCAGGTGATACAGCACCGATGCGCCGACGACACCGCCGCCGATGACGACGACGCGATAGTGGGATTTCATGGCCGGACCCTCCGCTGCGACCCTTGTTGCCGCGACGGTAATCCGCTCTGGACATCCCTGTCCAGAGATCTTTGCGCAGGTCTTTACCGCGCCTTGCGCGCCACGGAATAAATGCCTGTCAGCGCGAAAGCCGTCGCCGCCACGCAGACGATGGACGGCCCCGCGGGCGTGTCGAGGACATAGGCCGCGCGCAAGCCCACAAGGGCGGAGGCCGCGCCGATCCCCGCCGCGATCAGCGCCATCGCCTCGGGCGTTCTGGCCAACGGCCGGGCCGCGGCGGCGGGCACGATCAGCATGGCCGCGATCAGAAGGACGCCCACGACCTTGATCGCCACCGCGACCGTGATCGCCAGCGCCAGCGTCAGGATCATCTGCTCGTGGCGCGGGTTGATGCCCGCCGCATGGGCCATGTCGGGGCTGAGCGTCGAGGTCAGAAGCCGCGACCAGCGCCAGCCGATCAGCCCCACGACCAGCGCGGCCCCGCCCCAGATCACGCCCAGATCGCCGCGCGACACGGCGAGGATGTCACCGAAGAGATAGGCCATCAGGTCGATCCGGATACCCGACAGGAAGGAGACGGCCACAAGCCCGAAGGCCAGCGCCGAATGCGCCAGCACGCCCAGGAGCGTGTCCATCGCGTAGCCCCGCCCCGAGAGCGTGCTCACCGTCATCGCCATCGCCAGCGCCACCGCCATGGCGCCCGTGAAGACCGACATCTCGAGCGCCAGCGCCAGCGCCACGCCCAGGATCGCGGCATGGGCCGTCGCGTCGCCGAAATAGGCCATGCGCCGCCAGACCACGAAACTGCCCAGGGGGGCGGCGGCAAAGGCCACGCCGATGCCCGCCAGCGTGGCGCGGGTCATGAAATCGTCAAGCATCACTCGGCCGCCTCGGTCTTGTGGTCATGCGGATGGGCATGGTCATGGCCGTGATCATGGGAATGCCCGTGGTCATGCCCGTGGTCATGCTCATGCCGGTAGAGCGCCAGCGCCCCGCCCGTGCCGGTGCCGAAAAGCGCCCGGTATTCCGGCGCGGAAGAGACGATCTCGGGCGTGCCCTCGCAGCAGACATGCCCGTTGAGGCAGATCACCCGGTCGGATGCGCTCATCACGACATGCAGCTCGTGCGAGATCATCAGCACCGCGCAGCCGGTGTCGCGCCGCACCTGTTCGATCCGGCGGTAGAAGGCCGCCGAGCCGGGCTGGTCCAGGCCCTGCGTCGCCTCGTCGAGCAACAGGATATCGGGCCGGTGGATCAGCGCGTGGGCCAGGAGCACACGCTGGAACTGTCCGCCCGACAGCCCCGACATCTGCTGCCCCGACAGGTCCGGCACGCCCGCCTGTTCGAGCGCGCGGGTGCAGTCGGCGCGGCTGATGCCGCCCGGAAGGCGCAGGAACCGCTCGACCGTGATCGGCAGGGTCGGGTCGATGTGCAGCTTCTGCGGCACGTAGCCCAGCCGCAGCCCCGGCTTGCGGCGCACCCGGCCCGAGGCAGGCTCGACCGCGCCGATGATCGCGCGCAGCAGGCTGGTCTTGCCAGAGCCGTTGGGGCCCACGACCGTGACGATCTCGCCCGGCTCGATCACCATGTCGACATGCGCGAGTGCCGTCTGCCCGCCATAGCGGACGCTCAGGTCCTCGACCGTGATGAGGCTCATGGCTCGGCCTTCTCCGCGCAGGCGGGGCACAGCCCCTCGGCCTCGACCACGGTGCGCTCGATGGTGAACCCGACGGCGCGGGCTGCGTCGCCCAATGCGCCGCGGGCGGGGGTGGCCTGCGCCTCGGCCACGGCGGCGCAGTTGCGGCAGATCATGAAGGCGGGGGAATGCGTGGCGCCCGGATGGGCGCAGGCGATGAAGGCGTTGAGCCGCTCGATCCGGTGCGCGAAGCCGTGCGACACGAGAAACTCGAGCGCGCGGTAGGCCACCGGCGGCTGTGAGCCGAAGCCGCCCTCGCGCAGGCGGTCCAGCACCTCGTAGGCGCCGAGTGCGCGGTGTTCCTGCAGCAGGCACTCCAGCGCCGCGCGGCGAACGGGGGTGAAGCGCAACCCTTCCTCCGCGCAGCGCGCCTCGGCCCCGGCCAGCGCGCTCTCGACGCAATGGGCGTGGTCATGGCTGGTGAAACCGACCGGGTCGGTGCCGGTCGCATGCGGGCGCGGCTGTGGACTTGTCATGTTATTTCATATCATGTATCGGGCCATCATTGTTATAAGATCACATGGAGTCGGGAATGTCCAGAAAGCCTCTGACCCTTGCCGCCGCGACCGCGCTCATCGCTTCGCCCCTATGGGCCGAGGCGCCGCGCGTCGCTATCGATATCGCGCCGGTCCATTCGCTCGTGGCGCGGGTGATGGAGGGGGTGGGCGCGCCAGACCTGGTCGTCGCGCCGGGTGCCAGCCCGCATGACTACAGCCTCCGCCCGTCGGAGGCCTCGGCCCTTCAGGAGGCGGATATCGTCATCTGGATGGGCGAGAACCTGACCCCCTGGATGGAGGGTGCGGTCGAGACGCTGGCGGGCGACGCGACGGTGCTGACGCTGCTGGAGGCCGAGGGCACGACCCTTCTGGAGTTCCGCGCGGGCGCGCTGTTCGAGGCGCATATGCATGGCACCGGGGAGGGTGACGACCACGGCCACGACGACCACGGCCACGACGACCACGGGCACGACGACCACGGGCACGACGACCACGGGCACGATGACCACGGGCACGATGACCACGGGCACGACGACCATGGCCACGACGACCACGCCCATGACGACCACGGGCATGCACACGGCGCCCACGACCCGCACGCCTGGCTGTCGACCGGCAACGCGGCGGCCTGGCTGAACATCATCGCGGGCGCCATGTCGTCGGCGGACCCCGGCAACGCCGGTGCCTATTTCGCGAATGCCGCCGCTGCCCGGGCCGAGCTCGAGGCACTGACGGCCGAGGTCGAAGCGATGCTCGCGCCTGTCCGCGGGCAGGGCTTCATCGTGTTCCACGACGCCTACCAGTATTTCGAGGAAAGCTTCGATCTGCCCGCATCGGGTGCGATCTCGCTTTCGGACGCGACCGACCCGAGCCCGGCGCGCATCGCCGAGATCCAGGCCCGCGTGGCCGAGCAGGGGGTCGTCTGTGTCCTTTCCGAACCGCAGTTCGACCCCGGCATCGTCGCCGCCGTCATGGACGGGGCCGAGGCGCGCACGGCGGTGCTGGACCCGCTTGGCTCGACGCTGCAGCCGGGCCCGGCGCTGTACGGCGAGGTCATCCGCGGACTGGCCGAAACCCTCGCCGCGTGTCTCTCGGAAGGTTAGGGGGCCTTGGGCGTCTCGGGCGTCTCGGGCTGCGGGGCCAGGTCCTTGCCCTGCGGCGGGTCGTCGTAGATCGACCAGCCATATTCCCCGCCGCTCGGCGGCAGGTCCTCGCGGCGCAGGTTGCGGGCCATGTAGGCCTTGGCGATGAAATTCGCCGTGATCGGTGCGGTCAGGAACAGGAAGAGCGTGATCAGAAGTTCATGGATCGAGAGGTGGCCCTTCTCGGTGTAGAAATAGATCATCGAGGCGATCAGAACGCCGCCCACGCCCAGGGTCGTGGCCTTGGTCGGGGCGTGCAGGCGCTGCAGCGTGTCCTTCAGCTTCACCAGCCCGTAGGAGCCGACGAAGCCGAAGATGCCGCTCATGACGAGGGCCAGCGAGATCAGGATTTCCGCGGTCAGGCTCATGGCTTTGTCCTCACTCGATGATGTCGCCGCGCAGCAGGAAGCGGCAATAGGCGACGGTCGAGACGAAGCCGACCATGGCGATCAGCATCGCGGCCTCGAAATAGACCGCCGTGCCGCGCCAGATGCCGTAAAGCACCAGAAGCGCGATGACGTTGATCACCATCGTGTCCAGCGCAAGGATGCGGTCCGCCGAGCTTGGTCCCTGCGCGATGCGCCACAGATCGAGGATCAGCGCCACGCCGTAGCAGAGCGCGGTGAAAAGAAGGGCGTATTCGATCATGAAAAGATCTCCTTCAGGCGCGTCTCGTAGCGCTGCTTGATCTCGTCGCGGACGGCGTCGGGGTCGTCGGCGTGCAGGCAGTGGACAAGGATCGACCGCCCGTCGGCGGCCAGCGTGGCCGAGACCGTGCCGGGGGTCATCGTGATCGTGCCCGCCAGCACGGTGATGGCTTCCGCCGAGTTGAGCTCGATCGGAACCGGGATCCAGTGCGAGCGGATCGCCCGCTCGCGCTTGAACAGGATGATCATCGCGACCTGCACATTGGCCACGACGATGTCCCAGAGCACGATCAGCCCGTACTCGGCGATCTTCAGGGGGCGCCCGATGCGGGGCCGATCGGGCCAGTAGGGCGCGGTCAGCATCGGGATCACCAGGCCGAACCCCGCGCCGAGGATCAGGTTGCCCAGCGTGAACTTGTTCACCAGCCCCAGCCAGACGAGGGTCAGCGTCAGGCTCAGAAGCGGGTGGGGAACCAGGCGGCGCATCAGCATTCTCTCAACCCTCCGTCTCGGGCGTCAGCACGGCGGTGACATAGCCCGCGCGGTCGTAAAGCTGCGCCGCGGTGTCCTGCAGGTAGGACGAGAGCGGCCCGGCGAAGACCGCCAGAAGCGCCAGCACGGCGAGGCCGGCCACGGCCGGTGCCACCTCGAGCGGGGAGGCGGCGGCGGGCGCGGGCGCTTCGGTCTCGGGTGCGGGCGTCGCGGTCGACTTCCAGAACAGCGCGCTGCCCGCGCGGGCGAAGCCCACGATGGTGACGAGCGAGCCCGCCAGCACCGCCGTCCAGGCCCAGCCGATCGTGCCGGGCGTGCGCAGCGCGTCGAGAACCAGCAGCTTGCCGAGGAACCCCGACAAGGGCGGCATCCCCGCCATGCCGATGGCCGCGGCGAAGAAGAGCGCCGCGAAGAGGCCGTTCTGAACCGTCGGCGGTCTGACGGCCAGCGTGTCGCCCGCCCGCCGCGTCACCACGAGATCGGCCACGAGGAACAGGCAGGCCGCGGCGAAGGTCGAGTGGACGAGGTAGTACAGCCCCGCCGAGGTCGCCTCGGGCGTGAAGGCCGCCAGCGCGATCAGGAGCGTCCCCATCGAGCCCAGCACCGAGAAGGCGATGAGCGGCATCAGCCGCCGTGCGCCCAAGACCCCGAACGCGCCGATGGCGATGGTGACGATGGCGGCGGGGAAGAGCCATGTCGCGGCCAGGTCCTCGGTCCCCTCGATGCCGGGGCCGAAGGACACGGTATGCACCCGCAGGATCGCGTAGGCGCCCACCTTGGTCATGATGGCAAAGAGGGCTGCGACCGGGGCAGGGGCGTTGGCATAGGTGCCGGGCAGCCAGAACTGCACCGGGAAGAGCGCGGCCTTCACCGCGAAGACGATCATCAGGAGCATCGCCGCGACGCGGACAAGCGCCGCTTCCTCGGGCGGGATCGTGGGGATCACGCGGGCGAGGTCGGCGATGTTGAGCGTGCCGGTCGAGGCATAGAGCGTGCCGAGCGCGAAGAGGAACAGGGTGGAGCCCGCAAGGTTCATCACCACGTATTGCAGCCCCGCCTGCATCCGGTCGCGCCCGCCCGAATGGATCATCAACCCGTAGGAGGCGATGAGCAGCACCTCGAAGAAGACGAAGAGGTTGAACACGTCGCCCGTCAGGAAGGCACCGCAGATGCCCATGAGCTGAAACTGGAAGAGCGCATGGAAATGCCGCCCCCGCGCATCCCAGCCGGTTGCGATGGCGTGAACCAGCACCATCAGGGCCAGCGTGGCGGTCAGAAGCACCATCAGCGCCGACAGACGGTCGAGAACGAGCACGATCCCGAAGGGCGCGGGCCAGTCGCCGAGGCGGTAGACATGCGTGGCCCCGTCCGCGGCCATGCCGAACAGCCCCAGCGCCACCGCCAGAAGCGCCACGGTCCCCGCGACCGAGGCCGTGCGCGCCAGCACGATGTCATGCCGCATCACGAAGCCGATCAGCGGCGCCAGCATCGCCGGCAGCACGACGGGAAGGATGATCCAGTGCATCAGGCGTCCTCCCCCTCGCGCGTGTCATCGAGGTCGATCCGGTCGGTGTCCGCCTCGAGGTAGGAGGCAAGGCCGATCATCACCAGGACCGCCGTCATCCCGAAGGAGATCACGATCGCGGTCAGGACCAGCGCCTGCGGCAGCGGGTCGGTGTAGCTCGCCTCGCCGTATTTCGACAGGATCGGCGACTGGTCGATGGCCAGCCGACCGCTGGCGAAGAGGAACACGTTCACAGCGTAGGACAGCAGCGCCAGCCCGAGGATGACGGGGAAGGTGCGCAGACGCAGCAGCAGGTAGACCCCGCCCGCCGTCAGCACGCCCACGGCACTTGCGACGATGATCTCCATCTCAGCGGCCCTCCGTCGCGGTCTCTTCGGCGACGTTCGCGCCGGGATCGTAATCCATCGGTCCCTCGTTCACCGTCTCGCCCGCGAAGCGCGCGATCCGGCTCAGGCTGTAGAGCATCAGCATCACCGCGCCCAGGACCGTCAGGAAGACGCCGAGGTCGAAGAGCATGGCGGTGGCCAGCTCGAACTCCTCGATGGGGGGCAGGTGGACGTAGGTATAGGCGCTCGTCAGGAAGGGTTGCCCCGCAAACCACGCGCCCACGCCGGTCAGCCCCGCGATGACGACGCCAAGGCCGATCATCGTGTGATACTCGATGCGCTTGCGCTCCTGCGTCCAGGCGAAGCCGCTCGCCATGTATTGCATCAGGAGCGCGATGGCGACGACCAGCCCCGCGACGAAGCCGCCGCCCGGCTGGTTGTGGCCGCGCAGGAAGATGTAGGCGCCGACCACGATGGCGATGGGCATCAGCACGCGGGTCACGACCACCATCATCAGCGGGTGCCGGTCGCGCGAGCGGTCCTGCGAATAATCCATGTTCTTCAGCCGCCGCGCCGCGGGCCCGTCCAGCAGCGCATGCATCAGCGCGTAGATCAGGAAGCCCGCGATCCCCAGCACGATGATCTCGCCATAGGTGTCGTAGCCGCGGAAATCGACGAGGATCACGTTGACGACATTGGTGCCGCCGCCGCCCTCGTAGCTGTTCGCTATGTGGTAGCCCGAGATCGTCTCGATATCCCGCCGCAGGAAGGCCCAGGCAAGCCCCCCCACGCCTGCACCCGCCGCGAGAGCGATGACGCCGTCCCGCAGTTTCAGGCCGATGGGGCTTTCCTTGGGCGTTTCCTTGGGCAGGAAATGCAGCGCCAGGAGAAGCAGCATGATCGTGACGGTCTCGACCGAGATCTGCGTCAGCGCAAGGTCGGGCGCGGAGAGATAGACGAACCCCGCCGAGATCGACAGGCCGATGATCCCGATCAGCACCAGCGCGCGGAAGCGGTTGTGGTGCATGGTGACGACCGCCACCGTCGCCACGATCAGCATGACCCAGCCCACCGCGATCACGGGCGGCACCACCAGCAACTCGCGCGTCGGCGCGGACAGGCCCGAGCCGCGATAGGCGATGTAGCCCAGCGTCACCGAGGCGACCGTGAAGATGGCGAGGTAGCGCGAGATCGCGCCGTTATGCGCGCCCTCGGTCACGCTGCGCGACAGCGCCACCGCGCCCGCGATCAGCCGGTCGAAGATC
Source organism: Rhodobacterales bacterium HKCCSP123 (assembly GCA_015689745.1). GTDB lineage: Bacteria > Pseudomonadota > Alphaproteobacteria > Rhodobacterales > Rhodobacteraceae > Roseicyclus. The sequence goes on along the minus strand of WVSO01000089.1, from coordinate 2,027 downwards.
GCCTTGGCCTCGGGGCGGGGGGCCTTGATCCAGGCCGCGTCCAGCGGGCGATGCATCAGCAGAAGGACCGCGCCGCCCGCGACCGCGATGATCGACATGAAGAGCGCGGGCGTGACGCCGTGCCAGATGTAGAGATGCGGGTGCAGATCGGCCCCGGTGACGGCATTGGCCGCCGCGGTCACGATCCCCTCGGCAAGGAAGGGGGCGACACCGATCACGACGACCAGCGTCGCCAGCAGCGCGGGCGCGGCCCACATGCCGAAGGGCGGATCATGGGGCTTGTGCGGGTAGTCGTCACGCACCGGCCCCATGAAGACATGGAAGACGAAGCGCAGGGAATAGGCGACCGACAGAAGCGCCCCGAGCGTGGCGAGGACCGGCACGGCGTAGGGACTGCCCGCCCAGACGGTGTGCGAGGCCTCCTCCAGCATCATCTCCTTCGAGATGAACCCGTTCAGAAGCGGGATGCCCGCCATGGAGAGGGCGGCGATGGTGCCGATCACGAAGGTGACGGGCATCAGGTGGCGCAGGCCCCCCAGCCGCTTGATGTCGCGGGTATGGGTCTCGTGATCCACGATCCCCGCGGTCATGAAGAGCGCGGCCTTGAAGGTCAGGTGGTTGATGATGTGAAAGACGGCGGCGACCGCCGCGGCCTCGGTGCCGAAGCCCAGGAGCATGGTCAGAAGGCCGAGGTGGCTGACCGTCGAAAAGGCCAGAAGCGCCTTCAGGTCATCCTTGAAGAGCGCGATCAGCGCGCCGAGCACCATGGTCACAAGGCCGGTGGTGGCGACGATGTAGAACCACGCGTCGGTCCCCGCCAGAACCGGCCACATCCGCGCCATCAGGAAGACGCCCGCCTTCACCATGGTCGCCGAATGCAGGTAGGCCGAGACCGGGGTGGGGGCGGCCATCGCGTGCGGCAACCAGAAGTGGAAGGGGAACTGCGCCGACTTGGTGAAAGCGCCGAGCAGGATCAGGATCAGCGCGGGCAGATACATCTCCGAGGCGCGGATCGCGTCCCCCGCCTGCAGGATGTCGGTCAGGTTGTAGCTGCCCGCGATACTGCCGAGGATCAGCATGCCGCCGATCATCGCCAGCCCGCCCGCACCCGTGACAGCCAGCGCCATGCGCGCGCCCTGACGCCCCTCGGGCAGGTGCTTCCAGTAGCCGATGAGCAGGAAGGAGGAGAGCGAGGTCAGCTCCCAGAAGATCAGCAAAAGCAGGATGTTGTCGGAAATCACGATGCCCAGCATCGCGCCCTGGAAGAGCAGCAGGTAGGTGTAGAACTGCCCCATCGGGTCATCGCCCGACAGGTAGAAGCGCGCGTAAAGCGTGATCAGCAGGCCGACGCCCGTGATCATGCAGGCAAACAAGAGCCCCAGACCGTCGAGGAAGAACGAAGCCGACAGGCCAAGCTGCGGCAGCCACTCGATCTCGGCCGTGATCACCTCGCCCCGCAGCACGGCGGGGGCGAGGATCAGCAGCATCACCAGCGCCAGCGCCGTCGGCACCGCCGCCGTCCAGGCGCAGACGGTGCGGCCCGCGCGGATCATAAGCCCCGGAAGAAGCGCGCCGACGAATGGCAGCAGCGCGATCAGAAAGAGGAAATGGCCCCCTGCGCTCATCTGGTGTCCCTTGTGTGCCGTCCTGTGCATGCACTGTTATCGGCACGCGATCGGGTTGTAAAACGTCTCGGACCGGCGATGTTTAGATATCGCGGCCCAATGCCGCGGCAGAGAGCTCAGGCCCCGCGATGCTGGCGGCGGATCTCCTGCGGGGTCGCGCCGAACTCGGCCCGGAAGCGCCGCGTCATGGCCGAAGCGTCGGCATAGCCCACCCGTCCCGCGATCTCGGTCACCGACAGGGGGCTGTCCTGCACCAGCCGCCAGGCCTCGGACATGCGGATCGCGGTGTAGACGCCTTGCGGCGAGCGGCCCGCCGCCGCGCGGCAGCGGGTCTCGAGGCCGCGCTGGCTGATGCCGAGGCGGCGCGCAAGCTCGGGGATCGGCAAGGGCTGCTCCAGGTGC
>WVSO01000088.1 GCA_015689745.1 Rhodobacterales bacterium HKCCSP123 | reverse complement strand
GGGGGCCGCCGAGGGCGGCCTGGCCGACCGGTTCGAGACGCGGGCGGGCGATGCCTTCGCCGCGCTCGAGGCGCTTGGCGCGGAGGGTGCGCAATTCGACCTCGTGATCTGCGACCCGCCGGCCTTCGCACCGTCGAAACAGGCGCTCGAGAAGGGGCTGCGCGCCTATGAGCGCGTCGCCCGGCTTGCCGCGCCGCTGGTCGCGCCGGGGGGCACGCTGATCCTGTGCTCGTGCAGCCATGCCGCGGACCTCACCAAGTTCCGCGCCGCCTGCCTGCGCGGGATCGGGCGGGCGGGGCGCGAGCCGCGGATCATCCACACCGGCTTTGCCGGGCCGGACCATCCGCAGCACCCGGCGCTGACCGAGACGGGCTATCTCAAGGCGCTGGCCCTTCGCCTGCTGCCATGAGGGCGGTGATCGACGCCTGCGTGCTCTACCCCACGGTGCTGCGCGAGATCGTTCTGGGCGTGGCACGGGCAGGGCTGATCGCTCCGCTTTGGTCGGACCGGCTGCTCGAGGAATGGGCCCGCACCGCGGCGCGCCACGGCGGTGCGGCGGACGAGGCGCTGGCGCACGGCGAGATCGCGTCGCTTGGCGCGGGCTTTCCGGGGGCGCGTGTCGCCCATGACCCGGCCGCCGAGGCGGCGCTCTGGCTGCCCGACGCGGGCGACATCCATGTGCTCGCCACCGCGATTGCGGGCGGGGCCGAGGCGATCCTCACCCTGAACCTGCGGGATTTTCCCCGCTCCGAGCTGGCCCCCCACGGGGTCGAAGCGGTCCATCCCGACGCGTGCCTCTACGCGCTGTGGCTCGAGCGGCCCGAGACCGTGGGGGGCGTGGTGGCCGGGGTTCAGGCCACGGCAGAGCGGCTGTCGGGCGAGGCGCTGGCCTTGCGCCCGCTTCTCAAGCGCGTGCGGCTGCCTCGGCTTGCCAAGGCGCTGGGGTAGGGGGCGGAAAACTCGCGTTTTCCGGTTCGAAAACCTGCAGGTTTCCGGCTTGGGAAAACTGAAGTTTTCCCCCGTTTTGCGTCAGCAAAACGCCCCCGGCCCCCGGTTTTGCCCGCGCAAAACGCGCTAATCCTGCGGCAGTTGCCCGGCCCAGCGTGCCTCCAGCGCCTCGATGGCGCGCACGCGGTCGGCGGTCCTGGGGTGGCTCATGAGCCAGGCGGGCATGCCGCGCCCGCCCATGCCGGTCAGCCCCTCGAGCTTGAGGAACAGGGATTTCTGCGGCCCCGTCCCGATCCCGGCCTTGGTCAGGAGGGCCGCGGCATAGGCGTCGGCCTCGTATTCGTCCTGCCGCGACAGACGCGCGGCGAGCATGCCCGCCAGCAGGTTGGCGATCCAGACGCCGAGGCCGGGGATGAACCGGCCCAGCACGGTGGCCAGCGCCACGCGCACGGCGTTCTGGCCGGAAAAGTCGATCATGCGCCGCCGGGAATGGCCGAGGGCCACGTGCCCCAGCTCATGCGCGATGACGCTGGCCAGCTCTTCGCCCGTGACCTCGCCCGCGCGGTACTTGTCGTAGAACCCCCGGGTCAGGAAGATCCGACCGTCCGGCGCGGCCAGCCCGTTCACCGGCCCGACCTCGTAGATGTTCACGCGGATGCGCTCGATCCCGAGCGCCTTGGCCATGCGGTCGGTCAGCGCCCTGAGCCGCGGATCGGCCAGTTCGGTCGAGCGCGCGTCAAGCTCGCGGCCCGTGCGCCAGGCCGAGAACAGGTACATCACCAGCGCGTAGCCGATGGCCAGAAGGATCGGGGTCAGCTTCAACATGGGATGGATATGGGGGCCTGTGCGGGGTGGGGCAACGGATCATTTGTCCCATGCGACGGGCACCGCCCGCGGGCCGCGGAAGGCCCAGCCGGCGAAGGGGGCGGGGCCGGTCAGACGCAGGTTCGGCAGGCGCTCGAAGAGCATGGGCAGGGCGACCACGGCGATCAATGCGCGCGAGGCCGCGGCACCCGCGCAGAAATGCGGGCCGGCACCGAAGGGGATCGCGCGGCTGGTGTCGCGCCAGGGGTCGAAGCGGTCGGGCGCGTCGAAGACGGCCTCGTCGCGGTTGGCCGAGCCGAACATCAGGAAGACGCGTTCGCCGGGCGTCACGTCATGGCCCGCGACCAGGCCCTTGCGCGCGACCTCGCGTGGAGACATGCCGATGGGGCTCATCCAGCGGGCGTATTCGGCAAAGACGGCGTCCCAGCCAAGGGTGCCCCTGGCTGTGGCCTCCCGCACCTCGGGGTGGGTCAGAACGGCCCAGGCCGCGCCCGCGATGGCATCGCGCGGCTCGTTCTGGCCGCCCGAGATGATGAGCTTCACATTGGCCGAAAGCCGGTCGGGGCCAAGCCCCGCCTCGTGCATCACGCTGAGCGCCGAGGCATCGGGCGCCGCCGCAAGGCGCGGCATGACCTGGGCGATGTGGCGGTCGATCGAGGCGGTGCAGTCGTGGCAATGCGCTTCGACCCGAGCGTCGCCCGCGTAATTGGCGCAGCCGTCGATCATGCCCTGGCTCACGCGGTCCATCTCGGCCGCGGCCATGTTGGTCAGGCCGGTGATCAGCTTCAGTGCCTCGGCGGACACCGGCATGGCGTAATCTTTTACAAGATCCGCAGCGCTCCGCGGCGCGAGCGCGTCGAGGATCGCCGCCGTGTGGGCGCGGAACAGCGGCAGCCAGGTCTCGCGCACAGTGCGGGGAGAGAGCGCGGGGAAGAGCGCGCGGCGCTCGGAGAGATGCGCCTCGCCGTCGCGGCGCATCAGGTTCTCGCCCATGAGGCGGGTCATCAGCCCCTCGGGCTGGCGCGAGGACAGGACCTCGACGCGCTTTTCCTCGCGGTGGATGTCGTCGCGCCGCGTGAGAAGGATCGCGGCCCCCAGTTGCGGCACGCGGGCGACAGGGGTTTCGGCCCGCATCCTCGCGAGCGCCAGGTAGGGGTCGGCGTGGAAGGCGGCGGGGTCGATCTCGACGACGGGGGGCTGCATGGGGATATCTGGCGCGCGCGGGGGGAGCCCTGTCAATGGCTGCCGCGCTGGCGCAGCGCGGCGCGCAGCCAGAGGGCGAGACCGCCCGCCACGGCCAGCGCGGCCAGTAGGCCCGAGGCACTGCCGAGGAGGTCCGCGAGCGCGAGGATGTCATCGGCGAAGGCCGCGCCGAGGCCGACGTAGAGCGTGACCCAGACGGCCTCGCCCGCGACGCCCGCGCGGGTGAAACGGATCCAGGGCAGGCGCGCCGCGCCGCCCGCGAAATTGACGTAAGGTCCGAGCGGCGAGACGAGCCAGCGGCTGAGAAAGATGGCCCAGGCGCTCCGCTCGCGCAGGTAGGCGGTGGCCTTGGCCATCAGCGCCGCGCGTTTGGGCGAGGGCGCGTGCCCGGCGAAGATCCGTCCGCCCATGCGCCCCAGCTGGTAGCCCGCCTGGTCGCCGATGACCGCGCCCGCCAGCGCCGCCGCGCCCGCCTGCCAGAGGACAAGGTCGCCTGCCGCGGCGAAGCCGCCGGCCGACAGCATGATGAGCGAGGAGGGGATCGGCAGGGCGAGGCAGGAAAGGAACGTCGCCGCCGCGATGAGCGCCAGGCCGTAGACGGGCACGAGGGCCAGGATGGCCTCGGTCATTCGGCCCGCGCCCCGGCGATGGCGCTTTCGATGCCGGCGATGAGATCGGGCAGGGGAATGCCGCCTTGCTCGGCGATGCGGTCGAGGGTGGGGCGGGTCCCGGCCTCGGGCGACACGGGCAGGGCGGCGCGGATCACCTCGACCGGCACGTCCCACGACCGCGCGACATAGCCCGGCGTCATCCAGCCCGCGAGGGGCTGCTGGCGGTGGGCGGGATCGGACCAGTAGATCGTGAAGAGGGCCAGCCGGACCGCGAAGAAACCCGCCACGGCCAGCGCCAGCGCCAGCGCGATCAGCGCGGGACGATGATGCCGCCAGAGATAGGCGAGCGCGGGGGGGCGGGGCGTGGTCACCGCCCCAGCTCGCGCATGCCACGCTCGAGCCCCTCGAGCGTCATCGGCACCATGCGGCCCTCGAAGATGTCCCGGATCATGCCGATCGACTGGGTGTAGCCCCAGAGCCGTTCCTTCACCGGGTTGATCCAGAGGTGATCGGGCCATTGCGCCCGAGCGCGCTCGAGCCAGACCTGGCCGGCCTCCTCGTTCCAGTGCTCGTTGGCGCCGCCGGCGAAGGCGATCTCGTAGGGCGACATCGAGGCGTCGCCCACGAAGATGCATTTGTAGTCCGAGCCATAGGTGTTCATGACCTCGTGGGTCGGGACCTGCTCGGTCCAGCGCCTGCGGTTGTCGCGCCAGACGGCCTCGTAGAGGCAGTTGTGGAAATAGTAGTATTCGAGGTGCTTGAACTCGGCCTTGGCGGCCGAGAACAGCTCTTCGACGACGCGGATATGGTCGTCCATCGAGCCGCCCACGTCGAGGAAGAGAAGGACCTTCACCGCGTTGCGCCGTTCGGGCCGCGTCCGGACGTCGAGCCAGCCCTGTTCGGCGGTCGCCCTGATCGTGCCGTCGAGGTCCAGCTCCTCGGCCGCGCCGTCGCGGGCCCATTGGCGCAGGCGCTTGAGCGCCACCTTGATGTTGCGGGTGCCAAGCTCGACATCGTCGGCGAAATCCCTGAACTCGCGCTTGTCCCAGACCTTGACCGCGCGGCGGTGGCGGCTTTCGTGCTGGCCGATGCGCACCCCCTCGGGGTTGTAGCCATAGGCGCCGAAGGGCGAGGTGCCCGCCGTGCCGATCCATTTCGAGCCGCCCTGGTGGCGGCCCTGCTGCTCGCGCAGGCGCTGGCGCAGCGTCTCCATCAGCTTGTCGAAGCCGCCAAGCGCTTCGATCTCGGCGCGTTCCTCGGGCGTCAGGTGCTTTTCGGCCAGTTTCTCCAGCCACTCGCGCGGGATCTCGGCGGCCTCGAGCACCTCTTCCGGCGTGATCTGTTCCAGCCCGCCGAAGGCATGGGCGAAGCACTGGTCGAACCGGTCGAGGTGGCGCTCGTCCTTCACCATCGCGGCGCGGGCGAGGTAGTAGAACCCGTCGACGTCATAGGTCACGAGACCCGCCGAGACCCCTTCGAGAAAGGCCAGGTATTCCCGGAGCGAAACAGGGATGCGGGCGGCGCGGAGGGTTTCGAAGAAGGGCAGGAACATGCGCCCAGAGTGTCAGCCGGGCGCGGGGATCACAAGCATGGCGAAGGCGCCAAGGATGAAGCCGACGATGCCGAAGATCGTCGCGTAATGCAGAAGGTCCAGCCGGTTGCCGCCGCGGCGGCGCGCCGTCCAGAGCCCCAGCAGGATGCCGAGGCCCCCCCCGATGAAATTCAGCATGGTCCCACCCCGCCTGTCGTCCTACGGCGAAAGCGCGGCCACCTCGGTCAGGCGGGCGCCGAGCGCCGCATTCGTGCCGAAGCCATAGCGACCCCAGGCGAGGCTGTCGAGGCGGACCTGACGCGCCTCGGAGGCGCGGCCGAGCGCATCGAGAGACTCGGCCCGGATCATCAGGAGCGTCGACAGGAGCGCCGCGTTCTCTGCCCGCGTCGCGGCGGGCATCGCCCGGCCGGTCAGGGCGAGCGCGTCCTCGGCGTTGCCGGCGCTCAGTGCGAAGGCCGCGAGCTGCATGTCGACATGGGCCGCGTGCACGCCATCGGGGGCGATCCTGTCATAGATGTTCGCCGCCGCCTGGAAGGCGTTGAGCGAGGCCTCGCTGTCGGTGGCGAGCGCAAGGCGCCCGAGGGCGAAGTAGCTGAAGGCCAGCCGCGCGTCCGCCAGGTTCGCCTGCCGCGCGATGCTGACCGCGCGCTCGGCCGCGGTCACGCGCAGACCGTCGCGGGTTCCGGGCCCGAGCGCCGTCTCGATCGCCTCGATCCAGGCGCGCGGGGTGGCCTGCACGGTCACCGCACCGCCGCCGTGCGCGCCGCGCGGGTTCAGCCGGTTGAGCACGCCGGGCAGCACGGCCGCCACCTGGTCCCTCGTCATGCCCGAGCGGATCGGATCGCTGTAGTAGGCGCGCAGGATCAGCATGTCGAAGCCTGTCAGCACCGCGTTGAAATTGTCGTCGTTGAAGACGCTGTCGGGCAAGCGGTACAGGTCGTTGAGCGGCCCCAGCGCCTGGGCCACCTCTTCGTGGAGGCAATCGCGCACCTCTTGCGGGGGCACGTCGTTCGGGATGAAGACCGCGACGCGCTCGCGCGTCTCGAGCGTCGTCCAGTCCATCGCGCGGGAATTGCGCGCGCCACGGAACTCGGTCCAGGACGAGACGCGCGGGACGACGAAACAGGCCGCTTCGGGCACGATGCGCTGCATGCGCGCGCGCGGCAGGGTCTCGATCGTGATGCTGGCCACCCCGTCGCCATGGGCGACCCGGCGAATGTCGATGCCCGCCTCCTGGCGCAGGCGGTCCACGAGGCGGTCGAGGTCATGGGACAGCGATGCGGGGCCACCCGGCACGACCGCGACGGTGATCGGCCCCTCGAACCGCGACAGCCGTTCGATCTGGCGACCGGATTCCATCAGGAAGGCGAGGTCGAGGAAATCGGTGGCGATCTCGGCGTTCGACCGCGTCGGGGGGGCGGGGCGGGCCGCCCCGAACTGGTTCATCGTGGGCATCGCCTGCACGATCTCCGGCGTCGCGCGGCGCTCGGCCACGTCGCGCAGCTCGGGCCCGGTGGACACGCAGGCCGTGAGCCCGAGGGCCGATGCGAGGCAGAACGGCAGGAAACGGGTCCGGATCATGGGAGGCGCGGCTCCGACCGTGGGGGAATGGGTGCGGATCCATCGGCGCGTCGCGCGCCGGGTCCAGCCGGCGCCGGGGCCGACGCCTCCAACGGGCGGATGGCTCCAACCCGGACCCCTTCGCCCAAAAGGCGTATGCCATGTCTTTCCGTCATCGGGATGTGCCTGCCCGTTTATTCTTGTCTGCCCGTCAGACCGTTGCACCGGATTATGGCAGGAATTCGGACGAGAGCCACGATTTTCGTCCGGGATCGGCCAAGACCCGCTGGCCGGGTCACCGGTCGACACCCGTCGTGAGAGGGGGCAGGTGGCGGCCTTGGCCCCTCACCGCTGCCGCCGCGCCATGAAGGCGAGCCGCTCGAAAAGCGCCACATCCTGCTCGTTCTTCAGGAGCGCCCCGTGCAGCTTCGGCAGCGCCGAGGCGCCGTCGCGCTTCAGGTCCTCGGGCGACAGGTCCTCGGCCAGCAGCAGCTTCAGCCAGTCCAGCACCTCGGAAGTGGAGGGCTTCTTCTTCAGCCCCTGCTGGTCGCGGATCTCGTAGAACTGCGTCAGCGCGGTGGTCAGAAGCTGCGGCTTGATGCCGGGGAAATGCACCCCAACGATTCGGGTCATCGTCTCCATGTCGGGGAAGCGGATGTAGTGGAAGAAGCAGCGGCGCAGGAAGGCGTCGGGCAGCTCCTTCTCGTTGTTGGAGGTGATGATGACGATGGGGCGCGTCGTGGCGCGGACCGTCTCGCCGGTCTCGTAGACGAAGAACTCCATCCGGTCCAACTCCTGCAACAGGTCGTTGGGGAACTCGATGTCGGCCTTGTCGATCTCGTCGATCAGCAGGACCGACTTGCCCGGAGCCTCGAAGGCCTGCCAGAGCTTGCCCTTGCGGATGTAGTTCCGCACGTCATTGACCCGCTCGTCGCCCAGCTGGCTGTCGCGGAGCCGGCTGACGGCGTCGTATTCGTAAAGCCCCTGCTGGGCGCGGGTCGTCGACTTGATGTGCCACTCGATGATCGGCAGCCCGAGCGAGGTGGCGACCTGGCGCGCCAGTTCGGTCTTGCCGGTGCCGGGCTCGCCCTTGACCAGCAGCGGGCGCTCCAGCGTGACGGCGGCATTGACCGCGACGCTCAGGTCCTCGGTGGCGACATAGCTTTCGCTGCCTTCGAAACGGGCGGTCATCGCGGTCCTCCTTGGCCGTGCCGCCCCGGTCTAACGGCTTCGTGCGGATCGGGGAAGGGGCACCAAGGGCCGGGGGCGCGCCATGCCATCCCGGCGGGAAAAACGGGCGTTTGGCTTCGGATGCGCTTGAAAATCAGTCCCATGAGACATGCGCCCCCCGGGCACCGGCCCGCGGTCCATCTGTCACGCAATCGGGACGTGACAAGCCGCGCGCGGTCTTGTAAGCGGGCGGCGAGGGGCCGGAGGGGTGTAGAATGCCAGACGGACATCGAGACGCCGGCGCCGCTGAGGGGAGCGACATGAAGGCCGAAATCTTTCTGCCCGAAGACTATCGTCCGGCCGAGGACGAACCATTCATGAACGAGCGTCAGCTGGAGTATTTCCGGCGCAAGCTCATCATCTGGAAGAACGATCTGCTCGACGAAAGCCGGACCACGGTCGAGGCGCTGCAGGACGGCACGCGGAACATTCCCGACATCGCCGACCGCGCCAGCGAGGAAACCGACCGTGCGCTCGAACTGCGCACGCGGGACCGGCAGCGCAAGCTGATCGCCAAGATCGACAGCGCGCTGCGCCGCATCGAGGATGGCGAATACGGCTATTGCGAGGTCACGGGCGAACCGATCAGCCTGAAGCGGCTGGACGCGCGGCCGATCGCCACGATGAGCCTCGAGGCGCAGGAGCGCCACGAGCGCCGCGAGAAGGTTCATCGCGACGACTGACCGCGCTGCGGTCCGCGGTGCGGCTTGGAATAAGACGGGGGCGCGGCCGCGGGGCTGCGCCCTTTGTCGTATCTCGGGGGTGACATGCTGATCGGGCAGGAGGTGACGGTCGTCGGCGGAGGCATCGGCGGGCTGGCCGCGGCGCTGGCGCTGGCGCAGCGCGGGGCCGTGGTCACCGTGCTGGAACAGGCCCCCGCGATCACCGAGGTCGGCGCAGGGCTCCAGGTCTCGCCCAATGGCTGGCGCGTGCTGCAGGCGCTTGGCGTGGCCGAGGCGGTCGCGGCCCGCAGTCCGCGCTCCCGGGCGGTCCGGCTCAGGGATTTCCGCCGCGGCGCCGAGGTCTTCGGGATGGAGCTGACCGAAGGCGGCCAGCCCTGGCACCTCGTCCACCGCGCCGACCTCGTCGATGTGCTGGGCCACGCCGCGCAGGCCGCCGGCGTCACCCTCCGCCTTGGTGCCCGCGTCACGGCCTTCCGCCCCGAGCCGATGGCAACCCGGCTGGCGCTGGCCGATGGCGCGCAGGAAACCCATGGCCTCACCATCGCCGCCGACGGCCTCCACTCTCCCGCCCGCGCCGCGCTGAACCCCAAGTCACGCGCCTTCTTCACCGGCCAGGTGGCCTGGCGCTGCACCATTCCCGTCGCCGAGCCGCTCGCGCCCGAAGCGCATGTCTTCATGGGGCCGGGGCGCCACCTCGTGCGCTACCCCTTGCGCGAGCGGCGGCTGGTGAACGTGGTCGCGGTCGAGGAACGCGACGGCTGGGCCGCCGAAGGCTGGCATCACCGCGACGATCCCGTCCATCTGCAACGCGCCTTCACCGATTTCTGCCCCGAGGTGCGCGACCTGCTGGCCGAGGCGCGCGAGGCCTACCTCTGGGGCCTCTTCCGCCACCCCGTCGCGCACGTCTGGACCGAGCACCGCCTGGCGCTGCTCGGCGATGCCGCCCACCCGACGCTGCCTTTCCTTGCCCAGGGTGCCAACATGGCGCTCGAGGATGCATATATCCTCGCCCGCTGCCTCGCCGAGGACAGCGTCACCACCGACGCCCTTGCCCGCTATCAGGCGCTCCGCCGCCCGCGCTGCGCGCGCATCGTGCAGGCCGCCAACGACAACGCGGAAAACTACCACCTGCGCCCCGGCCCGATGCGCCTCGCGGCCCACACCGCGCTCCGCGCCGCACGCCGTTTCGCGCCCCATGCCGTCACCCGCCGCTTCGACTGGGTCCACCGCTTCGATCCCACGGCCTGACGCCGCTGCTTCTCCGTTTCGAAAATATCCCGGGGGAATCCCGAAGGGATGGGGGCAGAGCCCCCCCGAATTTTCGTCCGAAGATTCGCAACCGCGGCCCGCGCAAGCGGCGCGCGGGTCGACCGCGCAGCGGGCGAAACCCCTCGGGGTCAGTCCAGCGTGTAGGGGGGAAGCGCCTTGAAGGCGTTCTTCAGCGCCTCGCCCCAACCCGACGAGATCATCTCGTAGAAGGCATCGTCCCGCTCGATCCGGTGGACCCGGCCGGTGCGGAAACTGTCCGCCTCGTAGAGATGCAGGTCCAGCGGCAGGCCCACCGAGAGATTCGCCTTGATGGTCGAATCGAAGCTCAGCATCAGGAGCTTCACCGCGTCCTCGAAACTCATCTCCGGCTCGTAGGCGCGCACCAGGATCGGCTTGCCGTATTTCGTCTCGCCGATCTGGAAGAAGGGCGTGTCCGCCGCGGCCTCGACGAAATTGCCCTCGGGGTAGATCAGGAAGAGACGCGGCTCGCCGCCGCGCACCTGGCCACCCAGGATCAGGGTCGCCGAGAAGGGGCTGTCGGCCTGCGGCCCGTCGCGGCCCGATTGCTCGGCGATCACCTCGCGCAGGGTCTCGCCCACGAGCTTCGCCACCTGGAACATCGACGGCGCCTCGAGGATCGAGGGCGTGCCCCGGTCCTCGGCGGGTTTCGCCCGTTCGCTCAGAAGCGAGACGACGGCCTGGGTCGTGGCGAGATTGCCCGCCGTCATGAGCGTGATCGAGCGTTCGCCCTCGCGCTCCCAGATGAACATCTTCTTGAAGACGCTGATGTTGTCGACGCCCGCATTGGTGCGGGTGTCCGACATGAACACCAGCCCCCGGTCGAGCTTCATGCCAACGCAATAGGTCATTTCATGCTGTCCCTGCCTTCGGGATACGTCCTACTGCTGCTGCACCTGGATGTCGATGGACATCGCTTCGCCGCCATTGCCGAAGCGCAGGCCCGACACCGGCGCCGCCTCGCGGTAGTCGAGGCCGGTGGCGACCCGCACGTAGCGCGTGTCGGGCGAAATGCCGTTGGAGATGTCGAAGCCGACCCAGCCCAGCGGCTCGACATGGCATTCGGCCCAGGCGTGGCTCGCGTCCTGGTGGACGCGGTCGTTCATCATCAGGTAGCCCGAGACGTAGCGCGCCGGGTAGCCCAGGGCGCGGGCCGCGGCGATGAAGATATGCGCGTGATCCTGGCAGACGCCGTAGCCATGCTCCACCGCCTCCTCGGCCGAGGTCGCGGCATGGGTCACGCCCAGTTCGTAGGGCACCGCCGCGAGGATGCGCGCCGAAAGCGCGTGAAGGCGCGGGATATCCTCGGCCTCCTCTTCCTTCAGACCCTTGGCGAGCGCACGCACCCGCGGTCCTGCGCGGGTCAGTTCGGTGGACTTGAGGAAATACCACAAGGGCGCGAAGCCGCCGTGCCGCCCGGTGACGCCGGCCATGTCGGCGGTCTCCACCTCGCCCTCGCAATGCACCACGATCGAGGTGGCCTGAGGGTCGAAGGAAATCAGCGACACGCGGTTCTGGTGGTGGTCGGTGTACTCGGTTTCGGCCCGTCCGCCCTCGATCTCCATCTTCCAGCTCAGCACCGTCTGGCCCGACCGGCTTTTCGGGATCAGCCGCAGCTGCTGCAGTCCGTAGGGGACCGGGTGGTCGAAATGATAGGTCGTGGTGTGCAGGATCTTCAGGCGCATGGGGCGAACTATCCGAGGAACCGGTAATCGGTTTCGATCTGCTGGCCGAGACGGGCGATGTCGGCCAGGAAATCGGTGATGAACTCGTGCAGCCCGTCCTCGAAGACGCGCTCGATCGTGCCATGGGTGAGCCGCGCCGACAGCACGTCGATCTGGTCGTGGCAGGGCAGGCGGGCGTCGTAGGCGCGTTCGAGATAGGCGAGGTTCGTGGTGATCTTGCCGATCGAGAAGGCGAGGCTGCGCGGCATCCGCCCGTCGAAGATCAGGAAATCGGCGATCCCCATAGGGTTGGTTTCACCTTGCGTCATCCAGCGATAGGCACGCTGGCCCGCGACCGAGCGCAGGATCGTCTCCCACTGCACGTTGTCGAGGGAGGATCCGATCTGGCTGATCGAGGGCAGCAGCACGTAGTATTTCACGTCGAGGATGCGCGCGGTGTTGTCGGCGCGCTCGAGGAAGGTGCCGAGACGGCAGAAATCGAAGATGTCGTTCCTGAGCATCGTGCCATGCATCGCGCCGCGCACGAGCGCCGATTGCTGGCGGACAAGCGCCAGCACCTCGGGCAGGTCGCGGGCCGAGACCGGGCGCGCGAGCGTCTGCTTCAGGATCATGTAGGTGTCGTTCACCGCCTCCCAGACCTCGCGCGTGATCGCGGTGCGCACGAGGCGCGCGTTCATCCGGGCGGCCGAGATCGAGGACAGGACCGACGAGGGATTGGACGGATCGCGCAGGAGGAAGTCGATGGCCTTCCCGGCCTCGATCGTCTCGTATTTCTGGAAATAGGGATAGGCGACGGCCGCCGTCTGCAACACGCTCGTCCATTCGTCGTCATCCCCGTCGGCGCGGGTCAGCGCGATGCGGAAGCCCGCCTCGATCAGTCGCGCGGTGTTCTCGGAGCGTTCGAGGTAGCGGAACATCCAGAACAGGCCGCCAGCGGTTTTGCCCAGCATCGCCCTATTCCTCCAGCACCCAGGTGTCCTTGGTGCCGCCGCCCTGCGACGAGTTCACCACGAGCGAGCCTTTCTTCAGCGCCACCCGCGTCAGGCCGCCGGGCGTTATGGTGATCTTGTCGGGAGAGACCAGCACGAAGGGGCGCAGGTCGACATGGCGCGGCGCAAGCCCCGCCTTGGTCAGGATCGGCACCGTCGACAGCGCCAGCGTGGGTTGCGCGATATAGTTCGACGGCCGCGCCTCGAGCTTCTTGCGGAAGGCGGCAAGCTCCTTCTTCGAGGCGGCAGGCCCCACCAGCATGCCGTAGCCGCCCGACCCGTGCACCTCCTTCACCACCAGTTCCGAGAGGTGGTCGAGCACGTATTTCAGGCTCTCGGGCTCGGAGCAGCGCCAGGTCGGCACGTTCTGCAGGATCGCCTTCTCGCCGGTGTAGAACTCGACGATGTCGGGCATGTAGCTGTAGATCGCCTTGTCGTCGGCGATGCCGGTGCCGGGCGCATTGGCGATGGTGATGCCGCCCGCGCGGTAGACATCCATGATGCCCGGCACGCCAAGCTGGCTTTCCGGGTTGAAGTTCAGCGGGTCGAGAAAATCGTCATCGACGCGGCGGTAGAGCACGTCGATGGGCTTGTAGCCGCGCGTCGTGCGCATGGCGACCTTGCCGTCGACGATGCGCAGGTCATGCCCCTCGACCAGTTCCACGCCCATCTGGTCGGCCAGGAAGGCGTGTTCGAAATAGGCCGAGTTGTGAATGCCGGGCGTCAGGATCGCCACGGTGCAGTCGTTCGAGCAGTTCACCGGCGCCGAGGCCGCGAGCGACCGGCGCAGGTCGCGCGGATAGTCCGAGACCGGCTGCACCTTGATATGCGTGAAGAGCTCGGGGAACATCTGCAGCATCGTCTCGCGGTTCTCGAGCATGTAGCTGACGCCCGAGGGGGTGCGGGCGTTGTCCTCGAGCACGAAGAACTCGTCCTCGCCCGTCCGCACGAGGTCGGTGCCGACGATGTGGGTGTAGACGTTCCCGGGCGGGGACATGCCGATCATCTGCGGCAGGAAGGCGTCGTTGCGGGCGATGATCTCGACCGGCACGCGGCCCGCGCGCAGGATTTCCTGCCGGTGATAGATGTCGTGCAGGAAGGCGTTGATCGCACGCACGCGCTGCTCGATCCCCTTGGTCAGCCGCGCCCATTCGCGGGCCGAAATGATGCGCGGCACGATGTCGAAGGGGATCAGCCGCTCATCCGCCTCGGCCTGTCCGTAGACGTTGAAGGTGATGCCCGTGCGGCGGAAGAACTGTTCGGCCTCGGCGGATTTCTTGCGCAGCTCGCGCAGGTCCTCGCCCTCGAACCAGGCGCCGTAGGTGCCATAGGGCCCACGCGGAGCGCCGTCCGAGGCCAGCATTTCGTCGAAGAAGCGCGATGTATCGCTCATGTCGGTCGGTTCTTGTCCCTCGGGATCAACGGTGCAGACTGCGCGGCGAAGGGCCAGTGTAGCCGTGCGTCGGGGCCCGGGTCCATGCCCCGGCTGCCCAAAATTTAGGCGATACGCTCAGGAATCGAGCCAGATTGTCACCGGGCCGTCGTTCGTCAGGCTGACGGCCATGTCCGCACCGAAGCGCCCCGTTTCCACCCGCGGCCCCAGCGCGGCCAGCGCGCGGGCGAAATGCCGGTAGAGGCGCTCGCCTTCCGCGGGCGGGGCGGCGGTGGAAAAGCCGGGACGGTTGCCGCTTCTCGTGTCGGCGGCCAGCGTGAACTGGCTGATGACCAGCGCGCCCCCGCCGGTGTCCAGAAGCGAGCGGTTCATCTTGCCCGCCTCGTCCTTGAAGATGCGCAGCTTCGCGATCTTCGCGGCCATCCGCTCGGCAGCTTCCTCGGTGTCGCCCTGCATCGCGCAGACGAGGACCAGGAGCCCCGGACCCGTGCGCCCGATCACCTCGCCCGCGACGGCGACCTCCGCCGCCGTCACGCGCTGGATCAGCGCCCTCATGCCAGCTCGTCGCGGCGCGGCGGGTTCGCGCCCGCGCGGGAAACCGTGACCGCCG
>WVSO01000087.1 GCA_015689745.1 Rhodobacterales bacterium HKCCSP123 | reverse complement strand
AGCAGTGCCATGTCCGGCTCCATGCCGCTCGCCGGCGCGGCCGCAGGTGCCGCAGGTGCCGGTGTCGCAGCGCTGCGCGAGGGCTTGCGTTCCGGCAGGACGGGGACGGTCGGGGCCGACCCCGGCTCCACACCGGCCGTGCCCGGCCGGACCATGCCGGACGGGCCGCGGCAGACCGTCAGCGAAATCAGCGCACCCAACCCCAGGAAGATGAAGACCGCGGCAAACGCCCCTTGCAGGAAACTCCAGCCGCCGAGCATCCAGAGCATGACTGCAGCGAACAGGCTCACAACCAGGGCGACCCCCCAGCTGACGGCCGCGCAGATGAGACCGCCGGTATTCGAACTCATGAGATTTCCCCCCGTTAGGCGTGGCTTGCACGATGTTCTAACCCGCTGACACGGGTTTGTCTTCTCCCATCATGACAAAATGCCGCGCCAGCGGGCAAGGGGCAGTTCAGCCTTTCGCGGCAAGCGCGCGGGCCTGGCCGATCCAGTCGTCGCGCTCGATCCGGCCCTTGCACTTGAGCCGGGCATCGACCCAGGCGACCTCGGCGGGCGTCCAGGCGGCGATCTGGTCGAAATGGAAAAACCCCATCTCGTGCAGCAGCCCCTCGAGCTTGGGCCCGACGCCCGTGATCCGCTTCAGGTCATCGGGGGCCTGGCCTTCGCGCGGCGCGTCCAGCCGCTCGGGCTCTGCCTCCTCGACCTCGGCCGCCGCGGCGGGTGCGCCCGCCTCGGGCTTCGCGGTGCCCTGCACCGGGGCCTCGCGCTTGTCGATGCCGGTCTTGTCGGCGGGAACGGCCTCGGCCAGCACGGGCTTTTTCGGCGTGGGCTTCACGTCCACCGCGCCCGACTGCTTGCCCCAGGGGGCGAGCAGCGGCACCTCGGTGCCGTCGATGCGCTTGATCGTGTCGCCGATGTCGGTCGCCAGCCGCGCCGAGACGTTCAGCGCGTCGCGCCCCGCCTCATGCGCCGTGAGCGAGGTCAGACCGCCCGCCGGTTCGCTGGCATAGCGCCCGTTCTGCGGCCCCGGCGTCGGCACGCGGCCCGCCGCCATCTCGTCGATGATCCAGGCGAGCTTCTCGGCGGTCAGGTCCTCGTAGTAATCCTTGCCGATCTGCGCCATCGGCGCATTCGCGCAAGCGCCGAGGCATTCCACCTCTTCCCAGCTGAACTTGCCGTCGGCGCTGAGCTGATGCGCCTTGGGCGCGATCTTCTCCTTGCAGACCGCGACCAGGTCCTCGGCCCCGCAGATCATGCAGGACGTCGTGCCGCAGATCTGCAGATGCGCGACCGATCCCACCGGCTGCAGCTGGAACATGAAATAGAAGGTCGCAACCTCGAGCGCACGGATATGCGCCATGCCCAGCATGTCGGCGACATGCTCGATCGCGGGGCGGGTCAGCCACCCTTCCTGCTCCTGCGCACGCCACAGGAGCGGGATGATGGCGCTGGCCTGCCGCCCCTCGGGGTACTTGGTGATCTGCGCCTCGGCCCAGGCCTGGTTGGCGGGCGTGAAGGCGAAGCTCTCGGGCTGGTCGGGGTGAAGACGGCGAAGCATCGGTCGGTGTCCTTGAACTGTCGAGCGTCGCGAAGGCGTTACCTGCGGAAGCCTCCGGCGGGGATATTTGGAAAACGGAGAAGCAGGGGATGCGGCATCTACCGGTCCACTTCTCCGAACACGATGTCGAGCGAACCGAGGATCGCCGAGACATCGGCCAGCTGGTGACCGCGGCAGAGGTGATCCATCGCCTGCAGATGCGCATAACCCGGCGCGCGCAGCTTGGCGCGGTAGGGCTTGTTCGTGCCATCGGCCACGAGATAGACGCCGAACTCGCCCTTGGGCGCTTCGACGGCGGCATAGATCTCGCCCGCGGGCACGTGGAAGCCCTCGGTGTAGAGCTTGAAGTGATGGATCAGCGCCTCCATCGAGGTCTTCATCTCGCCGCGCTTGGGCGGGCTGATCTTGCCACGGGCCATGATCTCGCCCGACCCTTCGGCGCGCAGCTTGGCGCAGGCCTGCTTGATGATCTTCTGGCTCTCGCGCATCTCGGCCATCCGGCAGAGGTAGCGGTCGTAGCAGTCACCGTTCTTGCCGACGGGGATCTGGAACTCGAACTCGTCGTAGCATTCATAGGGCTGCGCGCGGCGCAAGTCCCAGGCAAAGCCAGAGCCGCGCACCATGACGCCCGAGAACCCCCATTGCTGGATGTCTTCCTCGGTCACGACGCCGATATCGACGTTGCGCTGCTTGAAGATGCGGTTTTCCGTCAGAAGCGTGTCGATGTCGTCGAGCGCCTTGGGGAACTCATCCGCCCATTGGTCGATGTCGTCGATCAGCTCGGGCGGCAGGTCCTGGTGCACGCCGCCGGGGCGGAAATAGGCGGCGTGAAGCCGGGCCCCGCAGGCGCGTTCGTAGAAGATCATCAGCTTCTCGCGCTCTTCGAACCCCCAGAGCGGCGGCGTCAGCGCGCCCACGTCCAGCGCCTGCGTGGTGACGTTCAAGAGGTGGTTCAGGATGCGCCCGATCTCGCAGTAAAGCACGCGGATCAGCTGCGCCCGGCGCGGCACCTCGGTGCGGGTCATCTTCTCGATCGCCAGCACCCAGGCATGTTCCTGGTTCATCGTGCCGACATAGTCGAGCCGGTCGAAATACGGCAGGTTCTGCAGGTACGTCCGGCTTTCCATCAGCTTCTCGGTCCCGCGGTGCAGCAGGCCGATATGTGGATCGCAGCGCTCGCAGATCTCGCCGTCCAGCTCGAGCACAAGGCGCAGCACGCCATGCGCCGCCGGGTGCTGCGGGCCGAAGTTGATGTTGAAGTTGCGGATCTTCTGCTCGCCGGTCTCGGCGTCGGAGAAGCCCTTGGATCCGTCCATCATTGCGGTCTCCCTTGTTCCGGCGCCGTCCAGGTGTCGGGGATCTCCGACCCGAGATGGCTGTAGAGGAACTCGTATTCGTCGGCCAGCGTGGCGTGCAGGCGCCGGGTCATCGCGGGCGAGGGCATGTCGCGTCCGCTTGCGCTCCAGACGACCTTGTTGAACTCGGCCGGCATGTAGAAAATGCCCAGCCAGTCGGCCAGCCCGTTGATCGCGTCAGCCGTGAACAGGCGTTCATAGAACAGGTAACAGATCTGCTCGCGCGGGACGACGGATTCGAGCTCGGTAATGGTCTTGCGGTAGTGCGACCGGCGCTCCGCGCCTGCAAGGTGGCCATCGAGATAGGCCTCGCAAAGCTGGTCGATGCCCTGCAGCGCGATCACCGGGGCCACGTCCGTCTCGTGACGCATCCGGAGCGACGAGATCAGCCGCTTCAACGGGTCGCGCATGATGAAAAGGAATTTCGCCCCCGGCGCGATGCGCAGCATCTCGGCATAGGCATCGGCTTCGAGGACGGCATAGGCGGGCGTGATGTCGGCGGCCACCGCTTCGCCGCGCCAGCCGTTCAGCAGGATCCGGCGATAGGCCCTGTGGTCCGGGCTCCGGTCGGCATGCATGTACAGCAGGGCCGCCTGGTATTCGACGGACGGATAGGGGATCACGTCGTCATCGGTGCGGCGCGGCTGATCGTATCCCCATTTCTCACCCATCGCGCGGGCGAGCATCTGGGCGCGCCGCTGGGCCGAGGCCCTGCGCTCGTCACCGAAGATGCTGTTGAAGTAGTGCAACTCCTTGACGGCCGGCACATGCACATCCGGGTGGTCGCAGAAATAGTCGTGCAGCCAGGTGGTGCCCGCCTTCTGCGCCCCGATGCAGTACAGGAACGTCGGAGAGGTTTCCGTCACGATTTGGCCTCGCCCGACGCCTTCTCGTCGCCCGGCAGCACGTAATCAGCGCCTTCCCAGGGCGACATGAAATCGAACTGGCGATATTCCTGGACCAGCTTCACCGGCTCGTAGACGACGCGCTTGAGCTCTTCGTCGTAGCGCACCTCGGTGTAGCCCGTGGTCGGGAAGTCCTTGCGCAGCGGATGGCCGCGGAAGCCGTAATCGGTGAGGATCCGGCGCAGGTCGGCATGGCCCGTGAAGAGGATGCCGAACATGTCGTAGACCTCGCGCTCGTACCAGCCCGCGCCGGGATGGACGGAGGTGATCGAGGCCAGCATCTCGTCCTCGCGGATCGCGCATTTCACGCGGATGCGATGGTTCTGGTACATGCTCAGGAAGTGCCAGACCACGTCGAACCGGCGCTCGCGCTCGGGCCAGTCCACGGCGGTGATGTCGATCAGGGTCGAGAACTTGCAGGTCGGGTCCGACTTGAGCCAGTCGACGAACTCGACCAGCGACACGGGCGTGATCTCGACGGTCAGTTCGCCGTACTCGGACACATTCGTTCCCAGCACCGCGTCGGCCTGCTTTTCAGCGATATAGGCGGCCAGTTCGTTCAGCGCGTCCACGCTCATTCTCGTCTCCTTCGCGCGCCCGGGCGCGTCAGCGCGTGATGGTTCCGGTGCGGCGGATCTTCCGCTGCAGCTGCAGGATGCCGTAGAGCAGCGCCTCGGCGGTCGGCGGGCAGCCGGGCACGTAGATGTCGACCGGCACGATCCGGTCGCAGCCGCGCACCACGGAATAGCTGTAGTGATAATAGCCCCCGCCGTTGGCGCAGGACCCCATCGAGATGACGTAGCGCGGCTCGGGCATCTGGTCGTAGACCTTGCGCAGCGCGGGCGCCATCTTGTTCGTGAGCGTCCCCGCCACGATCATCACGTCCGACTGGCGCGGCGAGGCGCGCGGCGCGATCCCGAAGCGTTCCGCGTCGTAGCGCGGCATCGAGGTATGCATCATCTCGACCGCGCAGCAGGCCAGGCCGAAGGTCATCCAGTGAAGGCTGCCGGTGCGCGCCCAGTTGATGATGTCCTCGGTCGAGGTGACGAGAAAGCCCTTGTCCTGCAGCTCGCGGTTCAGCGCGGCGGTGGCGACCTCGCGGTCCGGGCCCGCGGTGTTGGTGCCGGTCATCACTCCCATTCCAGCGCCCCTTTCTTCCATTCATAGGCGAAGCCGACCGTCAGCACGCCCAGGAACACCATCATCGACCAAAAGGCGACATCGGACATGGTCGGAAAGGCCACGGCCCAGGGGAACAGGAAGGCAATCTCGAGGTCGAAGATGATGAACAGGATCGACACGAGATAGAACCGCACGTCGAATTTCATCCGCGCGTCGTCGAAGGCGTTGAACCCGCATTCATAGGCCGAGAGCTTCTCGGGGTCGGGGTTCTTCACCGCCAGCACCACGGCGGCGAGGATCAGCACAAGACCCAATCCGATGGCAAGCGCCAGGAAGATCAGGATCGGGGCGTAGTCTGACATGAGCTCTGACATGGGTGTCCCTTGGCTCGTCCCTGGGGTGGGACCTGTCGCACGCAGAGATACCCCTGCCGCGCGGGTCCGGTCGTTGGCCCCCGATTTACGCCCCGTGCCGCGAGGGGTCAACAAGGCTGGGTGCGGCAAAACGGGGGTCCGGGCCGCGCCGGATGGACGCGGGCAGGGATTTCACCGATACCTGACAAAGCCCATCATCCGCCCGAGGGAGCACCCCCATGCAGACCCGCCACCTTGCCCGCCTCACCGCCCTTGCCCTGCTCCTCGCCACGCCGGTCCTGGCGCAAGGCATGGGCCATGTTCAGGGCCAGGGCCACGGCCCCCACCGCCACGGGGCCGGCGGGATGATGATGCATGACGAGATGACCATGCCGGGCCTGCGCGGCCTCGACGCGACGCCGGAAGAAAGCGCGGAGATGGCGGTGATGTTCCGCAACTTTCCCGCGATCCACCGCTCGGTCGAGCTGTTGCCCGACGGCATCCGCACGGTCACCGGCTCGGACGACCCCGAGGTGATGGCCGCGCTTGCCTCCCATGTCGCCGGCATGATCGCCCGCGTCGAGCAGGGGCGCGATCCCCAGGTCTTCATCCAGAGCCCCACGCTCGACATCTTCTTCGAGCGCGGCGACCGGCTGGTGTCCGACATCGAGATCACGGAGGGAGGGATCGTCGTCACGCAAACCACCGACGACCCCGACTTGCTCGCGGCCCTTCACATCCACGCCGCCGAGGTCACCGCGATGGCCGACCGCGGCATGGCCGCCGTGCACGAGATGATGATGCTGCGGGGCCAGTGAGGGGGCGCCTCACCCGCCCCCCCCGGAATTCCGCCCGGAACCGCGGCACGACCCCCAACCGTGGACCCGGGTGAAGGTCCGGAACATCGGCCAGCGACGCGGCAGGCTTCTCCGGGAAAGTCGGCTTGGGCGCGGTCGGCAGGATGCACAACTCCGCCGACCGCAGGGCATCGGCCTTGCGCCGAAGCCCTGCGACGCGCCCCGGCGCCTGCACCTGCACGACAAGCTTCGAAGCGATGATGTCGTCCGATCCGAGCCGCTTCTGACAGTCCGGGGCTACAACCCCGCCCTCAGCTCCCGCCGCAGGATCTTGCCTGATGCGCTTTTCGGCACGCTCTCCACGAAGCGGTACTCGCCCGGATGCTTGTAATGGGCAAGGCAGCCCTCGACATGGGCCTGCAGCTCCGCCTCGCCCACCTCGGATCCCGGCGCGCGCACGACGAAGGCCACCGGCACCTCGCCCGCCGCCTCGTCCGGCTTGCCGATCACGGCGGCATCCGCCACGCCCGCATGGGCGCAGAGCGCCGCCTCCACCTCGGCCGGCGCCACCTGGAAGCCGTTGTACTTGATCAGCTCCTTCAGCCGGTCGCGGATGAACATGAACCCGTCCTCGTCGATGATGGCGAGGTCGCCCGTCCGCAGCCAGCCTTCCGGCGTCAGCGTCTCGGCCGTGGCCTGCGGGTTGTTCAGGTAGCCCTTCATCACCTGCGGGCCGCGCACCCAGAGCTCTCCCTCGACGCCGGGCGCCACGTCCTGAAGTGTCGCGGGATCGACGATCCGGCATTCGGTCGAAGGCACCGCCTGGCCGCTGGACCCATGCCGCACGTTCCCGCCGATCGTCATGTGGCTGATCGGGCTCATCTCGGTCATCCCGTAGCCCTGCACCGAGGAGGCCCCGAAGCGCTCGCCGACCGCGATCTCGGTCTCGGGGCCCAGCGGCGCGGCCCCCGAAAAGATCTCCTTGACCGAGGACACGTCGAACTGGTCGACAAGCGGATGCTTGGCCAGCGCCAGCGCCACCGGCGGCACGATGTAGAGGCGCGTCGCCCTGTGTTCCTGGATCAGCCGCAGGAACAGCTCCAGGTCGAAGCGCGGCATGGTCACCAGCCTGGCGCGCTGCTGCAGGAAGAGATTCATCAGAACCGTCATTCCGTAGATGTGGAAGAAGGGCAGGAAGGCGATCGCCGTGTCCTTCGGCGTGATCCCCGCCACCGCGCCCGACTGGGTGACATTGGCCACCAGGTTCCGATGCGTCAGCATCACCCCCTTGGGCCGCCCGGTCGTGCCGCTGGAATAGGGCAGGACGACGACGTGGCTTTCCAGGTCCACCGGTGCCTGTGCCTCGAGCGGCTGACCCATGACATCCTCGAGCGACAGGCACTTCTCCGCCCCGATGATGACCACGTCGCGCACCCCTGTCCCCTCGGCCGCCGCGCGCGCCACCTCGACGAAGGCGGGAATGGTGACCAGCATCACCGCGCCCGAGTCGATCAGCTGATGATGGATCTCGGGGGCCGTGTAGGTCGGGTTGATCGTGGTCACGGTCCCGCCGCCCCAGGCGACGCCGTGAAAGACGATGGGATAGTCCGGCATGTTCGGCGCAAGGATCGCCACCGTGCCGCCCGGCAGCACGCCGCGTTCCGTCAGCCCGCCCGCCAGCCGACGGATGCGGTCCGCGATCTCGCCCGCGGTCAGGGTCCGGCCCGTGGGGCCGTCGATGATCGCCACCTCCTCCTCGCGGCCCGAGAGACCTTCGAACAGCTTCTCGGTGATCGAGATCGCAGCCACATCCACCGTGCCGTGGCGGCTCGGGTATCCTGTCATCGGCAAGTCCTCCCCTCGGGGTCCCGTCGTCGCGCGGGCCCTCCGTCAGGGCAGGACGCTAGCACGTCCGACCGGTCAGATGTCCAGCACAACCGTGCCCAGCTTGTCGCTCGCCGCCACGAGATCATGCGCGGCAGCGCAGTCCGCCAGCCCGCCGCCGGGTACGACCGCATGGCTCAGCATCCCCGCCTCGAGCCAGGCGGTCAGCTGCCGTTCCCCCTCGCGCCGCAACCCGCCGGTCAGCTGGTAGACGATCAGCATGTGCAGCCGCACGTTCTTGAACATGAACGGGTAGAACTCCAGCCGCGGCACCATCTCGGCGGCACTGGCGTAAGAGGCGATGACACCGCCCGGCTTCACCAGCGCAAGGCTCGTGGCCTGGTTCGCGCCGAAATCCACCTCGACGATCCGGTCGACGCCCGCGCCGCCCGTCATCTCCATCACCGCCCCGGCGACATCCGTCTCGCGGTAGTTGACCCACTCTTCCGCCGTGGAATGCGCGGCCTTCTCCGCCGACGAGACGGTCGCGATCACCCGCGCCCCCGCCGCGCGCGCCATCTGCACGGCATAGCGCCCGACCGTGCCCGCGCCCCCCGTCACCAGCACGGTCTGCCCCGCGACCGGCCCGTCGCCCATCACCGCGTACCAGGCCGTCATCGCCGGGATGCCGAAACAGGCCCCTTCCGCGAAACTCACCCCGTCGGGCAACCGCACCGCCTGCTCGGCGGGCAGCGCGACAAACTCGGCCGCCGTGCCGAAGGCGCGCTGCCAGGCCGCGTTCCAGACCCAGACCCGTTCCCCGATCCGCGCGGCATCGACGCCCTCGCCCACCGCCTCGATCACGCCCGCGCCGTCCGAATGCGGGATCACGCGCGGATAGGCCATCACGGCGCCCGGCCGCGCGCCTGCGCGCAGCTTCACGTCCGAAGGGTTCACGCCAGAGGCGTGGAGCCGCACCAGCACCTCGCCCGGCCCCGCGACCGGCGCCGCCATCTCGCCATGGACCAGAACCTCCGCCGCAGGCCCGAACCGCTCGTACCACACCGCTTTCATGCCACCCCTCCCGCTTCTCCGTTTCACAAATATCCCGGGGGAGGCCGAAGGCCGGGGGCAGAGCCCCCCGAATTTTCGTACGAAAATTCGCACCCCGCGCGGCGCGCCCTCACTCCATCCAGCGCGCCTTGCGCTTCTCGAAGAAGGCACCGATGCCTTCCGCGCTTTCCTCGCTCTCCCACCGCGCCACGAGCGCGTCGATGGTCGCCGCGATCTGCGCCTCGTCCACAGGCGCCGCAAGCTCCGCCACCAGCGCCTTGCCCGCCGCCACCGCCCCCGGCGCGGCGCCCAGGTAGGGCGCGATTTCCGCCTCGACCGCCTCGTCCAGCCCATCTTCCGGCACGGCCCGCGCAAGAAGCCCAAGCTCCACCGCCTCGCCCGCGCCGAAGACGCGGCCCGAGAAGAACACCCGCCGCGCCCGCGCCGCCCCCATGCGCGCCACGACATAGGGCCCGATGGTCGCCGGGATCAGCCCCAGCCGCACCTCGGTCAGCCCGAATTTCGCGCCCTCGACACCCACGGCCACATCGCAGACGCTCATCAGCCCCACGCCGCCGCCGAAGGCCTGCCCCTGCACACGACCGATCAACGGCTTCGACATCCGGTCGAGCGCGCCCAGCATCCCGGCCAGGGACCGTGCCTCCCGCGCCCGTGTCTCGCCGTCGGCCGCCATCTGGGCCTTCATCCAGCCAAGGTCACCGCCCGCGCAGAAGGACCGCCCCGTTCCGGTCAGCACGACCACCCGAACCGCCGGATCGCGCCCCAGCCGGTCGGCAGCTTCGGTCAGCTCCGCGATCATCGCGGCATCCATCGCGTTGTGCACGTCGGGCCGGTTCAGCCGCAGCCAGGCCACGCCCCGCGAATCGACCTCCAGCTCAAGCGTCCGCATCACGCATCCCCCGCGCCATAGCCGCCGCGGCCTCGACGGCCTCGAGGTCGAGGCCCGTCTCGTAGCCCAGCGCCATCAGGTGCCGCGCGACGGCCTCCGTCGCCACGTTCCCCGCCGCGCCCGGCGCATAGGGGCAGCCGCCAAGCCCGCCCACGGCGGCATCGAAGACCCGCAGCCCGAGGCTCAGCGACGCATCGATGTTCTCGATCGCCCGCCCCCCGGTGTCGTGGTAATGCCCCGCCAGCCGCCCGACCGGCACGGCATTGCGCACCGCCAGAAGCATCCGCGCGATGCTGTCGGGCGTGCCCGCCCCGATCGTGTCGCCGAGCGAGATCTCGTAGCATCCCATGGAAAACAGCGCATCGGCCACCCGCGCGACGTCGCCCGGCGCAACCGCCCCGTCATAGGGGCATTGCACGACGCAACTCACGTAGCCCCGGACCGGCAGGTCGATGTGGCGCGCGGCCTCGACCACCGGCCGGAACCGCTCGAGGCTTTCCTCGATGCTCGCGTTGATATTGGCGCGCGAGAACCCCTCCGAGGCCGAGCCGAAGATGGCGATCTCGTCCACGCCTGCCGCGACGGCCCGCTCGTAACCCTGCATGTTCGGCACGAGCGCCGCGTAGCGCACCCCGTCCCCCCGCGCGATGCCCGCCAGAACCTCGGCCCCGTCGGCCATCTGCGGCACCCATTTCGGGCTGACGAAACTCGCCGCCTCGATCCGCCGGAACCCCGCCGCCGAGAGCGCGTCAACCAGCGCGATCTTCTCCGCCGGGGGGATGATCCGCGCCTCGTTCTGCAACCCGTCGCGCGGGCCCACTTCGAAAATCTCGACGAATTCAGCCATCTGTCGGCACCTCGTAGAAGTCCTTGGCGTAAAACGCCTGCGGCCCCTCGATCGCGGCGGCCTGCCGGAAGCCGGGCCGCGCCTGCAACCGTTCCCAATAGGCGCGGAGCGCCGGATAAGGGTCCATCCGCACGTAGAAGGGCGCGGCGAAGAGGTTGAAGCCCATCATCGCATCCGCCGCCGAAAACCCCGAGGGCAGAAGGTAGTCGCCCTCGACCATCCCCTCCAGCCCCTGCAGCGTATTCGCCAGCCGCAGCGTGTTCAGCTTCACGACCACCGGCGAGGGCTTTGCCGGCGGGCGCAGGAACAGGTGGTTGAGGTTCAGCTGCTCGATCAGCGAGGCCATGGTCTCGGCGAAGCCGATCAGCTCGAGGTAGCGCACCCGGTCGGGATGACCCGGCGCGCGCCCGAAGCCGTGCTCGGGCCGCGTTTCGCAGAGATATTGCACGATCGCGGCGCTCTCGAAGATCGACCGCCCGTCGATCTCCAGCGCCGGAATGCGCCCGGCGGGCGAGCGGTCCTTCAGCCCCGGCTCCTGCATCGCGCGCTCACCGATGCGGTAGCGGACGATCTCGTCCGGCGGCATCCCCATCTCGCAGAGAAGCCACAGCACGCGGAAAGACCGCCCCCAGGGCACATGGTGCAACCGGATCATCGCGCGCGCCCCGCCGGTTTCTTGCAAGAAACCGACCAGAGCCTTGCAAGGCTCTGGCCACGTCCTTGCAAGGACGTGGTGCGCGTTTTGCAAAACGCGGGTCCGCTCATGGCTCTCCCTCCTCCAGGACGATCAGCGCCGCCCCTGCCTCGACCTGCGCGCCGGCCCCGACCAGCACTTCGGCCACCACCCCGTCGCGCCCCGCGGTCAGCGCATGCTCCATCTTCATCGCCTCCAGCACCGCCAGTCGGTCGCCTGCGGAAACGGCATCGCCAGGCCCCACGAACACCGCCTTCACCAACCCCGGCATCGGTGCCTCGATCCGGCCCGCACCGCCACCGGCCTCCGCCGCGACCTCCAGCGGATCGACCACGTCGAAGACGTAGCCGTTCCCCCAGAACACCGCGACCGACTGCTCCAGCGGCACGACCTCCGCGCCCACCGGCGCCCCGTCCACGCGCCAGCCCTGCCCCTCGCGCGCAACCTCATGCACCGCATCCCCCAGCGTGACCCGCGCGGCACCGCCCGGCAAGACCTCGGCGGTGGCGGAGATCTCCTCACCCCCCGCGCGCAGCACCACCGCCCGCCGGAGCGGCGCCCAGAGCGTGAACCCCTCGAGCGCCCCGGCCGCACCCGCAAGGCCCAGCGCCCCCATGGCGGCGAGGGCACGTGTCCGCGAACAGGGCACGGGGGCTGCCGCGAGCGATTCCAGGTCGCGATCGATCAGCCCCGTATCGACATCCCCCGCCGCGAAGCCCGCATGCCGCGCCAGCGCCCGCAGGAAGGCCAGGTTCGTGACCGACCCCGCGACCTGGCATCCCGCCAGCGCCGCGTCGAGTTTGCGCAACGCCACCTCACGCGTGGGCCCGTGCACGATGATCTTCGCGACCATGGGATCGTACCAGGGCGAGATCTCGTCGCCCGCCCGCACGCCCGTGTCGGCCCGCGCCCCCCCGGGGAAACGCAGATGCGCCAGCCGCCCCGTCGCGGGCAGGAACCCCTTCGGCACGTCCTCGGCATAGAGCCGCGCCTCGAAGGCGTGCCCGTCGATCGCCAGGTCCTCCTGCCGCGCAGGCAGGGCCTCGCCCGCGGCAACCCGCAGCTGCCACTCGACAAGGTCCACGCCGGTGATCGCCTCCGTCACCGGATGCTCGACCTGCAGCCGCGTGTTCATCTCCATGAACCAGAAACCGTCGGGGCGCAGCCCGCGCGCGCCGTCCACGATGAACTCCACCGTGCCCGCGCCGGAATAGCCAATGGCCTCGGCCGCGCGCACGGCGGCCTCGCCCATCGCCGCTCGCATCGCGGGCGTCATGCCGGGCGCGGGGGCCTCCTCGATCACCTTCTGGTGGCGTCGCTGAAGCGAGCAGTCCCGCTCGAAGAGATGCACGGCGCGGACTCCGTCGCCGAAGACCTGCACCTCGATATGACGCGGCTTCTCGACGAATTTTTCTACAAGAACGGCCTCGTTGCCGAAGGCCGTCGCGGCCTCTCCCCTGGCGCTTTCCAGCGCCTCCATGAAGCGCGCGGGCGAATCGACGCGGCGCATCCCCTTGCCGCCGCCCCCCGCGACCGCCTTGATAAGAACGGGGTAGCCGATGGCATCGGCCGCGCCCGCCAGGTGCTCGGGGTCCTGGTTCGCGCCATGGTAGCCGGGCACCACCGGCACGCCCGCCTCCTCCATCAGCGCCTTGGCCGCATCCTTCAGTCCCATCGCCCGGATCGCCGCCGCCGAGGGCCCGATGAAGACCAGCCCCGCGGCCTCGACCGCCTCGACGAACTCCGGGTTCTCGGACAGGAACCCGTAGCCCGGATGGATCGCCTGCGCCCCGGTCGCCACGGCGGCGGCGATGATCGCATCACCCCTCAGGTAGCTGTCCGCAGGCTTCGGCCCGCCGATCCGCACCGCCTCGTCGGCCATCGCCACATGGCGCGCCGCCCGATCCGCGTCGGAGTAGACCGCGACGGTCGCCACGCCCATGCGGCGGCATGTGTCGATCACGCGGCAGGCGATCTCGCCCCGGTTCGCGACCAGGATCCTGGCAAACATCAGTGCCCCTCCCCCCGATCTTGAACCAAATCCTCGACGACCTCGAACCGTTCCCAGATCAGGCCCATGTCCGGCGCGAAGATCCCCGCCCGGCGGTAATACCGCTCATGGCCCGCCCGCCACCCGGCGAGGTCCTCGTCCTCTCCCTCCATCAGCGCCATCTCCTCGGTCATGTCGCGGAACCGCACCCGGACCAGCTCCAGCGTCCGCGTCACCAGCTGGGGCACATCGTCGAAATCGAGCACGATATCGCAGCGCCCGATCACCGGCATCGCCTCCGGAACGCCAAGCTCCGCCTCCGCCGTGCAGGTCGCCCGTTTCTTCCCGGCCCGCACCAGCGCCAGAAGCGCATCCGACAGCGCGGGACCGTCCCCGAACCGGTAGGTCTCCGCCCCCGGATAGCGCGCCCTCAGCTCGTCCAATCCAACGCCCATGCCCTTCATCTTTCTCCAAATACGCCACGCGAGGCGGCCACCGGTGAAACCGCCGGAGACCGGGCGTCCTGCCCCGCCACAAGGCAGCCGCGGCCGACACCCGCCCCCGTCCGCCGGTCACATCCGGAACAGGCCAAAGCGCGTCTCCTCCACGGGCGCGTTCAGCGCCGCCGCCAGGGACAATCCCAGCACCTCGCGCGACTTGCGCGGATCGACCACCCCGTCATCCCAAAGCCGCGCGCTCGCGTACAAGGGATGCGACTGGCGCTCGAACATCTCGATCGTGGGGCGCTTGAACTCGGCCTCTTCCTCGGCCGACCAGGTTTCGCCCGCCCGCTCCATCGCGTCCCGCTTCACGGTGGCCAGCACGCCGGCCGCCTGCGCGCCGCCCATCACGGAGATCCGCGCGTTCGGCCAGGTCCAGAGGAACCGGGG
Organism: Rhodobacterales bacterium HKCCSP123; assembly: GCA_015689745.1. Taxonomy (GTDB): domain Bacteria; phylum Pseudomonadota; class Alphaproteobacteria; order Rhodobacterales; family Rhodobacteraceae; genus Roseicyclus. Next base: position 1,177 of record WVSO01000087.1, on the reverse strand, counting down.
CGAATAGGCCCGCCCCGCCATCCCGTAGTTCCCCGCCCCGAAGGAGCCGCCCACCAGCATCGTCACCTTCGGCACCGCGGTCGTGGCAACCGCCGTCACCATCTTGGCCCCGTGCCGCGCGATCCCCTCGTTCTCGTATTTCCGCCCCACCATGAAACCGGTGATGTTCTGCAGGAAGACCAAGGGGATGCGCCGCTGCGAGCAGAGCTCCACGAAATGCGCCGCCTTCTGCGCGCTCTCGCTGAAGAGCACCCCGTTGTTCGCCACGATGCCCAGGTCCATGCCCATGACCTGCGCGAAGCCCGTCACGATGGTCTCGCCGAACCGCGGCTTGAACTCGTCGAACCAGCTGTCGTCCACGATCCGCGCGATCACCTCGCGGATGTCGTAGGGCGTGGTCAGCGCGGCGGGCACGACGCCCAGCAGGTCGTCCGGGTCGTAAAGCGGCGCCCGGCCCCGCAGGGCGGGCAAGCCGCCCCCCCCTTCTCGCCCGCCCAACGACCGCACCGCCCGCCGGGCCAGGGCCAGCGCGTGCGCGTCATCCTCGGCCAGGTAATCCGCGACCCCGGAGAGCCGCGTATGCACGTCGCCGCCGCCCAGGTCCTCGGCGCTGACGACCTCCCCCGTCGCCGCCTTCACCAGGGGTGGCCCGGCCAGGAAGATCGTCCCCTGTTCCTTGACGATGATCGAGACGTCCGACATCGCGGGCACGTAGGCCCCCCCGGCGGTGCAGGACCCCATCACCACCGCGATCTGGGCGATCCCCTTGGCGCTCATCCGCGCCTGGTTGTAGAAGATCCGCCCGAAATGGTCACGGTCCGGAAAGACCTCGTCCTGGTTCGGAAGATTCGCCCCCCCGCTGTCGACAAGGTAGACGCAGGGCAGCCGGTTCTCCTCGGCGATCTCCTGCGCGCGCAGGTGCTTCTTCACGGTGACCGGGTAGTAGGTGCCGCCCTTCACGGTCGCATCGTTGCAGACGACCATCACCTGCCGCCCCTCGACCAGGCCCACGCCGGCGATCACACCCCCGCAGGGCGCGGCGCCCTCATACATCCCGTGCCCGGCCAAGGCCCCCACCTCGAGAAACGGAGAGCCCGGATCGAGCAGGTTCGCCACCCGGTCCCGCGGCAGCATCTTGCCGCGCGCCACGTGCCGCTCCCGCGCGCGCGCGCCGCCG
>WVSO01000086.1 GCA_015689745.1 Rhodobacterales bacterium HKCCSP123 | reverse complement strand
TCGGCCGCGCGCAGACCGGGCTGCAGGCGTTCTTCTGACGGCTCAGACCGACTCGAGCGCGACGGCGATCCCCTGGCCCACGCCGACGCACATGGTGGCGACCGCCCTGCGCCCGCCGCGCGCCTTCAGCTCCAGCGCGGCGGTGCCCGCGATGCGCGCGCCCGACATGCCCAGCGGATGACCCAGCGCGATGGCGCCCCCGTTGGGGTTCACATGGGGCGCGTCATCGGGCAGCCCGAGCTGGCGCAGCACGGCCAGGGATTGCGCGGCAAAGGCCTCGTTCAATTCGATCACGTCGAAATCCGACGGCGTCAGCCCAAGCCGGTCGCAGATCCGGCGGACCGCGGGCACCGGCCCCACGCCCATGATCCGCGGCGCGACACCGGCGCTGGCCCCGCAGGTGACGCGGGCGATCGGCAGGAGACCATGGGCGCGCATCCCGGCCTCGGAGGCCAGGATCAGCGCCGCCGCCCCGTCGTTCACGCCCGAGGCATTGCCCGCTGTCACGCTCCCGTCCCGCCGGAAGGGCGTGGGCAGTTGGCCAAGCTTTTCCAGGGTCGTGGCCCGCGGATGCTCATCCGCATCGACCACCAGCGACTCACCCCGGCGCTGCGGAATCGTGACCGGGGCGATCTCCTCCGCGAAGCGCCCGGATGCCTGCGCCGCCGCCGCGCGGTCCTGGCTGCGGAGCGCGAAGGCGTCCTGGTCGGCGCGGCTGATGCCGAACTGCTCGGCCACGTTCTCGGCCGTCTCGGGCATCGAATCGATGCCGTATTGCGCCCGGAGCACCGGGTTCACGAAGCGCCAGCCGATCGTGGTGTCGTAGATCTCGGCGTTACGCGAAAACGCCGTCTCGGCCTTCGGCATGACGAAGGGCGCACGGCTCATGCTTTCGACACCGCCCGCGATGACGAGGTCGGCCTCGCCGCAGCGGATGGCGCGGGCCGCGCCGATCACCGCATCCATCCCCGACCCGCAGAGCCGGTTGACGGTCACGCCCGGCACCGTCTCGGGCAGGCCCGCCAGAAGCGCGCACATGCGCGCCACGTTGCGGTTGTCCTCGCCCGCCTGGTTGGCGCAGCCGTAGATCACCTCGTCCACCACGGCCCAATCCACGCCGGGGTTGCGCGCCTGAAGCGCGCGCAGCGGCACCGCGCCGAGGTCATCGGCCCGGACCGCGCTGAGCGCGCCGCCGAAGCGCCCGATGGGCGTGCGGATGTAATCGCAGATGAACGCCTCGGGCATGGTCCCCTCCCCCGTTTGCCGACCAAGGGATAGGCGCTGCCGCCCTGCCTGTCCATCGGCGGACGCTGCGTCCGGCTGGCCTTGGGCCGCGCGCGTGATACTGTTGCGTCGAGGCGCGAGGGAGGACGCGATGGGAGAGGTCGTCAGGACCAGCGTGGAGGGGGCGATCGGATTGATCGCGCTCGACAATCCGCCGGTGAACGCGGCCGGCCACGACCTGCGTGCGGGGATCGTGGCGGCCCTTGACCGGCTGGCCGACACCCCGGAGGTCGAGGTCATCGCGCTTTATGGCGAGGGCCGCAGCTTCATCGCAGGCGCGGATATCCGGGAATTCGGCAAGCCGCCCCGCGACCCCTGGCTGCCCGAGGTCTGCAACCGGATCGAAGGCTGCGGGAAACCGGTGATCTCGGTCCTGCATGGCGCGGCGCTGGGGGGCGGGCTCGAGGTCGCCATCGCGACTCATGCGCGGGTGGCGATCCGGGGGGTGCAACTGGGGTTTCCCGAGGTGACGCTGGGGGTTCTGCCCGGCGCGGGCGGTACGCAGCGCGGCCCGCGGCTGGCCGGGGTTGCCGCGGCGCTCGACCTGATCACCACGAGCAGACGCATCGGGGCAGAGGAGGCGCTGGCGCTCGGGCTCGTCGACAGGGTGACCGGGGGCGACCCGCGCGAGGTGGCGCTGGCAGCGGCGCGGGATGTGCTGGACGGGCGGCTGGCGACGCGGCGGACAAAGGATATCCACATCGACCCCGACCCTGACTCCATTGAAAGAACACGGGAAACGCTCGCCCGGACCCAGGCCCACCTGTTCAGCCCCCATGCCTGTGTCGATGCTGTGGAACTGGCGGCGGCGCTGCCGCTGGAAGCGGGCCTCGCGCGGGAGCGCGCCCTCTTCCAGGCCTGCATCGACAGCCCGCAGCGCGCCGGGCTGATCCACGCCTTCTTCGCCGAACGCGCGGTGGCCAAGATTCCCGAGGCCACGGCCCAGCCGCGCCCGGTGACGCGGATCGGCGTGGTGGGCGCCGGCACGATGGGCGCAGGCATCGCCACGGCTTGCCTGCTGGCGGGCTTTCCCGTCGTGCTGGCCGAGCGCTCGCCCGAGGCGCTGGCGCGGGGCGAGGCCACGGTGGCGCGCAACCTCGACGGGGCCGTGACCCGTGGAAAGATGACGGCCGAGGCCCGAGACGCGGTCCGGCTCGCCACTGCAACCGACATGGCGGCACTCGGGGGCTGCGACCTGGTGATCGAGGCGGTCTTCGAGGAGATGGCCGTCAAGACCGCGGTCCTGTCCGAGATCGCGCGCATCTGCCCCGGCGCGATCATCGCGACGAACACCTCCTATCTCGACCTGAACGTCATGGCCGAGGCCCTTGATGCACCGGCGAATTTCGTCGGCCTGCACTTCTTCTCTCCCGCGCATGTCATGCGCCTTGTCGAGGTCGTTGTGGCCGATGGCACGGCGCCCGAGGTCGTGGCGACCGGCTTCGCCCTGGCCCGGCGGCTGGGCAAGGTCGCCGTCCGCTCGGGCGTCTGTGACGGCTTCATCGGCAACCGGATCATGTCCGCCTATCGCAGGGCGGCCGATATCATGGCGCTTGACGGCACGCCCATCGAAGCGATCGACGCGGCCGTGCGCGGCTACGGCTTCGCGATGGGGCCGTTCGAGATGGGCGACCTCGCCGGGCTTGATATCGGCTGGGCCGCGCGCAAGCGGCAGGCGGCCACCCGCGACCCTGCCGCGCGCTACCACGGCGCGCTGGCCGACCGGCTGTGCGAGGCGGGCTGGTTCGGTCGCAAGACCGGGCGGGGATGGTACGACCACTCGGGCGACACGCCCGTGCCGAACCCTGACATTCCCCGTTTTCTGAAAGAGATACAGGAAGCGGAGGGCCTCACGCCGCGCCTTCTGCGCGCGGATGAGATCGTCGCCCGCTACGAGACCGCGATGATCATGGAGGCGGCCCGCGTCGTCGAGGAAGGGATCGCGCTGCGCCCCATCGACGTGGATGCGGTCTTTCTCTTCGGCTACGGCTTTCCGCGCTGGAAGGGCGGGCCGATGCACCAGGCCGACGTGATCGGCGCGGGCGGGCTCGCGGCGCGGATCGAACGCTTCGCGTCCGAGGATCCGGGTTTCTGGCGCGTGCCCGGGATCCTGCGCCGCATGGCGCGGGAGGGTGGCAGCTTCTCCGATCTGAACCGGGAGCGATGAGATGGACCTGAGTTATTCACCCGAGGAACTGGCCTTTCGCGACGAGGTGCGCGCCTTCCTCGCCGAGGCCCTTCCCCCCGACATCGCGGCAAGGGTCGCCGCCCGGCGAGAGCTGGGCAAGGAAGACATGGAGCGCTGGCACGCGCTCCTGCAGGGCAAGGGCTGGCTCGCCGGACCCTGGCCCGTCGCCTTCGGCGGGCAGGGCTGGGGGCCGGTCGAGCAACACATCTTCGAGGAGGAATGCTGCCGCGCCAACGCGCCGCGGATCGTGCCCTTCGGGCTGAAGATGCTGGGGCCCGTGCTGATGAAATACGGCACGCCCGGCCAGCAGGCAGAGTACCTGCCGCGCATCCTCGACGGCCGCGACTGGTGGTGCCAGGGCTATTCCGAACCCGGGGCGGGCAGCGACCTCGCGTCCTTAAAGACCAGGGCCGAGCGCGACGGCGACCACTACGTCGTCAACGGGCAGAAGACCTGGACGACGCTGGGCCAGTTCGCCAACCGTATCTTCTGCCTTGTCCGGACAAGGGCCGGGGGCAAGCCACAGGAGGGGATTTCCTTCCTCCTCGTCGATCTCGACACGCCCGGCATCGAGATGCGGCCGATCCGCCTGATCGAGGGCGGCTACGAGGTGAACGAGGTGTTCTTCACCGATGTGCGGGTGTCCGTGGGCAACCTCGTGGGCGGGGAGAACGAGGGCTGGACCATCGCCAAGTTCCTCCTTGGCCACGAGCGCACGAACATCGCCGGGGTGGGCTTCTCGATCCAGGCTTTCGAACAGCTCAAGACGCTGGCGCAGACCGTCAGGCGCGGCGGCAAGCCCCTGATCGAGAACCCGCTTTTCGCCGCGCGCATGGCCTCGGTCGAGGCCGAGCTGGAGGCGATGAAGATCACCAACCTGCGCATGCTCGACCGGGCGGCGCGGGGTGGGCGGCTGATGGCGGAACCCTCGATGCTGAAGATCAAGGGCACGGTCATCCGGCAGGCGATCAACGACCTGGCCCGACGCGCACTGGGGCCCGCGGCGGCCCCCTTCCCGTCGGAGGAGCTCGACAACCTCGCCATCGCGCCCGAGGGCCATGCGCGGAACGCGGCGAGCTACTTCAACAACCGCAAGATCTCGATCTACGGCGGCTCGAACGAGATCCAGCGGAACATCCTGGCCAAGGGGATGATGCGCTGATGGATTTCACGATCTCCGACGACCGCCGCATGCTGGCCGACACGCTGCGGCGCTTCCTTTCCGAACACTACCCTGTCGAGCACCGGAACAAGGTGGCCTACGCGGCCCCCTGGCATGACCCGGCGAAATGGGCGGGGCTTGCGGAGCTGGGCCTGTTCTACGCGCTGGCGGACGAGGCGGCGGGCGGCATGGGCGGCTCTGGCTTCGACGTGGCCGTGGTTTTCGAGGAACTGGGCCGCGCGCTTTGCCCCGAGCCGGTCCTGGGACAGCTGATGGCGGTGCGTCTCATGGGCGCCGCGGGGGGCGATCCTGGACCGCTTCTGTCGGGCGAGACGCGCTATGCGGTGGCGATGGGCGAGCTGGACGCGCCCTATGACCTCGACGGGATCGAGACGCGCGCAGAAGGCGGGCGGCTGACGGGCCGCAAATCGGTCGTCTACGGCGGCGCGGGGGCCGAGCGCCTGCTGATCGCGGCGGCAGGGCCGAGCCTGTGGGACGTGGCGACAAGTGACGCCGAGGTCGCGGGCTACGGCATGATCGACGGCGGCCCGGCGGCCGAGGTCTTTCTCGATGCCACGCCCGGCACCTGCCTGATGGACTCCGCGAAACCCGCGCTCGAGGACGCGCGAGACTGGGCCGCGCTGGCGCTTTCGGCGGAAGCACTCGGCGCGATGGAGGCGGCCTTCGCCATGCTGAGCGATTACCTCGGCACGCGAAAGCAGTTCGGCCAGCCGATCGGCGGCTTCCAGGCGCTCCAGCACCGCGCCGTCGACCTCGCCATCGAGATCGAACAGGCGCGCTCGATCGTGATCCTTGCCGCCAGCGGCATGGGCGGGCCGGAGCAGGCCAAGCGCGCAGCGCAGGCCAAGCACCTCGTGGGCCGGATTGCCCGACAGGTGGCCGAGGAGGTCATCCAGATGCATGGCGGCATCGCGATGACCTGGGACTACCCGGTCAGCCATTACGCCAAGCGCCTCGTCATGATCGATCACCAGATGGGCGACACCGACTGGCACCTCGAACGGCTGGGCGGGATGCTGGCGGGCGGCTGACCTCGATCAAGGCGGACCTGCCCCGCCCCGCCTAGCCTGTCGCGGACGTCCGGAAGGAGGAGGGACATGCCGTCAGGGCCGAGGCGCTGGACCGAAGCGATCTGCGCGGCGCTGTTCGCACTGGCCTGTGCCGTGCCGGCCGTGGCGGAGGGGCTTGCCGACTGCCGCCCGGTGCCGAGGCCCGCCGCGACCGGCCGGAGCGTGCCCGAGGTGATCGGCACGCGGCTCTTCGATGACCTGATCGCGTGGATCGCGATCAACACGTCCTATGACATGCTCCTGGCCTATACCGATCCGCCCAGCCTGTCCTTCTGCCGGGTGGGCGACCTGATCGTCTACGAACACGCGGACCTGCTCGTCGACCCGGCCCTTTTCGCGGCCTTCGACCGCGAGCGGCGCCACATTTTCCTGACGGAGCCGTGGTCGATGCTGAACCTGTTCGATCAATCGGTTCTGCTGCACGAATTGATCCACGACGTGCAGCTGTCGAACCGCGACTGGCCCTGCCGCGGCGCGCCGGAACTCGAGGCCTACTACCTTCAGGACAGGTGGCTGCAAGAGCACGGGATACGCCACCCGTTCGACTGGGACGTGATCCGGTTCCTGTCCCACTGCGCGGACGATGCGCGCTAGCGTCAGGCCCCCAGCCGCGCCGTGACGCTCTCGGGCGTGACCACGCCGATCACCTCGCCCCCGTCTTCCACCGACAGCGGCGCGGGGTTTTCGGCAAAGCGTTTCAGGATGTCGCGCACCGCCGTCTCGACGGGGATGCGCTCTCCCTCGCCGGGGACGGGGCGCATCACGTCGCGGGCGGTCAGCACGCCCAGGGGGTTCATGTTGGCGACGAACTCGGCGACGTAATCGTTCGCGGGGTTCGAGAAGATCTCGCGCGGGGTGCCGCATTGCACGATGCGCCCGCCCTCCATGATCGCGATGCGGTTGCCGATCTTGAACGCCTCGTCGAGGTCGTGGCTGACGAAGATGATGGTGCGCTTCAGGCGGCTTTGCAGGTCCAGCAACTCGTCCTGAAGATGCGTCCGGATCAGCGGGTCGAGCGCCGAGAACGGTTCGTCCATCAGAAGGATCGGCGCGTCGGTGGCAAAGGCGCGGGCAAGGCCCACGCGCTGCTGCATGCCGCCCGACAACTCGCCGACCTTGCGCTCGGCCCAGTCTTTCAGTCCCACCAGCTCCAGCTGCCGGTCGACAGCCGAGGCGCGCGCGTCGGCCCCCTGCCCGGCCAGTTCCAGCCCAAGCCCCACGTTCTCGCGCACCGTGCGCCAAGGCAAAAGGCCGAACTGCTGGAACACCATCGCGACGCTGGTCTGCCTGAGCCTGCGCAACGCGGCCCCGCGCGCGGCGGTGACATTCACCATCTCGCCGTTGGTGCGCACCTCGACATGGCCACGCACGACCGGGTTGAGCGCATTGACCGCGCGCAGCAGCGTGGATTTGCCCGACCCCGACAGGCCCATGAGGACGAGGATCTCGCCCTCCTCGACATCGAGGGTGCAGTCGTGGACCCCCAGCACCTGCCCGGTGGCGGCCTGGATCTCGGCGCGGGTCGCGCCCTCGTCGGCGCGGGCCAGCGCGGGCGCGGGCGTGTCGCCGAACATGATGCAGACTTCGTGGAAACGGACGGCGGTGGTCATGTCGGGGCCTTCTCGTAGCGCAGGGTGCCATCGACGCGCGGCGGCGCGCCGTCCGAGGGGTGGGCAATGCCGTCATTCACCGGGATCTCGGGCAGGTCCCAGGGCGTGATCCCCTTGAGGCAGGCGAGGTTGATGCCGAATTGCGTCGGGTTCGAGCGGCGCTGGTGGTGGGTGTAGATCCCGCAGGTCTTGCAGAAGAAGTGCCGCGCGGTGCGGGTGCCGAACTGGTAGAGGGTCAGGTTGTCCGCACCCTGCAGGACCTCGATCCCGTCGAGCGAGGCCGAGACGGCGACCGCCCCGCGCATCGTGCAATAGGAACAGGTGCAGCGCCGGGCGGTGGCGAGGCCATCGGTCAGGGTCACGCGGAATTTCACCGTGCCGCAATGGCAGGCGGCGTCATGGGTCACGGTCATCGGCGCTGCACCCTCAGAACGCGGTCGAGCAGGATCGCCACGACCACGATGATGAGCCCCGCCTCGAAGCCGAGGCCGGTGTTCACCTGGTTCAGCGCGCGGACCACCGGCACGCCAAGGCCGTCGGCACCGACCAGCGCGGCGATCACGACCATCGACAGCGACAGCATGATGGTCTGGTTCAGCCCCGCCATGATCTGCGGCGTGGCATAGGGCAGCTCGACCTTCCAGAGCTTCTGGCTTGGCGTGGCCCCGAAGGCGTCGGCGGCCTCGAGCAGCGAGGTGGGCGTCGAGGATATCCCCAGATGCGTCAGGCGGATCGGCGCGGGCAGGACGAAAATGACCGTGGCGATCAGCCCCGGCACCATGCCGATGCCGAAGAAGACGATGGCAGGGATCAGGTAGACGAAGGTCGGCAGCGTTTGCATCAGGTCGAGCACCGGCCGCATCGCGGCGTAGAGCCGTGGCCGGTGCGCCGCGGCGATGCCGATGGGCACGCCCAGCCCCATGCAGACCACGCAGGCCGACAGGACCAGCGTCAGGCTTTCGGTGGTTTCTTCCCAGTAGCCCTGGTTGATGATGAACAGGAGCCCCACGGCGATCATCGCGGGCATCTTCCAGCCGCGGTGCAGCCACCAGGCGAGGCCAGCGAAGATGGCCGTCATCAGGATCGGGTGCAGCGCCTCGGGATAGAGATAGGCGATCTCGGACCGGCGCAGATCCCAGATCCAGCCGGTGTTCGGCGGCTCCTGAAGGAGCGCGAGGATCGCCTCGATCAGCACCTCGAGCGCCGCGGCCATCGCGTCGAAGACACCCGACAGGTTGTCCTGCAACCAGTCGAACCCGCCCTCGGCGGCATCGCCCACGCGCAGTTTACACTCGGACAGTGCGGCCAGCAGGCCCAGGCCCTCGGGCCAGCCCTCGTCGCACTCGGTCAGCCATCTGAGCATCGGCGCCATCCTCGCAAGAGTGGGGCGACGCACGCCGGAACGCGCGTCGCCCTTTGGTCGTCAGGGGATCGGATCACATCTCGAGCGCGGCCGAGACCGCCGCGGCGGCGTCGCCGCCGTCGATGGTCGTCACCCCGTCGAGCCAGCCCATCACCACGTCGGTGTTGGCCGCCATCCAGGCCGTCGCCGCATCGCGCGGGTCCTCGCCGTCGTTCAGGATCGCGCCCATGATCTCGTTTTCCATCGCCAGCGTGAACTCGAGATTGGTCAGGAGCGCGCCGACGTTCGGGCAGGACTCGACATAGCCCGCGCGGGTGTTGGTGTAGACCGTCGCGCCACCGAGGTCGGGGCCGAACCAGTCGTCACCGCCCGTCAGGTAGGTCAGGTCGAAATTCGCGTTCATCGGGTGCGGCTCCCAGGCGAGGAAGACGATGGGCTCGTCCCGGTCGGAGGCGCGGGCGACCTGCGCCAGCATCCCCTGTTCGGAGCTTTCGACCACCTCGAACTCGGCAGCGCCCAGCCCGAAGGCATCGGCCGCGATCATGTCCATGATCAGCCGGTTGCCGTCATTGCCGGGCTCGATGCCGTAGATGCTTTCGTCCAGAGCCTCCGCAGCGCCCGCGATGTCGGAGAAATCGGCGATGCCCATCGCCGCGCCCGCCGCGTTGGTGGCCAGCGTGTATTTCGCCCCTTCGAGGTTTGCGCGCACGGTGTCGACGGTGCCCGCGTCGCGGTAAGGCGCAATGTCGCCCTCCATCGTCGGCATCCAGTTGCCGAGGAACACGTCAAGATCGCCCGCGGCGAGCGAGGTGTAGGTCACGGGCACCGAAAGCACGCGGACCTCGGTCTCGTAGCCCAGCGCCTCGAGCACGACGGTGGTGGCCGCCGTCGTCGCCGTGATGTCGGTCCAGCCGACGTCGGAGAAGGTTACCGTGCTGCAGTCGTCCTGCGCCATGGCCGCGCCCGCGGTCAGGCCAAGGGCCAGTACGCTGCAGGCGGTCCTGTTCAAGATGGTCATCTCTGTCTCTCCCTGGTGTTGGTCGTTTTGTTGATTGACCAGTCAATTAAAATCATGTGTCTTGCGGTTCTGCAACCGGGTTGGAGGATGCGATGCCGCGCACGGGCATGATGGCACTGCGTAAGGACGCGCTTGTCAACGCGACGATTGGCGAGATCGGGCGCGCGGGCTCACTTGACGTGACCGTTGGCCAGATCGCCAGGGCCGCGGGGGTATCGAGCGCGCTGGCGCATCACTATTTCGGCTCCAAGGACGAGCTGTTCCTCGCCGCGATGCGGGCGATTCTTTCGGAATTCGGGGCCGAGGCGCGGCGGGAACTCACGCGGGCGACCTCTCCCCGCGGGCGGGTTTCGGCGATCGTGCGGGCCAGTTTCGGCGGCCAGAACTTCCGCGCCGAGGTGGTGGCGGCCTGGCTCAACTTCTACGTTCTGGCCCAGACACAGCCCCAGGCCGCACGGCTTCTGCGCATCTACCAGCACCGGCTGGTGTCCAACCTGACCCACGGCCTGCACCCGCTCTGCGCCGAAGCGCCCGGCGTGGCGCGCACGGCGGCGGCGCTGATCGACGGGCTCTACATCCGTCACGCGCTGGCCGAAGCCGGGCCGCCCGACGCCGCCGCCGCGATCGCCACGGTCGAGGGCTATCTCGACCTCGCCCTCGGAGACGCGCGATGACCCGCCCCAACATCCTGATCGTGATGGTCGACCAGCTGAACGGGACGCTCTTCCCCGACGGCCCAGCCGACTGGCTGCACGCGCCCAACCTCCGGGCGCTTGCCGAGCGTTCGACCCGCTTCGCCAATGCCTACACCGCCAGCCCGCTCTGCGCGCCGGGGCGGGCAAGCTTCATGTCGGGCCAGCTTCCCAGCTGCACGGGCGTCTACGACAACGCGGCCGAGTTCGCCTCCTCCATCCCGACCTATGCCCATCACCTGCGGCGCGCGGGCTATTACACCGGGCTGTCGGGCAAGATGCATTTCGTGGGCCCCGACCAGCTCCACGGCTTCGAGGAGCGGCTGACGACCGACATCTACCCTGCCGATTTCGGCTGGACACCCGATTACCGCAAGCCCGGCGAGCGGATCGACTGGTGGTATCACAACATGGGGTCGGTCACCGGCGCGGGCGTGGCCGAGATCACCAACCAGATGGAATACGACGACGAGGTCGCCTTCATGGCCGAGCAGAAGCTCTACGACCTCGCCCGCGGCAAGGACGAACGGCCCTGGTGCCTGACGGTCAGCTTCACCCATCCCCACGATCCTTACGTCGCGCGGCGGCGCTTCTGGGATATCTACGAGGGCTGCGCGCACCTGCAACCGGACGTGCCCGCCCTGCCCTACGAGGACCACGACCCCCACGCGCAGCGCATCTTCGACGCGAACGACTGGCGGAACTTCGACATTACCGAAGACGACATCGCCCGGTCCCGCCGGGCCTATTTCGCCAACATCTCCTATCTCGACGAGAAGATCGGCGCGCTTCTCGACGTGCTCGAGCGCACGCGGCAGGAGGCGATCGTGGTCTTCGTCTCCGATCACGGGGACATGCTGGGCGAGCGCGGGCTGTGGTTCAAGATGAACTTCTACGAGGGCTCGGCCCGCGTGCCGCTGATGATCGCCGCCCCCGGCATGGCCCCCGGCCTTGTCGCGGACCCGGTCTCGACCATCGACCTCTGCCCGACGCTCTGCGACCTTGCAGGCGTGAGCATGGACGAGGTCATGCCATGGACCGACGGCGAAAGCCTCGTGCCGCTGGCCGGGGGGCGGCGGCGGGAGAGTCCCGTGGCGATGGAATACGCCGCCGAGGCCTCGATCACGCCGCTGGTGGCGTTGCGGCAGGACCGGTGGAAATACACCAACTGCGCCGCCGACCCCGAGCAGCTTTTCGACCTGGCCGCCGATCCCCACGAGCGGATCAATCTTGCCGAAGACCCTGCGCATGCCGCCACGCTGGAACGCTTCCGCGTGATGGCCGCCGCCCGCTGGGACCTCGAAGCCTTCGACGCGGAGGTCCGCGAAAGCCAGGCCCGGCGCTGGGTGGTCTACGAGGCGCTGCGCAACGGCGCCTATTTCCCGTGGGATTTCCAGCCGCTCCGCGCGGCCTCCGAACGGTTCATGCGCAACCACATGGACCTGAATGTTCTCGAAGAAAGTCAACGCTACCCGAGGGGGGAATGATGCAAGCCCAACCGACAGCCAGCCATTTCGTGAACGGCCGATACCTCGAGGATACCGCGGGCACGGCCATGCCGGTGATCTTCCCCGGCACCGGTGAGCAGATCGCGACCGTGCACGAGGCGACGCCCGAGGTGGTCGAGGCAGCACTTGCCGCCGCCCGGGCCGCGCAAGGTCCCTGGGCCGCGCTGATGCCCGTGGAACGCGGGCGCGTCCTGCGCCGGGCCGCCGACATCATCCGCGCGCGCAACCGGGAACTCAGCGAGCTGGAAACGCTGGATACCGGCAAACCGATCCAGGAAACGCTCGTCGCCGACGCGACCTCGGCGGCTGATGCGCTGGAGTATTTCGGCGGGCTGGCGGGCACGCTCACGGGCGAGCACGTGCCGCTGGGGGGCGACTGGGCCTATACCGTGCGGGTGCCCCTGGGGGTCTGCGTTGGCCTGGGCGCGTGGAACTACCCCACGCAAGTGGCGGCGTGGAAGGCCGCTCCGGCGCTGGTCTGCGGCAACACGATGGTGTTCAAACCCTCCGAGCAGACGCCGCTCAGCGCCCTGAAACTCGCGGAAATCCTGGTCGAGGCCGGCGCGCCGCCCGGCGTCTTCAACGTGGTGCAGGGCGCAGGCACCGTGGGCCGCGCGCTGGTGGAGGATGCCCGCGTCGCCAAGGTCTCGCTGACGGGATCGGCCGAAACCGGCAAGAAGGTCTATGCCGGGGCGGCGGCGCAGATGAAGCATGTCACGATGGAACTGGGCGGCAAGTCGCCCCTCATCATCTTCGATGACGCCGAGCTCGAGTCCGCCGTCTCGGCCTCGATCAACGCGAATTTCTTCGCGACGGGGCAGGTCTGCTCGAACGGAACGCGGGTCTTCGTGCAGCGCGGCATCAAGGAGGCCTTCCTCGACCGGCTGGTCGCGCGCGTCTCGAGGGCCGTCATCGGCGACCCCCGCGACGAGGCCACGAACCTCGGACCCATGGTGAGCGAGGACCAACTGCAGATCGTCCTGGGCTATGTCGAGAAGGGAAAGGCCGAGGGCGCGCGCCTCGCCTATGGCGGCAACCGGCTGAACAAGCCCGGCTGCTACATCCAGCCCACGATCTTCGCCGATGTCACCGACGACATGACGATCGCGCGCGAGGAGATCTTCGGCCCCGTCATGTCCGTCCTCGACTTCGACACGGAGGAGGAAGTGATCACCCGCGCCAACGCCACCGACCTCGGCCTGTCCGGCGCGGTCTTCACCCGCGACCTGGCGCGCGGACATCGCGTGGTCGCGCAGATCGATGCCGGGTCCTGCTGGATCAACCAGTACAACCTGACGCCCGTCGAAGTGCCCTTCGGAGGCAGGAAGGGCTCGGGCGTTGGCCGAGAGAACTCGCGCGCGGCGCTCGAAAGCTATTCGGAACTGAAGACGGTCTACGTCGGCATGTCGCCGGTGGAGGCGGCCTATTGATGGAAGCCGACTACGTCATCGTGGGCGCGGGCAGCGCGGGCTGCGCCATCGCCTATCGCCTTGCCGAGGCGGGGAAATCCGTCATCGTCGTGGAGCACGGCGGCTCGGACTGGGGTCCCTTCATCAACATGCCCGCGGCCCTGTCCTACCCGATGGGGATGCGGCGCTACGACTGGGGCTACGTCACCGAACCCGAGCCGCACATGAACGGCCGCGTCATGGCCTGCCCGCGGGGCAAGGTGGTGGGCGGGTCGTCCTCCATCAACGGGATGATCTACGTCCGAGGCCATGCGCGCGACTTCGACACCTGGGAAGGGATGGGCGCCGAGGGCTGGGGCTATGCCGACGTGCTGCCCTATTTCAAACGCGCCGAGACCTGGCACGGCGATGCGGGCGACCCGGCGTTCCGAGGCCATGACGGGCCGCTGCACATCACGCGGGGACCGCGCAAGAACCCTCTTTTCGATGCCTTCATCGAAAGCGGCGCGAATGCGGGCTATGGCGCGACCGACGACTACAACGGCCAGCGGCAGGAAGGCTTCGGGGCCTTCGAGATGACCGTCTGGAAGGGCGAACGCTGGTCGGCGGCCAAGGCCTACCTGCGGCCCGCGCTGAATACCGGGCGCTGCACCATGGCGCGCGGGCTGGTCGAGCGCGTCGAGATCGAGGAGGGCCGCGCCACGGGCGTGCGGCTGGCGGGCGGTCGGGTGATCCGTGCCCGGGCCGAGGTCGTGCTGGCCGCCGGTGCGATCAATTCGCCGAAACTTCTCATGCTCAGTGGAATTGGGGCGGGCAAGCATCTGGCGGACCACGGGATTCCCGTCATCGCCGACCGTGCGGGCGTGGGCCAGAACCTGCAGGATCACCTCGAGCTTTACGTCCAGTACGCCTCGACAAGGCCGGTCAGCCTCGCGCCCTACTGGTCGCTCTGGGGCAAGGCGCTTGTCGGCGCGCAATGGCTCTTCACGCGAACGGGGCTGGGGGCGTCCAACAATTTCGAGGCCTGCGGCTTCATCCGCAGCCGGGCGGGCATCGACTACCCCGACATCCAGTTCCATTTCCTGCCCATCGCCGTGCGCTACGACGGCAAGACGGCAGCGCAGGGCCACGGGTTCCAGGCCCATGTCGGGCCGATGCGCTCGCAAAGCCGCGGGGCGGTGACGCTGCGCTCGGGCAACCCTGCCGATGCGCCCCGGATCCTGTTCAACTACATGTCGCACCCCTCTGATTGGGAAGAGTTTCGCAGCGCCATCCGCCTCACGCGGGAGATCTTCAGGACCGACCCGATCGCTGGCTATGTCGATCACGAGATCCAGCCGGGACGGGCAGAGACCGACGAGGAACTGGATGCGGTGATCCGGGAACACGCCGAGAGCGCCTATCACCCCTGCGGTACGTGCCGGATGGGGCGGGCCGACGACCCGATGGCGGTGGTCGACCCGGAGGCGCGGGTGATCGGGGTGGAGGGGCTCAGGCTGGCCGATAGCTCGATCTTCCCGTTGATTCCGAACGGAAATCTCAACGCACCCTCGATCATGGTGGGCGAGAAGGCCGCCGACCATATCCTCGGGCGCGGAATGCTCACGCGCGAGAACCTCGAGCCCTGGATCGCGCCGGACTGGCAAAGCGCCCAGCGCGAAAGCGCCGCGCAGGCGCGGGCGGCGGAGTAGGCGCAAAACTGCAGTTTTGCGTTGGGAAAACTGCAGTTTTCCCAACGTTTTCCTCGAGGAAAACGTCAGCTCTCGCCGATCACGAGCACCCGGCCGAAACCGGGTGCCTCGACCCTGCGCGGAACGGCCCAGAGCACCGGAAAGGACGGCGCGGGCGGAAGGTCCGCGTCGAGGTCGGTCAGAACGATCAACATCGACGGATCGCGGCGGCCCGCCTTGTCGAACAGGTCGGCGTAATCCGTCCCGCCCCCGGTGCGGACCTCGGCCTCGCGCAACCCCTGCCACCCGGACGGGTCGAGCCGGTCCTCGCGGAAGACGGCCTCGTCGAAGGCCATCAGGTGCACCTCGGCCCCGGTGCGGCGCGTGACGCCCTCGGCCTCGGCGGTGAACAGGCGCAGGGTCTGCGCATCGATCGACGAGGACGTGTCGAGGCCGACGACAAGCCGCGGGCGCGTATCCATCCGCGCCCGGCCCGGCTCGAAGACCGGCGCAGGGCCGCCGGAGGCTTCGGCCGCGGCCATCTGCGCGACCCACCGGCCC
>WVSO01000085.1 GCA_015689745.1 Rhodobacterales bacterium HKCCSP123 | reverse complement strand
GCCCGCGCGGCCTGCGCCTCGGCGGCGCAGCGGGGCTCGAAGCTTTCGGGCGTGTCGTAGCCGGTCAGCCGGGCGCGGAAGCGGCCTTCGCCGGGGCAGGTCATGTCGACCGTGTCGCCGTCCACCACGTTCACGACGCGGCAGGCCGGCGCGGCGGAGGCGACCGGCGGGGGTGGCGGGGGCGCGGGGACGCAGGACACGGCCAACAGACCGCCAAGGGCGCCCAGGGTCAGAAGGTGGGAAAGGGACAAGCGGCGCATGGCCGCTTGTTAACGTTTTGTTAACGGTTCGAGTAGGGGAAACCTGCCGACAGGTCCCCCTGGCGACCGGGATCAGCCGATGCTCATGCTCGCCGCGCTCTCCGGCAGTTCCTCGTCGAAGCAGCGCTGGTAGAACTCGGCGACCGTCTGCCGCTCCAGCTCGTCGCACTTGTTGAGGAAGGAGAGCCGGAAGGCATAGCCGACGTCGCGGAAGATCTCGGCGTTCTGCGCCCAGGTGATGACCGTGCGGGGCGACATGACGGTGGACAGCTCGCCGTTCATGAAGGCCGTGCGCGTCAGGTCGGCGACCGTGACCATCTGGTTCACGGTGCGGCGGCCCTTCTCGGTGTTGTAATGCGGGTTCTTCGCCAGCACGATCGCGCTTTCGGCGTCATGGCTCAGGTAGTTCAGCGTGGCCACCAGCGACCAACGGTCCATCTGCGCCTGGTTGATCTGCTGCACCCCGTGATAGAGGCCCGTCGTGTCGCCCAGGCCCACGGTGTTCGCGGTGGCGAACAGGCGGAAATACCTGTTCGGCGTGATGATCTCGTTCTGGTCCAGAAGCGTCAGCTTGCCGTCATGCTCCAGCACGCGCTGGATCACGAACATCACGTCCGCGCGGCCCGCGTCATATTCGTCGAAGACGATGGCCACGGGGTTGCGCAGCGCCCAGGGCAGGATGCCCTCGTGGAACTCGGTCACCTGCTTGCCGTCGCGCAGCTTGATCGCGTCCTTGCCGATCAGGTCGATCCGGCTGATGTGGCTGTCGAGGTTCACGCGCACGGCGGGCCAGTTCAGGCGGGCGGCGACCTGTTCGATATGGGTCGACTTGCCGGTGCCGTGGTAGCCCTGGATCATCACGCGGCGGTTGTGGCTGAAGCCCGCAAGGATCGCCAGCGTCGTGTCGGGGTCGAACTTGTAGGTGCTGTCCAGCTCGGGCACGCGGTCGGTCTTTTCGGGGAACCCCCTGACCTTCATGTCGGTGTCGATGCCGAACACCTCGCGGACCGAGATCTCTTCGGTCGGTTTCGCGTCCATGCTCAAGCTGCCGTCTGCCATGGGGTCCTCGATCGTGTCCGGGGTGGTCCGCGCCAATGTCGCGGGGATGCAACATATCGCGGGGGGCTGCAAGGGGAAGGGCGAAAAACCGGGGCTGGCCAAACCGCCCCGCCGCCGTACATGGTGCCCCCGAGGAGAGCGCGCGCGCATGTCGGACCAGGAGCAGCTCGAGGCGTTGATCGCCCGCGTCGCCTTGGGCGACCGCGCGGCCTTTTCCGCGCTTTATGCCGCGACCTCGGCGAAACTCTTCGGCATCTGCCTGCGTATCTTGAAGGACCGCAGCCTCGCCGAGGAGGCGCTTCAGGAGGTCTACGTGAAACTCTGGCACCGCGCCGACCGCTACCGCGTCACGGGTCACAGCCCGATGACCTGGCTCATCACGGTGGCGCGCAACCACGCCATCGACCGGCTGCGCGCGGCCCCCGCACCGACCGCCGATCTCGACGCGGTCGCGCCAATCGCCGCCCCCGGCCCCACGCCTGAGGCCAGTGCCATCGCGGCGGGCGAGGCGCGGCGCATCGCCGGCTGCCTCGGCGAGTTGCCGAAGGAGCGCGCGGCCGCCGTGCGCGGCGCCTATCTCGACGGGCTGAGCTACCAGGAGCTTGCCGATCGCCACGCCGTCCCGCTCAACACCCTGAAGACCTGGCTGCGCCGCAGCCTCATCAGCCTGAGGGAGTGCCTGTCGCGATGACCGATCCGACCGACGACATGACGCCCGACGCGCTGGCCGCCGAATACGTCCTCGGGCTGATGGACGCGGCCGAGCGCCGCGCCTTCGAGGCGCGCTTGCGCGACGAACCGGCGCTGATCGCCGCCGTCCGCGACTGGGAGGCGCGCTTCGCCGCCCTGGCCGGGGAGGAGGTCGAGGCCGTCGCGCCGCCCCCGCGGCTGCAGGCCGGGATCGAGGCGCGCCTTTTCGGCGCGGTTCCCGCGGGCCGAGGCCTGTGGACCAGCCTCGGCCTCTGGCGCGGCCTTGCCGGGCTGTCGACGGCGGTGGCCGCCGTTGCGGTGGGCGTGGCGATCCTGCCCGAGGACGGGACGGCGCCCGCGCCGGTTCCGGGCCGGGTGCCCGACATCGCCAGTGGCGCGATTCCGCCGGGCACCATCCTGCTGACGCATATGGTGCCGGTCGAGGGGTCGGGCCTTGGCCTCGCGGCGACGCGCGACCCCGACGGAACGTTGCAGCTGCGCCGCGTGGCGGGTGGACCGACGCCCGGACGGGCGCAGCAGGTCTGGCTCCTGCCCGGTGCCGATGCCGCGCCGATCCCGCTGGGCCTGATGGAGGACGGGCCCGTGACGCTGATCGACCCGCTGCCCGAGGTGTCGGAGCTTTTCGGGGCAGGGGCGGCGGTCGCCATCTCGGACGAACCCCCCGGCGGCTCGCCGACCGGTGCGCCGACCGGCGCGATCCTCGCGCTGGGCACGCTCGTCGCCCTCTGATCCTTCCTCACGCATCCGTGAACGAAAAAACCGCGCTGCCCTGAAACCGGGGCGGCTCCGTCCTCGTGGTTCAGGACATCGCCGCCCCGCTCAACGGGGCCGGTGGACCTGAAACCGACAGATGGAGGACACCCATGTCCCTTAAGACCCTGACCGCCACCCTCGCCGCCACGCTGATCGCGGGCACCGCCCTTGCCCAGAACGTGCCCACCGTGGGCGGCGCGCCGATGTTCCCCGAGCGCAGCATCGTCGAGAACGCCGTCAACTCGCCCATCCACACCACCCTCGTCGCCGCCGTGACCGAGGCGGGCCTTGTCGACACGCTGGCAGGCGACGGCCCCTTCACCGTCTTCGCCCCCACCGATGACGCCTTCGCCGATTTGCCCGCAGGCTCCGTCGAGGCGCTGCTCGAGCGGCGCAACCGCGACCGGCTGGTCGAGATCCTGACCTGCCATGTCGTCGCGGCCGAGGCCTTCTCGGGCGATATCGTCGGCATGATCAACGCCTCGGGCGGCGCCCATCCGATCGAGACGGTCGGCGGCTGCACCTTCACCGCGCGCATGGTCAACGGCCGGGTGATGATCGAGGACGAACAGGGCCGCATGGCGACCGTCACGCAGGCCGATGTCGACCAGTCGAACGGCGTCATCCACGTGATCGACACGGTGCTTCTGCCCGACGCGATGTGATCGACCGATCGGCGGCGGGGTGCAGATCCCTTGCCGTCGTGACCGGGCCGGCCCGCCATGCGCCAAACCATGCGGGCCGGTCCACCCCACCGGGCGAGGCGCCGGGTACCCCATGGCCCGGATCGGCAGAAGGCCCGGAAACCCGGGCCGTCCCCGTCCCCGGACTGCCGATGCCTCGCCCGGTTTCCCGTCCCCACATCGTCCGGAGGGTCCCATGACCACCCGTCGCCACCTGATGACCACGGCGCTGGCCGCCGCCCTCCTGCGGCCCGGCCGCGCCCCGGCCGCCATCGCCCCCGGCCCCTTCGAGGTCACCCGGACCGAGGCCGAATGGCGTGCCATGCTGTCCGAGGCGGAATACGCCGTGATGCGCGAGGGCGCGACCGAGCGCGCCCATACCAGCCCCCTGCTGGAGGAGTCGCGCCCCGGCCTCTACCACTGTCGCGGTTGCGACCTGCCACTTTACGATGCCGCCGCGAAATACGACAGCGGCACGGGCTGGCCGAGTTTCCGGGACGTGCTGCCCGGCGCCATCGGCACGATGGAGGACCGGCAGCTTCTCTTCATCCTCCGCACCGAATGCCACTGCCGCCGCTGCGGCAGCCACCTGGGCCATATCTTCGAGGACGGGCCCGAGCCCACCGGGCTCAGGCATTGCATCAACGGCGTGGCGCTGGTCTTCCGCCCCGCCGCCTGAGCGGCGCGGGGATCAGTTCCAGCAGCTCACCGTGACGGTCATGTCGGCGCCGAGCCGCGCCAGCCGTTCGCGGTTCATCGCCTCGGTCCGGGCCGAGAGCGTCGGGCTGACGCCGGCGGCCGCCAGCACCGGGCCGAGCTGGTCGGCGCGCAGCGCCAGCGTCACCCCTTCGGGCAGCGCCCGGCCCGAGGACATGCCGGGCAGCACCATGCCGAGCACCGTGCCCGTCGTGTCGAAGACGGGGCCGCCCGCCTCGCTTGCCTGGGTCGCCACGTCGAGGCGCTGGACCTCGGTCTCGCCGTTGATGCCCTGCAGGTCGGCGAGCGTGCCGAAGGCCATCGAGGCCGCGCTCAGCGCGCCCTCGAAGGGGAAGCCCGCCACCGCGATGTCCGACCGGAGCCGTCCGGGGGCCTGTGCCATCTCGGCGAAGGCAAGCGGTGCCAGCCGCTGTTCGGGGCGCAGGACGGCCAGGCCGAGCGCCTCGTCGGTGTAGGCGACCGAGGCCGGGTAGGCCTCGTTGATCAGGATGCGCGCGCACTGGCCCGCGACCGCCTCGGTCGTGGTCAGGACGCTGCCCTGCGCGTCGATGAAGAAGCCCGAGCGCACCAGCTCCGGCTGCCGCACCTCGAGGCCCGAGACCATGTCGACGTCCTCGCCCAGGCCTTCGGGGACCGCGCCCGGGTCGAGCGCGCCGGGCAATGCGCTGAAGCTCTGCTGCATCATCGGCAGCACGCGGGCGATCTGCGCGTCGCGCTCCGGCGGCCAGACCAGCGTGAAGCCCTTGACCGCCCCGCCCACCAGCCGCGCCTCGGTGTGGCTGCGCAGGGTCTCGGACCGGCCGGTCAGCACGAAGCGGTCGCCCTGCCGCTCGCGCTCGCCTTCCAGCGGCACGATCTCGAGCGTCTGCATGATCTCGTAGAGACCGAACAGCGTGTTGCGGTCGCCCGGCTGGCTGATCAGCAGGACCTGCACGCCGCTGTCGCCCACCGCATCGTATTGCGCGAAGGGAAAGTTGTAGCCGGTGAAGCCGACCATCGCGAGCGGCAGGTCGATCTCGACGCCCGCGCGCTCGTCGCGCACCCTTTCCATGCCGAGCGCGGCGAGCTCGGCCCGGTAGTCGCCCAGAAGCTGCGCCCGCTGCCGCGAGGTCAGCACCCCCGTCGGCTCGAAGCCGCGGGCCTCCTGCCAGGCGGACATGGCGCTCCGGGTGCCGGGCCCGAAGGCGCCGTCGATCGCGGAATCGTAGAAGCCGAACCACTGCAGCGCGATCTGCAGCGCGTCGCGTCCGGCGCGATCGAGCTGCGCCTCGCTCTGGCGGGCCTGCTGGACCGTTTCCTCGGGGATGACGGGCTCGGCGGCCTCTTCCTCGATGGTGGCGACGGCCTCCTCGGCCACCTCCTCGGCGCTGTCGGCCGGCAGCCGCTGCGCCGCCTGGCTCAGCGCGTCGGCGCCGACCGGAAAGACCTGCGCGACATAGGGCAGGCCGTCCACGACGAAACTGTCGCGCGGCACCAGGCCCCGCCGCAGGAGCTCCAGCAGCAGCGCCTGCGCATCCGCGGGCGCGTAGGGGCCGAGGGCGATGGCATAGAGCCCGGTCTGCGCCCGGAAGCCGTTCACGTTCTCGACGATCTGCGCATAGGCCCGCGCGCGGCGCTCGGTCTCGCCCAGGGTCGCGTGGCTCTCGACCTGGATGAAGACCGCGTCCTGTGCGCGCAATTGCCCCGGCAGAAGCGTCACGAGCCCCAGGGTGACGATGAGCAGAAGGGCCTGCAGCCCGCGAAGTCCCAGAAGTTGCATCGGTCTCAAATTCCTCAGTCATCCTGTTGCGCACCACCCGGCCGAGGGCGGGCACCCCGACGGGCGGGGGCGTTGTCCAAACTCCCTTGGAATGCACCAGAAAACCGCGCAATGGCAAGCCATCCGGCCCGCGCGCGCGTTGACCGCACCGGAGTGTGACACTAGAGAAGCCGGGCCGATCCAAACGCCCGAGCGATGCCATGCCCGACACCCCCAAGAGTTTCCAGGAGATCATCCTGCGCCTTCAGTCCTACTGGGCGTCGAAAGGCTGCGCGATCATGCAGCCCTATGACATGGAGGTGGGCGCGGGCACCTTCCACCCGGCAACCACGCTGCGCAGCCTTGGATCGAAGCCCTGGGCCGCGGCCTACGTGCAGCCCTCGCGCCGCCCGACCGACGGGCGCTACGGCGAGAACCCGAACCGGCTGCAGCACTACTACCAGTACCAGGTGCTCATCAAACCCTCGCCGCCCGACCTGCAGGCACTGTATCTCGGCAGCCTCGAGGCGATCGGCATCGACATGGCGCTGCACGATATCCGCTTCGTCGAGGATGACTGGGAAAGCCCCACGCTCGGGGCCTGGGGCCTGGGGTGGGAGGTGTGGTGCGACGGCATGGAAGTGTCGCAGTTCACCTATTTCCAGCAGGTCGGCGGGCATGACTGCCACCCGGTCTCGGGCGAGCTGACCTACGGGCTCGAGCGGCTGGCGATGTTTGTCCTCGGGATCGATCACGTGATGGAGATGCCCTTCAACGACCCCTCCGCGCCCATCCCGCTGACCTATGGCGACGTCTTCCGCCAGACCGAGGAGGAATACTCCCGCCACAACTTCGACGCGGCCACGACCGATCAGCTCTTCCGCCATTTCGAGGATGCCGAGGCCGAGTGCCAGCGCCTGCTCGAGGAACCGGCCGAAGACCCCAAGACGGGCAAGCGCATCGTCATGGCGCACCCGGCCTATGACCAGTGCATCAAGGCCAGCCACCTGTTCAACCTGCTCGATGCGCGCGGCGTCATCTCGGTGACGGAGCGGCAGGCCTATATCGGCCGCGTCCGCGCACTGGCCAAGCTCTGCGCCGATGCCTTCGTGCAGACCGGGGCAGGGGGATGGACCGCGGAGGCACCTGCCGCATGACTTCGGGGCGCTGGGTCGTCGTCGCGATCGTTCTGGTCACCGCCGTCTTCGCGGGCGCGCAATGGTGGTTCCAGACGCGCGCCTATTACGACCCCATCGACAGCGCCGAGCTGACCGTGACCCTCGCCGACGGCAGCATCGAGGCGCTGGCCCATGACGGGTTCGAGGGCATCGACGCCGACACGTCGCCCCTGCGCTTCCGCGGGTGTTTCTCCGTGGCCGACCCCGCTTCGCTCGTCGCGCGTGCGGCTCCCTACCCGGATGCGACGCCCCTGATCGCGCCCGACTGGTTCGATTGTTTCGACGCCCCCGCGATCGGCGCGGCTCTCGAGGCCGGAGACGCGCGGGCGTTCCTGTCGCAGACCGAGATCCGCCCCGGCGCCGACCGCGTCATCGCCGTCTATCCCGACGGGCGGGCCTATGCGTGGCACCAGTGGAACGGCAGCCTGGAGGATTAGGTGGTGGACGAGTTGCAGGCCGAACACGAGGCCCTCAAGGCCGATTACGACAAGCTGAAGCGCCGCCAGCAGCGCAACGAACGCGCGCAGTTCGCCCGTGGGCTCATGCAGGGCATCCTGTCGATGCTGGAACCCGGCGACCTGGTCTTCGACTGCGGCGCGAACGTGGGCGACGTGACCGCGCCGCTTGCCGAGACCGGGGCCACCGTCCACGCCTTCGAGCCCGACCCCTACGCCTTCGGGCAGCTCTCGGCCCGCGTCGCGGGGATGGAGAACGTGATCCTCCACAACGTCGCCGTCGGCGTCACCGCCGGTAGCGTTCAACTGATGCGCGCGGCCAATTTCGACGACAACCCCAAGGGCGGCTCGGTGAAATCCACCGTCATCCCCGGCGGGCGCAACATCAACGAAGAGGCGGGCGCGAGCATCGACGTGCAGATGATCGCGCTCCCCGAGATGATCCGCGCCGAGGCCGCCAAGGCCGGGGGGCGCATCGCCTTTCTCAAGATGGATATCGAGGGGGCCGAGCTGGACCTGCTCGAGCACATGCTGGCCGAAAAGCTCTTCGATCTCGTGGGGCTGACCGTCGCCGAGACCCATGAAAACAAGTTCCGCGACCTGCGCCCGCGCTTTGCCGCGCTGCGCGAGGCCGTGGCCGGAACCCACCCCGTCACCCGCGTCAACCTCGACTGGATCTGAACAATGCCCGATCTTCTCCTCGAACTCTTTTCCGAGGAAATCCCCGCCCGCATGCAGGCCCGCGCCGCCGCGGACCTGAAGCGGCTCGTGACCGACGGTCTTGTCGAGGCGGGGCTGACCTATGCCTCGGCGGGCGCCTTCGCCACGCCGCGCCGGCTGGTCCTCACGCTCGAGGGGCTGACGGGCGAAAGCCCGACCACGCGCGAGGAACGCCGCGGGCCGCGCACCGACGCGCCCGAGAAGGCGATCGAGGGCTTCCTGCGCGGGGCAGGGGTGCGCATGGACCAGCTCGAGGTGCGCCCCGACAAGAAGGGCGACGTCTATTTCGCCGTGATCGAGCGTGCAGGCCGCCCCGCCGCCGAGATCATCGCCGAGGTCGTCCCGCAGGTGATCCGCACCTTCCCCTGGCCCAAGTCGATGCGCTGGGGGGCGGGGTCGCTTCGCTGGGTGCGGCCGCTCCACTCGATCCTCTGCCTGCTGTCGGATGAGGCCGGGTCCCAGGTCGTCCCCTTCGACGTCGACGGCATCGCAGCGGGCGACACCACCGAGGGCCACCGTTTCATGGCGCCGGGCCGGTTTTCCGTCACGACATTCGCCGATTACGAGGCGAAGCTGAAGCGCGCCAAGGTCATCCTGCGCGCCGAAGAACGCGCCGAGCACATCCGCCACGACGCCGAGCAGATGGCCTTTGCGAACGGCCTGGAACTGGTTTCCGACGCGGGCCTTCTGGCCGAGGTCGCGGGGCTGGTGGAATGGCCCGTGGTGCTCATGGGCGAGATCGGGGCCGACTTCATGGGTCTCCCGCCCGAGGTGCTGCAGACCTCGATGCGCGAGCACCAGAAATTCTTCTCGGTGAAGAACCCGAAAAATGGCCGGATCGAACGCTTCGTCACCGTCGCCAACCGCGAGACCACGGATCACGGGGCGACGATTCTCGCCGGGAATCAGAAGGTTCTCTCGGCCCGCCTGTCGGACGCCAAGTTCTTCTGGGAAAACGACCTGCGCGTGGCCAAGGCCGGCATGGCCGACTGGCTCGACGCCCTGGCATCCGTCACCTTCGAGCGCCGCCTCGGCTCGGTCGCCGACAAGATCGCCCGCGTTGCCGCCCTTGCCCGCGAGATCGCGCTGATGGTCGGCGCCGACCCCGATCAGGCCGAGACCGCCGCGCGCATCGCCAAGGCCGACCTGCATTCCGAGATGGTCTATGAATTCCCCGAGTTGCAGGGCGTCATGGGCCGCTACTACGCGCTTCAGGCGGGCCACCCGCCCGAGGTCGCCGCCGTGGCCGAGGAACATTACCAGCCGCTCGGCCCTTCCGATGCCGTGCCCACCGCGCCCCTGTCGGTCGCCGTGGCGCTGGCCGACAAGATCGACACGCTGACGGGCTTCTGGGCCATCGACGAGAAGCCGACGGGCTCGAAAGACCCCTATGCACTGCGCCGTGCGGCGCTGGGCATCATCCGCATCGTTCTGGCCGAGCATCGGCGGATGCGCCTCGACCGGTTCATCGACGCCCAGCTCCTGCGCCACAAGATCGAGCTGAGCCGCCCCAAGGTCGGTGATGATGTCATCGATACGCTCGAGGAAATCCTGTCCGAGGTCGCCGAGCGCGGCGTCTTCGGCGCGGCGTTCAAGGCCGTCACCGACAGGCTGAAGGAGAGGGGCGAGGACCCGGCCGAGGCGCTGCGTACCGTGGGCGACCTCGTTCCCGACCTCTCCACCGACCTCCTGGCCTTCTTCCACGACCGTCTCAAGGTGCACCTGCGCGACGAGGGCATCCGCCATGACGTGATCGACGCGGCGCTGTCGAAGCCGCCCGTCGACGACCTCGCCCTCGTGGTGGCGCGGGCCCGCGCGCTCTCGGCCTTCCTGGCAACGCCCGAGGCCGAGAACCTCGTGCAGGGCTACCGCCGCGCGGCCAACATCCTGCACCAGGCCGAGGAGAAGGATGGCGTCGAATACCGCTTCGGCGCGGATCCGAAATTCGCCGAGACCGACGAGGAGCGCCGTCTTTTCAGTGCCCTGTCCGAGGCGGAGGCGGCGATCATCCCGGCGCTCGGGGCCGAGGATTTCGCCGGTGCCATGTCCCGCATGGCCGATCTGCGCGCACCCATCGACGCCTTCTTCGAGGCGGTGCAGGTCAATGCCGAGAACGCGGTCGTGCGCCGCAACCGCCTGAACCTGCTGCACCGGATCGTCGAGACCTGTGGCGCGGTCGCCGACCTTTCCCGGCTCGAGGGGTAGGCGGCCCCTTGACCCGCCGGGCGGCAAATTGACAGCCGGAGCGACGCGCGCACTGGACAGTTCTCGCATGGGTTGTATCTAATGCTGCAGATGCAAACGTGCCGGCGCCCATGTTGACCACCCCAGACTTCACCGAGATCACGCCCACGGCCGAGATCCGCACCTCGACGCATGGCAACCGCGCGAAATGCCTTCAGCGCCTCGTCCGGCTTGACCTGCCGGTGCCGAAGACCGTCGCACTCAGCTTCGACACGGTGCGCGCCATCGCGGGCGGGCGCCTGCCGGACATGGCCGCGCTTCTCGGCGTCTTCGACGAAGGGGCGCTTCTGTCGGTGCGCTCCTCTTCGCAGATGCCCGATTGGGGCGGGCCCGGAACGATCCTCAACATCGGCATGACCGACGCCAAGGCTGCACAGCTTGCACAGGCGCACGGGTCCATGGCGGCGGACGCGCTCTACGTGGGCTTCATCCGCTCCTACGCCGTCGATGTGCTGCGGCTCGACGCGGACGGGTTCGAGGGGCCGGTGACCCCGCGGCTCGCCAAGGCCGAGTTCGAGCAGGAGATGGAGGAACCCTTCCCCCAGGATCCCGCGGCGCAGCTGGCCGAGGTGCTCAAATCCATGGCCCGCGCCTGGGAGGGGACCACCGCCCGCCTGCTGCGCCAGGCGCAGGGCGCGCCCGCCGACGCGGGCCTCGGCCTCGTCGTGCAGGAAATGGCGCTCGGCATCGGGCAGGGCGTCTCGGGCTCGGGCGTGGTTCAGTTCGCGGCCCCCGACACGGGTGCGCCGCAGGTCACGGGCCGCTGGCTGCCGCAGGGCCAGGGGCGCGCGGCGCTCTCGGAAAGCGATGCGCAGTACATCCTGACCGACAAGCGCGGCAAGTCGCTCGAGGACGCCGCCCCCGAGGCGATCGAGGCCCTGCGCGCCGCGGGCAAGCTGACGCGTGAGCGCCTGCGCGAGGAAATGCAGATCGAGTTCACCCTGATGAACGGGCATCTCTCGATCCTCGATGCCGTGAAATGCCCCCGGTCGGGCCGCGCCGAGGTGGCCATCGCCGTGGCCCTGGCCGAGGATGGCATCATCACACGCGAGGACGCGCTGACGCGCATCCCGCCCTTCACGCTGAACCAGCTTCTCCACCGGCAGGTCAGCCCGACCGCCGCGCGCGACGTGCTGACCCGCGGCGTCGCCGCTGCCCCGGGGGCCGCCACCGGCAAGATCGTGTTTTCCGCCAGCGCGGCACAGGCCATGGCCGCCCAGGGCGAGCCCTGCATCCTCGTCCGGCGCGAGACCTCGCCCGAGGATATCCGCGGCATGCACGCCGCACAGGCCATCCTGACCGAACGGGGCGGCATGACCAGCCACGCCGCGGTGATCGCCCGCGGCCTCGGCCTGCCCTGCGTCTCGGGCGCGACCCGGCTGCAGCTCGACACGCGCAAGAAGATGCTGACCGTTCCGGGCCGCAAGATCTTTCACGAGGGCGACGTGATCACCGTCGACGGCTCGACCGGCGACGTTCTCGTGGGCGCGCCGCAGATGGTGGAGCCCGCCCTCGGCGGGGCCTTCGCCACGCTGATGGACTGGGCCGACGGGACCCGCGACATCGGCATCCGCGCCAATGCCGACACGCCCGAAGACGCCGCGATGGCGCAGCGCTTCGGCGTGGACGGGATCGGCCTTTGCCGGACCGAGCACATGTTCTTCGACCCCGCGCGCCTGACCGTGATGCGCGAGATGATCTTCGCCGAGAACCCTGCCGACCGGGCCGCGGCGCTCGACCGGCTTCTGCCCATGCAGCGCGCCGATTTCATCGAGCTGTTCCAGATGATGCAGGGCCAGCCGGTGACGATCCGTCTTTTCGACCCGCCGCTGCACGAGTTCCTGCCGGGTGACCGCGACGGCATCCGCGCGCTGGCCGAGGCGCTGGACCTGCCCGTGTCCCGCGTTCAGTCCCGCATCGAGAGCTTGCAGGAATTCAACCCCATGCTCGGCATGCGGGGCGTGAGATTGGGGGTTACGGTCCCCGAGATTTACGAAATGCAAGCTCGGGCCATTTTCGAGGCGACGATCAAGGCCTCGCGCAAGGGCGCGCCTGTCGTGCCGGAAATCATGATCCCGCTCGTCTCGGCCCGCCGGGAGGTGGAGCTGGTGAAGGGCCGCGTGGACGCCATCGCCGCCGAGGTCAAGTCGAAGACCGGCAAGGATTTCACCTATCGCCTCGGCGTCATGGTCGAAACGCCCCGCGCCGCGCTGCGCGCCGGCGAGATCGCCGAGCATTCGGCGTTCCTGTCTTTCGGCACGAACGACCTGACGCAGATGACCTACGGCCTCAGCCGTGACGACGCGGGCCGCTTCATGTCCGCCTATGTCCAGCAGGGCGTCTTCCCCGAGGACCCGTTCACCCAGCTCGATGCCGACGGGGTGGGCGAGCTGATGCTGCTCGGGGCCGAACGCGGCCGCCATGCGCGGCCCGACGTGATCATCTCGATCTGCGGCGAGCATGCCGGCCAGCCCTCGGCCATCGCCTTCAGCCGTAAGGCGGGGTTCGACTACGTCTCCTGCTCGCCCTTCCGCGTGCCCGTCGCCAAGCTGGCCGCCGCGCAATTGTCCATTCTTGACAGGGATTTGCCGAGAAGAGTTAAGACATCGGATGAAGAACGACCCTGAACTGACGGGCGTCACGTCTAATTCTTGAGGCCCTCCGGCGACGATCCGCAAGATTCGGTGCGCGTTTGGCGCTTTCCGGCTTCGGGGGTAAACCCGCGAATCAGCGATATCACGACCTGGGCAGTGCGAAGCGGGGCAGAAGACCCCGGAAAGGGTAACATGATGACGGCAAGGCGCCTTGCCGCCGCGGTCCTCGCGGTGGTCTTCACCTCCGTGTCCCCGTCCGGGGCCGAGGTGACCCTGAGTTCTTCCAACCTTCCGGCCGACATGGCCATCGGAACGCGCCTCGGCGCGCTGATGGGCGTCGAGACCAGTTCGCTGGCGGGTCTCTCGCGGGACCGCATCCGCCGTCTTGGCGCGCCCTTCACCGGCCGCGGCGCCGACGCCCGCGTGATGAGCCTGGCCGAGCTTGACCGCCTGGGCCGCGCCCGCGGCAACGCGCAATGGCGCTGCCTGACCGAGGCGCTCTATTTCGAGGCCCGCGGCGAGACCGTCGAGGGGCAGTATGCCGTCGCCGAGGTCATCCTGAACCGCGTCGACAGTGCCAACTATCCCGGTTCGATCTGCGCGGTCGTGAACGAAGGCACGGGCCGCCGCAACGCCTGCCAGTTCACCTATACCTGCGACGGCCGTCCCGAGATCGTCACCGATCAGCGTGCGTGGAACCGCGCGGGCCATATCGCGCGCATCATGATGGATGGCGCCCCGCGCGACCTGACCCGCGGCGCAACCCACTACCACGCCGATTGGGTCAACCCCTCCTGGGCCCGCGTCTACCCGCGCACCGCGCGCTACGGGCAGCACATCTTCTACCGCCAGCAGTACTGAGAGGTCGCGGAACGCCGCCCGACTGCCGCCTCCGGGCATGGCCCGCGGGCCGTCCCCGTGCTACGTCGCGCCCATGATCGACGAGATTTCCACGGCCTTCCGCCACCCGTCCGAACGCGCCAAGGCGCTCGCCGGCGACCCGCCGCGCGACCGTATCGCGATGACCGGGCACCGCCGCGAGGTCGAGATCGGCGCCTTCCAGTCCGAGCGCGGGGTGACCCAGACCGTCCAGTTCGACGTGGTGGTCGAGGTCGAGACCCGCGCGGAACAGGCCGTCGATGACGTCGATCGCATCCTCAGCTACGACACCATCGTCGAGGCGATCGACGCCGCCCTCGCCGAGGAACGCGTGAACCTGCTGGAAACGCTGGCCGCGCGCATCGCGGACCGCATCCTCCTGCACCCGCTGGCCGCGCGCTGCATCGTGCGCATCGGCAAGCTCGACCGCGGGCCTTACGTGCTGGGCGTAGAGATCCTGCGCAACGCGCCCGAGAACCGCCGCCGCCTGCGTCTTCTGCCCGAGGACGCGCCGCATCCGCGCATCGTCTACCTCTCGTCCGAGGCCATCGCGCGCCCGGACCTGCCCGACGTCCTCGACCGGCTGGAGGAGGGGGGCGCGCCGCTCATCCTCTGCGTCGGCCGTCCCGAGGTGCCCGCGCCCCGCGCGGCCCACGCCATGCCGCAGCGGCGCATCGACCTGCTGGCCATCGAGCAATCGGCCTGGGTCCTGGCCGCCCGCGATCCGCGCTGCGTGGTGGTGGACAGCCGGACCGAGCTCGACTGGGCCATGCGCCACGGGCAGATCAGCGTCTGGGCGCCCTCCAAGCTCGTGCTCGACGCCCATGACGGGCCGGGGTCCTCGGTCACCGATCCGCTGGCGCTGGCGCTCTGGCTCGCGCAGGCCTTCGAGGCGGTGGAGGTCCTGGCCTTCGGCGCGCCGCCGGGCGTCGAGGCTCCCGAGGGGATCAGGCTCAGCCGGCTCGGGGCGCTGGCCTCCGCGCCATCGGCCGCGGCAGGCTGAGCCGCATCAGCCACTCCCCCGTCACGACCCGGTCCGCGGTGAAGCCCGCCTTTTCCAGGATGCGTTTCGGCGCCGGGGTGTCGATGGGGACGAAGGCGAAGAAGCGGTCCTCCTTCAGGACCAGAACCGCGTGATCCAGCGCCGCCTGCACGAATTCGCTGGCGAGCCCCTGGCCCGCCACCTCGGGCAGGAAGTGAAAACTCAGCTCGAGGCCGTCATCGCCGAACCCGATGCGGAACCCGGCCACGCCGACCGGGTGGCCGGCATGGGACAGCACCCAGGGCGCGACCCCGTGGCGTGCCCAGTCCTGCAGGTCCGCGATCTGGCGGGACGGGCCGCGGTCGGGGCCGAACAGGGTGGCATAAAGGCCCGCGTCCCCCTGGTCGGCGGGCCGGCCGGTCAGCCTGCCACTTCTGAAAGGTGCGCGCGCGTCCATGCCGCCATGAAGCTGACGGGATGACGCTAGGTCAAGATGGTCTTTCGGACAGGGAGAATTCGACAGGTGCAGCCTTGCCAAGCCCGGGCGGGGGTCGTAACGCGCGCTGTCATGACGGATGCGTATCTCCGCCCCATTCCGCTGACCGATCCGGCCCTTGCGGGCGGCCCGGCCCATCGCCTTGCGGGCGGGTGGGTCCGCTTCACCCATGTCGAGCGTCTGCGCCGCGGCGCGCCGCCCGAGGTCGTCGCGGCAGCCGACCTGCCCGCGG
>WVSO01000084.1 GCA_015689745.1 Rhodobacterales bacterium HKCCSP123 | reverse complement strand
GCGGCGGTCGCGCCGCCCGACTGAAGCGGCGCGGCGAGGCGTGAGCCGCCTACGCGCCCACACGCGGATGGGGCCGATGCGGCCCGTCACCGGGCTGCGCCAGTTGCGGCTGTTCGCGTGGTTCTTCGGCTGGATCGTGGCGGGCGTGGCCGTGACGGTGGTTTTCTTCCCGGTCCTTTACGCCGCGACCGACCCCGACCTGCCCTTCGGCGCGGCGCTGATGGACTATTTCGAGCAACCGCCCTTCATCGCGGTGCTGCCCGGCGTGCTCCTCTGGGCAGTGTTTCTCGGGCCGGTCTGGTTCGTCTTGCGCCTCTGGATCGCGCGGCAGGGTGACAGGGTGATCGGCGCGAAGCCCGCCACCCTGCCCGTCTGGCTGTCGGTCTGGGTGGCCCTGACCGTCGTGCAGGTCCTGATGTCGGGCGAGGATGCGCCCGACCCGCCGCCGGGCATCTTGGCCAGCATTCCGGCACCCTTCGCCATGCTCTTCAACGGCGGGCTGTTGGTGCAGATGGCGGGCGTGAGCGTGATGTTCCTCGTCTACCGCTGGCGGCGCCCCCTCGACACGACCGGCCGCGGCCCGATCCAGACCTTGCGCTAGGGCAGGTCGAGCCAGTCCTCGACGCGTGGCAGGCACGGGCGGACATAGGCGATGGCCCGCCCCTCGGGCGCGGCCCCTGCCCCCTCGGCCCAGGGGGCGATGCCGTGCAGGGCAAGCCGGTGAACGAGCACCGCCTCGCCGGGCTGTAGCGCGATCTCGGTGCGGGGGCAGGTCCGAAAACAGGCGCGGCGCGCCTCCTGGTAGGCCTCGGTCACGTCCACGTCGCCCCATGCCTCGGGGGCGATTCCGTCAAAGGCGGCGCGAAAGGCCGCGCGCATCACCTCGTGGCTGCCCTCGTAGACGACCAGTGGGGCCGCGCCGGCATCCGCCGCGGTCAGCGCGATACCAAGGATCCAGCCATGCGGCTCGCGCAGGTGGCGGCGGCGCTCCGGCCCCTCGGGCAGAAGGCCGTCGAGATGGGCGGCATCGCGGTTCAGCCGGTAGCGGTGGGCGGCCTCGGTCTCGTCCGCGTCGCGGCGCGGGTAGCCCGGATAGGTGACCGAGACCTGCGCGGGATGGAGCGGCAAGGGGCCCGTCACGCGCTCGGCCGCCGCCAGCGCGGCACCGGCCAGCCGGGGCCCCTGCCCCACGCGGCCTTCGGCGTCGTTCTCCAGCACGTCCACGCCCGCGAACCAGGTCCCGCCGTGGCGCAGCCAGCGCGCCGTCAGTGCGGGGTCCACCGCCGCGGCCAGGGCCGGGCCGCGGGCGGCCTCCAGCCAGTCCCGCGTCGCGGGCTCGGCCGCGAAGACCTCGAACCCGCGGTCAAGCCCGCTCATCCCGTCAGCGCCTTGCGCGCCATGTTGAGCGCCATGAGGATGATGAAGACCGCGAAGAGGCGCTTCAGCCTGACGGGATCGGTCCCGTGCGCGAGCTTCACCCCCCAGGGCGTCGTGATCAGCGTCATCGCGACCACAACGCCGAACCCCACGAGGTTCACCTGCCCCAGCGTGAAGGGCGGACGGTTCTCCGTCGAGCCCGGCACCAGCAGGAAGCCGATGACCGAGGGCACCGCGATCACGAGCCCGAAGCCCGCCGCCGTCGCCACGGCGCGGTGGATGGCGACGCCATAAAGCGACATGAGCGGCACCCCGAAGCTGCCGCCGCCGATGCCCATCAGCACCGACAGGAACCCGAGGACCGGACCCGTCACCGCACGGCCCAGCCCCGTCGGCATCGCGTCTCCCAGCCGCCAGCCGGGGCGCCCGAAAGCGAGGTAGAGGCCCACCACCAGCCCGAGCACCGCGAAGATCACCATCAGCACCTCGCCCCTCAGCCCGCTGGCCGCCACCACGCCAAGCGCCGCGCCGATGCCGATGCCGGGCGCCCAGCCCTTCAGGATCTCCCAGTCGACCGCCCCCTTCCTGTTATGCGCCAGAAGCGAGCGGAGCGATGTCACCGCGATCGTCGCAAGCGAGGTCGCGAGGCAGATCTGCATCAGCCCCTCCGGCCCGTAGCCCAGCCCTTCGAAGGCGAAGTAGAAGGCGGGCACCAGCACGATGCCCCCGCCCACGCCAAGCAGCCCCGCGATCACGCCGGCGAAGCCTCCGATCACGAGGATCAGGGCCAGCATGGGCACCAGTTCTGACAGCTCCGGCATGGTCTTCGGGTCCTCCGTTCAGGGTTTTCGCGCGGCTTAACCGGGCGCGCGGCTGAACGGAAGAGTGATCGGCGAGAGCAACTGTGCGCAGATGCAGGGATCAGGCGGCGCGGCGCGTCACATGGGCCAGCGCGCGCTCGACCACCCCCGGCCCCGCCCCGTCGCGATGCGCCTCTTCGCTCAGGGTCCGCTTCCAGGCGCGCGCGCCGGGCTGCCCGGCGAAGAGACCCAGCATGTGCCGCGTGACCTGGTGCAGCCGCCCCCCCGCGGCCAGATGCGCGTCGATGTAGGGCAGCATCGTGAGCGCCACCTCTTCGGCGGTCTTCGGCGGTGCCGGATCGCCGAAGATGTCGCGGTCCGCGGTCAGAAGGACCTCGGCGGGCGCGTGATAGGCGGCGCGCCCGATCATCACCCCGTCCATCCCGGCGGCCAGATGCTCCCGCGCCTCGGCCAGCGTGGTGATGCCGCCGTTGATCGACAGGTGAAGGTTCGGAAAGGCGCGCCTCATGGCGTGCACGAGCGGGTAGTCGAGCGGCGGGATATCCCTGTTTTCCTTCGGGCTGAGGCCCTGCAGCCAGGCCTTGCGGGCGTGGATGGTGAAGCGGCGCACGCCCGCCGCCGAGACGGTCTCGAGGAAACGCGGAAGCACCTCCTCCGGCACCTGCTCATCGACGCCGATCCGGCATTTCACCGTCACCTCGACCGGGCTCGCGCCGATCATGGCCGCGACGCAGTCGGCGACGAGGCCCGGACGCTCCATCAGGACGGCCCCGAAACACCCCGACTGCACCCGGTCCGAGGGGCAACCCACGTTGAGGTTGATCTCGTCATAGCCGTAGCCCGCCGCGATGCGCGCGGCCTCGGCCAGTTCGGCGGGATCCGAGCCGCCGAGTTGCAGCGCCACGGGATGTTCCGCCGGATCGAACCCCAGAAGCCTGTCGCGATCGCCGTGCAGGACGGCCGGGGCGGTGACCATCTCGGTATAGAGCAGCGCGCGCGCCGACATCAGCCGGTGGAAATACCGGCAATGGCGGTCGGTCCAGTCCATCATGGGCGCCACGGAGAGGCGCGCCGCCCGGGTGGCTGCGGTCAGCGGCATTCAAGTGTCTCCTTCGGGTCCGCCAGCATTCGAGACGGGTCCTCGCTGCACATCATACCCACGGGACGGATATGCCGCCACCCTGCCCCGCGCAAGGACAGGTCGCCGGCGGTGTCGGGGTGGGGACAAGCCACGGCGGAGGGGCAGCCCGGCGTTGACGGGGGATCAGGCAACCGAGGCGGATCGAATATCCAACCGCGTCACGGAATGGGCGCGTTTGCCACGGACTGCTCAAGCTTTGGGCACCTTTTGCCCGCGCGTCGCATGGCAGGGACGCATCCCTTGCCACGCCGGCTGACGCGGATCATGCGCAAGTCATGACCGCCCCGCTTTCCATCGTCGTCGTCGAGGAAGATCGCGACCGCGCCATCGCGATCGTGGACGCCCTGAAAGACAGCGGCGACTACGATGTCCATGTGATCGGGAACGTCACGGGCCTTGCCCGCAAGATCGCGGCCTTCCTGCCGGACGTGGTGCTGATCGACATCGACAACCCGACCCGCGACATGCTCGAGGAGTTGACGCTGGCCTCGGGCCCGCTGGAGCGTCCGGTGGCGATGTTCGTTTCCGGCGCGGCGGGCGGCCTTGCGCGGGCGGCGGTCGAAGCGGGTGTCTCGGCCTATGTCGTCGACGGGCTGCAGCCCGAGCGCCTGAAGCCCGTGATGGATGCCGCGATCGCGCGCTTCCAGATGATGCGCCAGATGCGGACCGAGCTGGACGAGACCCGCCGCGCACTCGAGGAACGCAAGGTCATCGACCGCGCCAAGGGCCTGCTGATGAAGGCCAAGGGGATCGGAGAGGACGAGGCCTACGCGATCCTGCGCAAGGCGGCCATGGACCAGGGTCGCAAGGTGGCCGAGGTGGCCGAGGCGCTGGTGACGGCGGCGGGGCTGCTGCAATGAAGACCGTGTCCCTGCCCGTCGCCTACATGCCGCTGGTGGATGCGGCCCCGCTGATCGCGGCGCAGGAAATGGGCTTTGCCGAGGCGGAGGGGCTGACGCTCGATCTTGTCGCGGCACCGTCCTGGTCGTCGGTGCGCGACATGCTCGCCTTCGGTCGTGTCGACGCGGCCCAGCTTCTCTCGCCGGTCCCCGTCACGATGGCGCTGGGGCTGGGTGGGGTGACCACGGCGATGTCGGCGGTATCGGTCCTGTCGGTCAACGGCAACGTCATCGGCGTCAGCCGCGCACTCGAGGCGCGGTTGCGGCAGGTCGGCCACCCGTTCGACTTCGCCGATGCCGCCGCCGCGGGGGCGGCGCTGGCTGCCGTGGCGGGGGGGCGGCTGACCTTCGGCGTGCCCTTTCCCTTCTCGATGCATGTCGAGCTGCTGCACGTCTGGTTCTCGGCCACGCCCCTCTCGGCCGTCGATGTCGAGATCCGCACGGTCCCGCCGCCTCTGATGGCGCAGGCGCTTGCCGCCGGGGATATCGACGCGTTCTGCGTGGGCGAGCCCTGGGGCTCGGTCTCGGTCGAGGGCGGATCGGGGGCGCTCTTGCTGCCGGGGCGCGCGATCTGGCGCTTCGCGCCGGAAAAGGTGCTGGCCACGCGGACCGAGTGGGCCGAAACCGAACCTCATCTCCTCGGCCGCCTCATGCGGGCGGTCTGGCGGGCCGGGCGGTGGCTGTCGCAGCCCGACAGCCGAACGGCCGCCGCCGAGCTGCTGTCGCGGGGCAAGTGGCTCGACGTGCCGTCCGAGGTCATCGACCGCGCCCTGTCGGGCCATATGGTCATTTCAGCCTCGGGGGAAACCCGCGAGACGCCCGGGTTCCTCGAGTTCCACCGCGGCGCCGCGAATTTTCCATGGCGCAGCCAGGCGAAATGGATCGCCAGCCAGGTCGCCAGCAGGACCGGGCAGGACCCGGCCGAGGCGATGGACCGGGCGGCGCGCGTGTTCCGCAGCGACCTCTATCGCGCCGCGATGCACGGCACCGGCGCAGACCTGCCCGGGGCATCCGAGAAACTGGAAGGCACCCTCGCCCACCCCACCCCCGTCGCGTCGGTGGCGGGGCGGGTGATTCTGGAGGGGGACGGGTTTTTCGATGGGCGGGTTTTTGATCCTTCGCCGGGTTGATGCACATTTTTGCGGCAGATGCGGCCGCGGAATGCGGCGCTGCAGCATTGGAATGGGCCAGCCGGGCAGAGCGCGCTTGAACGACTCGCCCGAGGCTGGCACGCAGGGAACACGCGAAGGCAATGGCGTCTTCGCACCGAATTTTCCCAACGCACGGGATGCCGAGCAAAGCCGCTCGATCGTGTCGCCACCAGGCGGCGTGATCAGCGGCTTTTTGTCATTTGTCCGGTCCTCCCCCCTCTCCCTTCCGCCGGACAGCAGCCAGGAGACACGTCACAATGAAATGCCTCATCGCCACGCTCGTCGCCACGACGGCCCTTGCCGGGCCGCTGGCGGCCCAGGACCTCGAAGTCGACGAGCTGACCTTCGGCTTCATCAAGCTGACCGACATGGCCCCGCTCGCGATCGCCTACGAGATGGGCTATTTCGAGGATGAAGGCCTGTTCGTCACGCTGGAGGCGCAGGCCAACTGGCGCGTCCTGCTCGACGGCGTCATCGACGGTACGCTCGACGGCGCGCACATGCTGGCCGGCCAGCCCATCGCGGCCACCATCGGCTACGGCACCGAGGCGCATATCGTCACCCCGTTCTCGATGGACCTGAACGGCAACGGCATCACCGTGTCGAACGAGGTGTGGGAGTTGATGCGCCCGCACATCCCCTCGATGCCCGATGGCCGCCCGCAGCATCCGATCAGCGCCTCGGCGCTCGCCCCGGTGGTCGAACAGTTCCGCGACGACGGCATCCGCTTCGACATGGGCATGGTCTTCCCCGTGTCGACCCACAATTACGAGCTGCGCTACTGGCTGGCGGCCGGTGGCCTCCACCCCGGCTACTACAGCCCGCAGGACATCACCGGGCAGATCGGCGCGGACGTGTTCCTGTCCGTCACCCCGCCCCCGCAGATGCCCGCAACCCTCGAGGCCGGAACGATTTTCGGCTATTGCGTGGGTGAGCCGTGGAACCAGGCCGCCGTGCAGCGCGGCATCGGCGTGGCGGTCATCACCGATTACGAGATCTGGCCGAACAACCCCGAGAAGGTCTTCGGCCTGACCGCCGAGTTCGTCGAGGAAAACCCCAACACGACGCAGGCCATCGTGCGCGCCCTGATCCGGGCCGCGATGTGGCTGGACGAGAACGACAACGCCAACCGCATGGAAGCGGTCGAGATCCTGTCCTATCCCGAATACGTGGGCGCCGACGTGGAGACCATCGCCGCCTCGATGACCGGCACCTTCGAATACGAGCCCGGCGACGTGCGCGAGGTGCCCGATTTCAACGTCTTCTTCCGCTACAACGCCACCTATCCCTACTACTCGGACGCGGTCTGGTACCTGACCCAGATGCGCCGCTGGGGCCAGATCGCCGAGCCGCAGACGGACGCGTGGTACCACGAGGTCGCGCGCTCGGTGTACCGGCCCGACATCTACCTGGAGGCCGCGCGCAGCCTGGTCGAGGACGGCCTGGCCGACGAGGCGGATTTCCCCTGGGATACCGACGGGTTCCGCGAAGTGGCGACCGACCTGATCGACGGCATCCCCTATGACGGCCGCACGCCCAACGCCTACATCGACAGCTTCCCGATCGGCCTGACCGGCGGGCAGCTGGTGGTCGATGGCGAGGTGCAAGGCTAATTTCGCTGCGGCGCCGCATGCCGCGAGGCGATGCGGCGCCCATTTTTCAGGCAGGCTCAGGCGCGTCGTGATCCCGTAGTGATCCTGTCGTTCTTCCGTAACGACACGCGCCCGCCCTGCCCCTGACCCGGCCCAGATGCCGCGCTGCAGAGGATAGCGGACAGATGACAACCGTAGACCCGAATTTCGACGCCGACCGCGAGGCGCGCCGCGAACGCCGCTTTGCCGCGATCACCAAGGCCGACACCTGGTTCCGAGTTCTTGGCCTGGCCTGGATCACGCCCCTGTTGCGCATCGGTGCAGGCGACAACCCCAGGGCCCACCTGGGCGAGATCTGGCGCCTGCTGGGCGTGCCGGTTCTGGCGATCCTCGCCTTTCTCGCGCTCTGGGGGACGCTGGCGCCGCAGGTGCAGACCTCGCTGGGCGCGATCCCCGGCCCCGCGCAGGTCTGGGAACAGGCCGTGGGCCTGAACGAGGACGCGGTGCGCACCCGCGAACGCGCCGCCGATTTCTACGCCCGCCAGGACGAGCGCAACGCCGAGCGCATCGCCGCGGGAGACGAGCCGCGCTACCGCGAGTTCACCGGGGCGCCGACCTTCTACAGCCAGATCCGGACCTCGATCAAAACGGTCTTCTTCGGCTTCCTGCTGGCCACGGTCGTGGCCGTGCCGCTGGGCATCGCCGCAGGCCTCAGCCAGACGGCCAATGCCGCGCTGAACCCGCTGATCCAGGTGTTCAAGCCGGTGAGCCCGCTGGCCTGGCTGCCGATCGTGTCGATCGTCGTCTCGGCGGTCTATGTCACCGATGACGGCTGGTTCGAGAAAAGCTTTCTCGTCTCGGCGATCACCGTGACGCTCTGCTCGCTCTGGCCGACGCTGATCAACACCGCGCTGGGTGTGGCGAGCATCGACAAGGACCTGGTGAACGTCTCGAAGGTGCTGAAGATGGGCACCTGGAGCAAGATCCGGAAGCTGGTGCTGCCTTCGGCCCTGCCGCTGATCTTCACCGGTTTGCGCCTCTCGCTCGGCGTGGGCTGGATGGTGCTGATCGCCGCCGAGATGCTGGCGCAGAACCCCGGCCTTGGCAAATTCGTCTGGGACGAGTTCCAGAACGGGTCTTCCGAGAGCCTCGGCCGGATCATGGTGGCGGTCTTCACCATCGGCATCATCGGCTTCCTGCTGGACCGGCTGATGTACACGATCCAGTCGCTCTTCACCTTCACCAACAACCGTTGAGGGCCGGGACAATGGCGTTTCTAGACCTGAAGAACGTGTCCAAGAGCTACGGCGACACGCCTGTGCTGCAGGGCATCGACCTGGCCGTCGAGGAGGGCGAGTTCCTCGTGCTTCTCGGCTTCTCGGGCACGGGCAAGACGACCCTCGTCAACCTGATGGCGGGCCTGGAGATGCCCACGAAGGGCGAGGTCCTGTTCAAGGGGCGGCCGGTGACGGAGCCGGGGCCGGAACGCGGCGTGATCTTCCAGAACTACTCGCTGATGCCCTGGCTGACGGTGAACGGGAACGTGGGCCTTGCGGTCGACACGATGTTCCCCGAGCTGTCGAGGGCCGAGCGGGCGGCCAAGGTCGCGCATTACGTCGGCATGGTGGGGTTGAGCCATGCGGCGGGGCGGCGGCCGGCCGAGCTGTCGGGCGGCATGCGGCAGCGGGTGAACGTGGCGCGCGCGCTGGCGATGGACCCCGAGATGCTGCTCCTGGACGAGCCTCTGTCGGCGCTCGACGCG
Source organism: Rhodobacterales bacterium HKCCSP123 (assembly GCA_015689745.1). Classification (GTDB taxonomy): domain Bacteria; phylum Pseudomonadota; class Alphaproteobacteria; order Rhodobacterales; family Rhodobacteraceae; genus Roseicyclus. The sequence goes on along the minus strand of WVSO01000084.1, from coordinate 7,027 downwards.
CTGACGCGGGGCAACCTCGCCGAGGAGATCGAGAAGATCTGGGAGGCCGACAAGAAGACCTGCGTGCTGATCACCAATGACGTGGACGAGGCGATCCTGCTGGCCGACCGGGTGGTGATGATGACGAACGGGCCGCGGGCCACGATCGGCAAGATCACGGAGGTCGGCCTGCCGCGCCCGCGGACGCGCAAGGCGCTGCTGGAGCACCCCGATTACTACGCCTACCGGCAGGAGGTGCTCGATTTCCTCGAGGAATACGAGCACGGCAACCAGTCCAAGCACGCCTCCGGCGCGGCACCGAAACCGAAGGCCGTGGCGGCGGAAACGCCCAAGGCCGTGGCGGCGGAGTGAACGACATGAGCAAGCAGAAACTCGTCGTGATCGGGGCGGGCATGGCCAGTGGCCGGGTGCTGGAACACCTGATCGAGGCCGCGCCCGAGGCCTATGAGATCACGCTCTTCAACGCGGAACCGCGGGGCAATTACAACCGGATCATGCTCTCGCCCGTCCTGTCGGGCGAGAAGAGCTATGCCGAGATCGTCACCCATGACGACGCCTGGTATGCCGAGCGCGGCGTCACCTGCCGGTTCGGCGAACATGTCGTCGCCATCGACCGGGCGACCAAGACGGTCACCGGGCAACAGGGCACGGTGGCCTATGACAAGCTCCTGATCGCGACGGGATCGGCACCCTTCATCATCCCCGTGCCGGGCCGCGACCTGCCGGGCGTCATCACCTATCGCGACCTCGATGACACCAACGCCATGGTGGCGGCGGCGGACCGCGGCGGCGCGGCCGTGGTGATCGGCGGCGGGCTTCTGGGGCTGGAAGCGGCCGCGGGGCTGGCGCTCAGGGGCATGGAGGTGACCGTGGTTCACCTGATGGGACACCTGATGGAACGCCAGCTGGACGAGGCCGCCGGCTACCTGCTGAAAAAGGACCTGGAGACCAAGGGCATCACGGTGCTGACCCGCGCCTCGACCAAGGCGATCCTCGGCGAGGATCGGGCCGAGGCGGTCCTGCTGGAGGACGGCACGACCCTGCCCGCCGACCTCGTGGTCATGGCGGTCGGCATCCGCCCCGAGACGCGGCTTGCCACCGATGCCGGGCTGAGCGTCGCGCGGGGCGTCGAGGTGAATGCCCAGATGCAGAGCGTGAGCGACCCCGACATCTACGCCGTCGGCGAATGCGTGGAGTTCGACGGGCATCTCTTCGGGCTCGTCGCGCCGCTCTACGACCAGGCGAAGGTCGTGGCCGACAGCCTGCTCGGGCGCGAAAATGCGTTCGTTGTCAGGGACGTGGCAACCAAGCTCAAGGTCACCGGCTGCGACCTGTTCAGCGCGGGCGACTTCGCCGACGCGCCGGGGCGCGAGGATATCGTCTACCGCGATCCCGCGCGCGGCATCTACAAGCGCCTTGTGATCGAGGGCGACCGGCTGGTCGGCGCGGTCATGTACGGCGACACGGCGGACGGCAACTGGTTCTTCGGCCTGATCAAGGACGGAACCGACATCGAGGAGATGCGCGAGACGCTGATCTTCGGGCCCGCCTGCCAGGGGGGCGCTTCAGCGGACCCTCTGTCGGCCGTTGCAGCCTTGCCGCCTGAGGCGGAAATCTGCGGCTGCAACGGCGTTTGCAAGGGCACCATCGTGGAGGCGATCACGGGCGGCGCGGGCGACCTGGGCGCGGTGCGCGCCACGACCAAGGCCAGCGCCTCCTGCGGGACCTGCACCGGGTTGGTGGAACAGCTGTTGCAGGTGACACTGGGCGACGCGTTCCGGATGCCCACGGCGCAGCCCGTCTGCGGCTGCACCGACCACACCCATGACGACGTGCGGCGGCTGATCAAGACCATGCCGCTGAAAAGCCAGGAGGCCGTCTGGCAGGAGCTGGGCTGGAAGACCCGGAACGGCTGCCATGTCTGCCGCCCGGCGATCAACTTCTACCTGCTGGCCGATTGGCCGCTGGAGTATCGCGACGATCCGCAAAGCCGGTTCATCAACGAGCGCAAGCACGCCAATATCCAGAAGGACGGCACCTTCAGCGTGGTGCCGCGCATGTGGGGCGGGATCACCACGCCGGACGAGCTGCGCGCCATCGCCGATGCCGCCGACAAGTACAAGGTGCCGACCGTCAAGGTGACGGGCGGGCAACGCATCGACCTGCTCGGCGTCAAGGGCGAGGATCTGCCCGCGATCTGGGCCGATCTGAACCGCGCGAGGCTGGTTTCGGGCCACGCCTATTCCAAGGGTCTGCGCACGGTGAAAACCTGCGTGGGCACCGATCATTGCCGGTTCGGCACGCAGGATTCCACCGGCCTCGGCATCAAGCTGGAACAGGTGCTCTGGGGATCGTGGACACCGCACAAGGTCAAGCTGGCGGTGTCCGGCTGCCCGCGCAACTGCGCCGAGGCGACCTGCAAGGACGTGGGCATCGTCTGCGTCGACAGCGGCTACCAGGTCGGTGTCGCGGGGGCCGCCGGCATGGACGTGAAGGAGACCGAGCGGCTGGCCGATGTGCCCACCGAGCAGGAGGCGATCGACCTGACGGTGGCGTTCATCCAGCTCTACCGCGAGAACGCGAAGTACCTCGACCGGCCCTACAAGTGGGTCGCGAAGGTGGGGCTCGACTGGGTCAAGGCGCGCGTCGTCGACGACCCGGAGGAACGCGCGCGGCTGATCGCGGCCTTCGAGGTGAGCCAGGGCATCTATCGCAAGGACCCCTGGGCCGAGCATGCGGCCACGAAGGCCCGTGGCTACGCGCCGCTGGCCGATCTCACGCTGGAGGCTGCGGAATGAGCTGGATCGACATCGGATCGCTGGAGGACGTGCCGCTGCGCGGCGCGCGGCTGGTCAGGACGCGGGCGGGCTGCATCGCGGTGTTCCGCACCGCCGAGGCCGAGGTCTTCGCGGCGTCCAACGCCTGCCCGCACAAGGGCGGGCCGCTGGCCGAGGGGATCGTGCATGGCACCCGCGTGACCTGCCCGCTGCACAACTGGGTCTTCGACCTCGAGACCGGGGCGGCGGTGGGCGAGGATGCGCGCATCGCCACCTATCCCGTCCGCGTCGAGGGGGGCCGCATCCTGATCGACGGGTCGGCGCTCGGCCAGAGGAGCGCCGCCTGATGGACGGCAGCGCCCTGCCCGAGACGCGCTCGACCTGCCCCTATTGCGGGGTGGGCTGCGGGGTGCTCTTGCGGCCCGACGGGGCGGGCGGCGTGATCGTGCGGGGCGACCCGGCGCATCCGGCGAATGTCGGCCGGCTCTGTTCCAAGGGCTCGGCCCTGGGCGAGACCGTGGGCCTGGGCCACCGGTTGCGCGCGCCGCTGGTCGGTGGGGTCGAGACGGGCTGGGACGCGGCGTTGCAACTGGTGGCGGACCGCTTCACGGCGAGTATCGCCGAGCACGGGCCCGACAGCGTGGCCTTCTACGTCTCGGGGCAGCTCCTGACCGAGGATTACTACGTCGCCAACAAGCTGATGAAGGGGTTCATCGGGTCGGCGAACATCGACACGAATTCAAGGCTTTGCATGGCGTCGAGCGTGGCGGGGCACCGGCGGGCCTTCGGCACGGACACGGTGCCGGGCACCTACGAGGATCTCGACGAAGCGGATCTCGTGGTGCTGGTGGGATCGAACCTCGCCTGGTGCCATCCGGTGCTGCACCAGCGGGTGATGGCGGCGAAAAAGGCGCGCGGCACGAAGGTCGTGGTGATCGACCCGCGGCGCACGGCCAGCTGCGACGGGGCCGAGATGCACCTGGCCATCGCGCCGGGCGGCGACGTGGCGCTGTTCAACCGGCTTTTCCGGGCGATCCACGACGGCGGCGCGGTCGATGCGGGGTTCCTCGCGCGGACCCGGGGCTTTGACGCGGCCTTGCGGGCGGCCATGACGGACCGGGGCGAGACGGGCCTCGGCGAGGCGGAGATCGCGGCCTTCTGCCGGCTCTGGATCGGGACCGAGCGGGTCGTGACGATCTACAGCCAGGGGGTGAACCAGTCCACGAGCGGCACCGACAAGGTGAACGCGATCCTGAACTGCCACCTGGCGACGGGGCGGATCGGGCGGCCGGGGATGGGCCCCTTCTCGGTCACGGGGCAGCCCAACGCGATGGGCGGGCGCGAGGTGGGGGGGCTTGCGAACATGCTGGCCTGCCACCTGGACCTCGAGAACGCGGATCACCGGGCCGCCGTGCGGGATTTCTGGGATGCGCCCGCCATGCCGGACGCGCCGGGGCTGAAGGCGGTCGACATGTTCCGCGCGGTGGGTGATGGCCGCATCAGGGCGCTGTGGATCATCCACACCAACCCCGCCGTCTCGATGCCCGAGGCCGATGCGGTGCGCGAGGCCATCGCGGGATGCGATTTCGTGGTGGTCAGCGACGTGACGGGCGCGACGGATACCGCGCGGCTGGCCCATGTGCTGCTGCCCGCCGCCGCCTGGGCCGAGAAGGACGGCACGGTCACGAACTCGGACCGGACGATCAGCCGCCAGCGGGCTGTGCTGCCCGCGCCGGGCCTTGCGCGGCCCGACTGGGCGATGCTGGCCGAGGTGGGGCGGCGCATGGGGTGGCATGCGGCCTTCGACTACGCGGGGCCGGCCGAGATCTTTCGCGAATACGCCGCGCTTTCGGGGATCGCGGGGCGGTTCGGGCGGGATTTCGACATCTCGGGCCTCTCGGGACTGGAGGATGCGGGCTACGACGCCCTGCCGCCGACGCGCTGGCCGGTCACGGCGACCCGCGCGGGCGGGCGGTTCTTCGGCGACGGGGCGTTCTTCCATGCCGACGGGAAGGCGCGGCTGGTGGCGGTCGCCGCGCGCGCGCCGGCGGCCGAACCCTCGGCCCGCTACCCGTTCCGTCTGAACACCGGCCGGGTGCGAGACCAGTGGCACACGATGACCCGCACCGGGCTGAGCGCGAAGCTTTCGGCGCACCTGGCCGAGCCGTTTCTCGACATCCACCCGGGCGACGCGGCGCGGCTGGGTCTGGCGGCCGCCGACCTGGCCGAGGTGGACAGCGCCCATGGCCGGGCGATCCTGCGGGTCAGGATCACCGATGCGGTGCAGCCGGGACAGCTGTTCGCGCCGATGCACTGGACCGGCGAAACCGCGCCGTCCGGCCGGACCTGCGCGCTGGTCGCGGCGGCGACGGACCCGGTCTCGGGGCAACCCGAGAGCAAGGCCGCGGTCGTGGCGGTGCGGCGGTTTCAGGCCGCGTGGTACGGCTTCGCGGTGTCGGTCGGGCCGATCCGCGCCGACAGCGCGTACTGGGCGCTGGCCACCACGCGCCGCGGCCACCGCGCCGAGCTGGCCGGATGCGTGGCCCCCCCCGACTGGGAGGCCGAGGCGCGGCGCCTGTTCGACCTGCCGCAGGCCGATGCGACGGTGCTGGAGGATGCCGCGCGGGGCACGGCGCGGATCGCGCTGACGCAGGGCGGGCAGCTGATGGCCGCGTTGTTCGTGGCCCCCGAGCCCGTGGCGGTGATGCGCGACCACCTCGCCACGCTGCCGGGAACCGCGGGGCACGGCGCGCTGACGGGCCGCCCGCCGGCGGATTTGCCCGACCCCGGCCCGGTCCTTTGCGCCTGTTTCGGGGTCGGCATCAACACCATCGTCACGGCGATCGAGACGCGCGGCCTGATGAGCGTCGAGGCCGTGGGCGCGGCGCTGGAGGCCGGCACGAACTGCGGCTCCTGCCGGCCCGAGATCGCGGCGCTGCTGGCCCGCGCGACGCAGAGGGAGGCGGCGGAATGAGCCTGGCGGCCCATGTCGCGACGCTGGGGCGCGGGCCGGGGCGGTCGCGGTCGCTGACGCGCGAGGAGGCGGCCGAGGCCATGGCCGCGATGCTCTCGGGCGAGGCCGCGCCCGAGGCGGTCGGCGCGCTGCTGATGCTGCTCAGGATGAAGGGAGAGACGGCGGCCGAGATCGCCGGGCTTGCCGGGGCGGCACAGGCCGCCTGCCCCGCCCTGCCCCATGCCGCGCTCGACTGGCCGAGTTACGCGGCGGGGCGCTCGCGCGGGCTGCCGTGGTTCCTGCTGTCGGCGCGACTGGTCGCGGAGGCCGGGCATCCGGTGATCCTGCATGGCTGGAACGGGTCGGACGCGGCGGTGCGCGCGCATCTGGCGGCCGCAGGCATTCCCGTGGCCGACGCCGGGGGCGCGCAGTCCGCCCTCGACCGCCGCGGGATCGTCTACCTGCCGCTCGAGCGGCTGCACCCGGCGCTGTTCGCGCTTCTCTCGCTCAGGTCCGTCCTCGGGCTGCGCTCCTGCATCAACACGGTCTGCCGGATGCTGAACCCCGCCCGCGCGGCGGCCAGCGTGCAGGGGGTCTTTCACCCCTCGTACCGGCTGTTGCAGGCGGAGGCGGCGGGGCTGCTCGGCTGGCAGGCGCTGAGCGTCATCAAGGGCGGCGGCGGCGAGTTCGAACGGCATCCGGCCAAGGCGGTCGCCGGCTTCGGCCTGCGGAACGGCGCGGCCTTCGACGGCACCCATCCCGCGGCGCTGGACAAGGCGGTGCGCCTGTCCGAGGGGCCGCGGCGGGACACGAGCCTTGCCGGTCTCCGGGACGGCACGACGCCCGATCCCTTCGCCGAGGCGGTGGTGATCGGCACGGCGGCGCTGGCCCTCGAGACGCTGGGCGTTTCGGCCCCCGACGAGACGGCGCGGGCGCTCTGGGCGGCGCACGGCACCAACCAGGAGGCCGCGGCATGAAGAGCTTTCCGATGTTCATCCGGACCACGGGACGGCGCGTGGTCATCGCGGGCGGTGGCGAACAGGCGGCGCAGAAGGCGCGGCTGATGCTCAAGACGGATGCCGCCCTCGTGCTGGCGGCCCCCGGGCTCGACGACGAGCTGGCGGCGCTGGTCGCGGCGGGCCGGGCCGTGCATCACGCCGGAGCCGTGACCGCCGCGCTGTTCGAGGGCGCCGCCATGGCCTTTGTCGCGACGGGCTGCCCCGGCTGGGACGCGAGCCTGCACGCCTCGGCTCGAACGATCCGGTCGCGCTCGACCTCCGGATCGTGGCGGCCTCCA